>JAHFUX010000042.1 GCA_023264875.1 Nitrosarchaeum sp.
CATATTGTTTCTTTATTTGCTATTTTATTTTTTATTTCGGTATTCACTACTAACATCGTATTCGCAGAGGAGCAAGAGCCATTTTCTATTTTAATTGCACAAACAGATCCGTACTACTTTTCTGAAGATGGTTTTGGATTAAAAATTCTCACACTTTTACAAAGGCCTATTACTCCGTATCTAGTACCTGGAAAAACAACTGAACAATCATCGCTAAATGAAATATCTGATGCTTACAAGGAATACACAAAAAATATGGGGCAAAAAGCAATTGTTGATGACGCTAGTCGAGCTACTTTCTTTGTAGTGGAATTTTCAAATGGAGATCTCAAAAATACTTATCGATTTGATACATTTCAAAAATTTACACATATTAGCAAAGACCAAACTAATAATCCATACTATTACCAGAACATCAAATATGGTCTTGAACTAGAGTCGTTACCAAGCGAAGACAAAAAACTCTTCTATGGCGATTTAATCGCTCCATCAATAAATCCTGGAAAAAAGCCAGAACCATTTGATGTAACAGTATCCGTGATGACTGGAGATGGAAGTGCCATACAAATATGGAAGTATCAAAAATGTACAATCAACTCATACACACCATACTTGGATGAGAGTTTACTTAAACTGAGATTTGGAGGTGATTTTGTATCTGAAATCAGAGATAAAACGGCATTTATCTGCAACGGCTTTAGTGAGAATTTCACTCAAAAGGAACCTATTAAAAAAGTAGAATCCCTCTTAACTCCAATCATACCTACAAAAGAAAATAGAGCAGATCGAATTATAGTCCAATTCTCAAATGGTGAATTAACATCTATAAACACATTTTATTCATTTTCCAAGTTTATGCCTTTAACAAAAGATCCTACTTCAGGTTTACCAATTTCTGTGCCAGGTAATATAATTGGCGAAAAGCCAATGTTTTCACTTGAATCTCTTCCAACAAAAGATAAGGAAAATTATTATAAATTTATCAGCAGATACATCAATCCTGGCGCAACACCACGACCATTTGATGCAA
The DNA here is from genome assembly GCA_023264875.1 of Nitrosarchaeum sp. GTDB lineage: Archaea > Thermoproteota > Nitrososphaeria > Nitrososphaerales > Nitrosopumilaceae > Nitrosarchaeum. The sequence continues at coordinate 1,031 of JAHFUX010000042.1, forward strand.
CAATACATTTTGTTACTGGAGGTGGAAAAATTCTACAAATCTGGAAATACACTGACTGTTCTGCAAATAACTATGTGATTTTTTTTATTGATAATTTACTTCGATTCAAACAAGGGCCAGGATCTGAAATTAGAGACAAGACATTTTTTGAATGCAGTGGTTTATCAATAAATCAAGATTCTAACACTGATGTAGATACAAAACAAACTTTTATTCCAGATGATTCTACTAGAGCACAAACATTTGTAGTGCACTTTCAGGGTTCTGACATAACACCCGAAAGAACAGCAACTTCGTTTACCAAGTTTTCCCCGATAACTCACGAGGAGATTCAATTCTTGTTACCAAATTCTCCCTTTGGGAAAGAGCCAAAATTCTACTTGGAATCTCTTCCAAACAAGGATAATCAATGGTATTATGATTTGATGAGCAAATACATCAATTCGGGTAAAATTCCGGAACCATTTGATGTAACAGTTGATGTGCTGGTTGGAGATGGAACACAACTTCAAAGTTTGAAATATACTAATTGTCAAGTTTTAGAATACAAAACATATCTTGAAGATTCATTATTACTTCGAAAATTTACAAACAAATTTGAAAAAGAATTTAGAGACAGAACGATATTCCAATGTACTGGTCTTTCATTTGATGGAATATCAAAACATCCACAAAAAACACTAGAAAAACCGCTTGATTATGTGGATTTCATACCATCTGAACAGTCCCGAATAACAAAATTAGTCACAACTTTTTCTGGTGGTGAACTAACACAACCATTTACTATTAGTACAATTGGTAAGTTTACTCCAAAGATTGAACAAAGAAGTCAAACTCAATCTCAAGTCGTCAAGTTAAATGTTGCAATAATCCCAAATGAGACTCCAACTAGTTTGTCAAGTTACTCAAGTTCAAAAGATCCGAATCCTCCTTGTGCTCCTGGAGAAAAACCACCTGGATGCAAGCCATGTCCACCAAATAACCCTCACTGTACTGAAGAAGGTGGAGGTGGTGAAGAAGGTGGAGGTGGTGAAGAAGGTGTGCCCCCACCAATTCCAGAACCTGGTATTCCAACTCCAACTTATACAGTTTTAGTTACAAAGCCACATTTGTCAACAATTCAGAGAAATGACTATATCAAATCAACTGAATTCACAATAAAATCTCTCCCAAGTAAGGACAAAATGCAATATTATGATATTGTAAGTAAATACATCAATGTAGGTAAAAAGCCAGAACCATTTGATGTCACATTTGATTATCTAAGTGGAGATGGAACTCTAGTTCAATCATGGAAGTATGCTGATTGTGAACTCAAAGATTTTAAAATCAAACGTGATGATATTCTACTTTACTATTCATTAAGTGATATTGCCGGAGCTGCAGATGTTATCGATACCTCGACGTTCAAATGTAATGGATTCAAAGTAAATTTTGACCAGAAAAAATCTGAATCTCAAGACCGTGTTTCAGTGCCCTCTTCATATGATAGAGCAATGCTAAATCTTGTACATTGGTACGGCGGAGAATTACAAAGTCAACGATCATCTGCATTATTACAAGAATTTAACACGTTAGATAACTCTGATGTTCAGATTGGTGGATTGCCAAACATTTACCACAAAGATATGTATCAGTTTGTAAGTAGATACACCAATCCTGAAAAGTCCCCAGAACCAATAGATATAAAATTTGATACAGTAACAGGAGATGGCACTGTATTGTTTTCAACTATGTATGTTGATTGCACCATTAAAGATTCATCAACATATCTAAGTGATCACATGGCTGTTATCAAATACACTCCAGGACTAAAATCAGAGATACGTGGATCAGCTATTGCAGACTGTGTAGGAAATCATTTCAAAACATCCCCTCAAAACGATCCTCTCTTTGATCATACTGGAAACCTAAGAAAAATTTCAGTTACTACTCAAAGAGCAATTGGAGTTCCATCAGAAGGTATTGTGTGCTTAGATGATGGTTACACTTTGATGATCCGACCACCAATCAACATCACAATATGTGTAAAAAATAATCATATGACAAAATTTGAGGAACGCGGATGGAAGGAACCAACAGTGAGAGAAAAAAGGAATCTACTTGACGTGTTAGGACCAATTATGCCAACTAATGACGAAAGAGCAATGTCCTTTGTTGTAAATTTTGAAGGAACAGACATCACTCCTCCAAGGACCGTGGAAACATTTTTCAAATTCTCTCCAGTTGAGGATGTTAATTCAGTAATCCTAAGACCTAAAAATACTTTAGATTCATCTGCAAAGTCATTTTATCTTGAATCACTTCCAAACAAAGAAAATTTCTGGTATTATGAACTTGCAAGCAGGTATGTGAATGCTGGTGCAAAACCTGAACCATTCAACGTTACAGTACAAGTAAACACTGGTTCTGGTGATGTGTTACAGACTTGGAAATACCGAGAATGTGGTATTTCTGACTATGTTTCTTATTATGATGAACATCTACTGACTTACAAGTTTCATGGAAAATGGCAATCAGAAATTAAAGACAGGTCTATCTTTTCATGTGCAGGGTTAACGATAAACAGTACGTAAAATACCAATGCAACTTAGTGACATTTGATTATGGTACTCTTATGACCAGCAAATGTGATAATTATAAAGGACATGTCTTTCTAGTATTGTGATTAAGATTTGGGGTTATTTAAAAAACAACTATCGTTTGAAAAAATAAAATTATCAAAATCAAAAATAAATTCAGACACACCTACGACATTAACTGTTAATGTAAAGAATTCTAAAGAAAAATTTGAAAATATTGTTCTAACTACAAAGACTGATGATGTAAATGGTCAGTACTTAAAAATCGATAAACCTTCAATTCAACTTCCACCATTAAATTTTCCTAACAAAAACACAGGAGACCATCAAATTACAATAGTTCCTTATAACATTACTTTTAGTAAAATGCCCTTTAAGATTACCGTTGAAGTATTTACAAATAATAAGCCGATAATAAAAAAAGAATTAGATCTACTAGTAAATAAAAAATAAAATTGGGTTTCATCCAACAGAATCTAATTTAAAAGAAATGGATAATATCTCTCTATAATTAATTACTTGGAACTGTTTGTCTCTCCAGATTATGTCTAAACATTTTTCTAGTTAGTGATTTTCAACAAGATCTTTATAAGATCTTACTATAAATCATACTAATGGTAAAGTTTCCTAGAAATAACATTTCAAAGGTTTACTGCACAAGATGTGATCTGATATTTGATTCTAGAAAAACATTTGAGAAACATCTAGTCAAACATTCTTCTAATGTGTTATGTGAGATTTGTCCAATTGATACTGCTATTTCCAAATTTGTAAATCTCTTCAAGCGAAAATCATCTCATAATTTAGAATAAGTTTTTAAACACTTTTTTAAGATTTGATTTATGAATAAAAAAGGAATTTTAATTGGTATTATCACATCTATAGTCATCATAAGTGTAATTGTAGTATATTCTTCATCTTCTGTTGAAACTGAGAATCTTGATGCAAGAACACATGAAAT
>JAHFUX010000043.1 GCA_023264875.1 Nitrosarchaeum sp.
AGTTTTACAGAAAGTTTGGCTCCATGAGCTAAGTCACAGAAGAATTGGTGATCTATCTGGAGGACAACAACAACGAGTCTTTATCGCAAAAGCTCTTGTAAATGATCCACAAATCTTAATCCTTGACGAACCTGTCACTGGAATTGATTCACAAAGTAAAGAATTGTTTTATCAAATTTTACATGATCTAAATCAGACAGAAAATATTACAATAATCTGGTCATCACATGATCTAGATGCAGTAGCCAAACTTGCATCAAAAGTTGCCTGCCTTAACAGAACACTATTCTTTCATGGCATATCAGAAGATTTCTTCCAGAATGAAGATCTACTAAAAATGTATTCAGAATCATCGATGCAGATGCACATGCATCACCACGAGGATTAGTATGGTATTTGAAATTCTTTCATATGGATTCATGCATAGGGCACTCATTTCAGGGATAGCTATTGCTCTCATGTGTTCAGTTGTTGGACTCTTTCTAGTTCTTAGAAGATATTCGCTTTTTGGTGATGCTCTTGCACACGCAGCTTTTGGTGGAATAGCTGCAGGATTATTTCTTGGGATTTATCCAATGTGGGTTGCATTTGGAGTCTCAATATCAAGTGCACTTGGACTTACTAAGATCAGGCAAAAATTTCAAATTTCAGGAGATGCGACTGTAGCAATTTTGCTTTCATCAGGTCTTGCTATGGGTGTTGTTCTTATCAGTCTGGCAGGTGGATTTACTGTAGATATATTCAGCTTTCTTTTTGGAAGTATTTTGCTTGTTAGTTTAGAAAATACAATTTTAATCCTAGGTCTGGCAGGCTCCATTTTGATTGTAATCTTATTGCTGTATAGGCAACTAGTTTACGCCACATTTAATGAAGAACAAGCAAAGGTAAGCGGTATTCCAGTTGAAAAATTGAATTATCTGCTTGTTACAATTGCTGGGATAACAGTAGTAAGCTCTATGCAACTTGTAGGAATTTTACTTATTTCTTCATTAATTGTTATACCTAATGTAACCGCAATGTTATTTTCTCGTGGCTTTAAACAAACTGCAATACTTTCTATGACTTTTGCAGTCTCTTCAGTAGTAACTGGAATACTTGCTTCTTACACATTTAATATAGCACCTGGTGGAATGATTGTACTAATTTCGATCGTCATCTTTTCGGTCTCACTTGGAATCAAATCCGCTGGATTGATAAAAAATAAAACAATAATTCCAAGCATAAAACAAGTATGAACTGTTCTTTTCTAATCTACTAAACTGTTTATTCTTCTTTTATCCTTGATACTATTTACAAAGAATAATGATGTTGCAATAATGCCTGCTGATATAAGTGGTGATACAAGCTCTGCATATTTTATCTCAAACGCTCTGCTTTGTGCAACTACTGTCTGTCTTGGAATCTCTGTTATAGAAACCATTCCAAGCTTCTGACCACGTTGTTCTGCAAACCAAATGTTTCCATTATCATCAGATGTGATAAATTGTGTAAACGATTGCTCGGTTGGGATTGGTACTTCTTTAAAATTACCATTGTAGGGATCATAAACCCCAAGCTTGTTAGCTGTATGTTGTCCAACCCAAATGTTATCAAACTTGTCAGATGTCATACCAAATGGTAATGCATCTTTATTTAACAGAGAAATTCTTTCAAATGTTTCCAGAACTGTATCAAATTTTGTAATTGCTAGTCCCGTGTGTTCGGAAATCCATAGATTTCCATTCTCATCAAAGAATAGAGCTGTAGGTTCTTTTAGTGAGTCTTGTGGCCCAAATTCCTTAAATTCTCCTGTGTCTGGATTGATGACTCCGATTTTTCCTGCTTGTAATTCAGTAAACCAAATGTTGCCGAATTTATCTAAAATAAGAGCGGTTGTTCCTGCTTGTGGAGCAGCTGAGACTTTAAACTCTTCAAATTTCTTTTCATCCTGATTATACTTTAACAAAATATTCTTGTCTGCCAATGCAACCCAGATGTTATTTTTGAGGTCAGTTTCTGTGAAAATAGGTATGGATTTTATTGGAAGATCAATGTTTTCAAATTTTTCAGTAGATGGATCAAAGAATCCAATCTTTGAGTTCGGTGTATCAGTATACCAAATTTTTCCATCATTGTCTATATTCAGTGTCAAAGAAATTTGTCCATCAAATTCGTACGATCTGAATCGTTTATCATCAATTGTAAATTTCCATATTCGTGGTTTAGTGGTATCGCTAATCCATATTGTATTTTTACCATCAAAAACAGGAAAGAGTGGTGCAACGGTTTTATCTGGAAAACTATACTCAATTATGTTTGTCTGTAATTCAGAAAGACGAGGTTTTATCACAACATCAAAAGAAGCTGCTTCGTTTGCATTTTGTGTTCTTAGAGCTACAATTTCTATATGCCATATTCCAGGAAAACCAATTGTTGCATTGCCTACATACTGTGTTAGAGAATTAGAATCTGCAGATTTCATCGGTAATAACTTAATATCAATTGGCGAAATATTTTTCTGAGGATTTGAGACCTTCAATATTACTTCAAATATATCATTTAGTGGTTCTCCATTAAGAGAGTCAATAGACGTTGTGACCGTGTTTGTACCAGTTGAGAGAGGATTTATTGAGATATCAAATTTGGCTGCACTTGAGAATTGTAGTGTTTTATACTCGAATGATATCTCTTCGGCCTGTGTTTCTTGTAATTCACCCGCAGGAAGAGAACTATTGGCTAACATTGCAACAACACCAAGAAGGGCTATCCCAACTATCGATTCTAATTTTAATGATCTTCTAAATTTATTATAAACAGATATTCTACCAGATTCTAGGTTTTTTTCTGCAGGTCTTTGTATTCTGAATTGATTATACCCACCTATTGCGATCATAATACTTCCAAGTGCGATTTTTACTAGAATTAATTTGCCATAAGTTGAGTCATAAAGTAATCCTACATTACTTTCCAAAAACCAAAGCAAAGTAGGACCAGTAATAATTAAAATTCCTACTGCAATTATTATTATGCTAGAAATTTTAGGTAAAACTAAAAGAGAAAACTGCTCTTTTTTATCAGATTCTAATTTGGAAAATGAGGGAATCATTACAAAGGCCGCATAAATTACCCCGCCAATCCACACTGAGGCTAGAAGATTGTGTGCAAAATCCAATATTATTGCAGGTTCTTTCATACTAGCTGTTCCGTGACCCAACATTGTTGTAGTTGAGATTAAAGCAAGCGAGAATCCAAGAATTAGAAATTGTTGAGCTTTCCCAATAACTGACCTTCTTTCTGACCAGAACCATATTACAAGTAAAATTATTGTAATTACCATTCTTACAAACCAAGTTGTTCCGAATCCAGTTTTTATTACCTCAAAGGCTGTAGTTTGTAGAGTTATGGCTTGAACTGCTAACATCAAAATGTTTGATGCCAACACCAACAACAAACCAATCCCAGTTAATTTTAAAAATAAATGAGAATGGGTTTTCTCTAATGCATCAAAGTTTTCTCTCATAGTTTTTTTTGTTTTAAGGGATCCCCAAATTAATAATGAAGAAAGAACAAAACCTAACACAACTACCTGTCCAACCAACCCTGGAAATCGTGCTGCTGCTTCTGGGAAATATATTGAAGGTCGTTGTGCTTTTTCTTTCGAAAGGTCAAGCGGTATTTTTGCATTCCCTACAGAAAAGACAAAAGCATCATCTACTATGTGTCCATCCACTTTTGAAAGTACTTTACTTGTTACTGTATACACTCCGTTATTCAGTGGTTTTGTAGTAACAATAAGTGAATTTTCACTATCAAAATATCTTGTATCCTTATTGTCTACTTGATTTCCAGTGTTATCAAGAATTTTGATTGTACTAAATTCAACTTCTACTGTTTCAGAATAACGAATTATTACTTGTGTTGTTCCTACCGAAACGTTTGAAAATTGTGCAGGTTCTGTTATTTTTATCTCTGGGTGAGCATATACTGAGCCAACACTAATACTAGAAACAATAATTATAGAAATAAGAAACGGAAGTTTTCTCACAGTTACAAGATCTTGTTATGATAATTTAAACAATTGATTACTTCTATGTATGTACCAGAATTGAGCAAAGATAATAACACGTTATAGTTAGACGTTATTAATGAACAACATATCTTCATTTGTTCTTATTTTATCACTATTACTTTTTAGTGGATTATCTTCAGCTTATGCACACAAAACAATATCAGTGGAGAATGTTGAAATTGAAGTGGGTTGGCAGGAAGAACCATCACTTGTTGGCTTTATTAATGCGATTACTTTTGAAATAAATGAAAAGACATCAGACGGACAAAGTGGTGTAAAAAATGCCTTCAAAAATCTGGGAGCAAGTGTAAAATCTGGTGGATTGGAAAAAACACTCGACATTGATTCTGACTCGCAAGCAGGACATTATCACTCTAAAATAATTCCAACCAGAACGGGAAGTCTTGTTGTGGTACTAAAAGGCGATATTAATGGAATCCCAATAGATTCTG
>JAHFUX010000006.1 GCA_023264875.1 Nitrosarchaeum sp.
TTGTTTCAATTTTGAATGGTTTAACAATTATTGCTGTTGCGTTAAGTTTTTTTAATTCTTGTATTATGCCAGTTCCATCATCTGCTGTAATCATAATCACATTGGCATTAGGATTTTCATTTTTAATTTCTTTTAGCGCTTGAATTCCATTCATTATTGGCATTCTTACATCTAATAAAATAAAATCTGGTTTGTGTTTTCTATATAGTGATACTGCCTCTTTTCCATCATGCCCAATTCCTACAATATTAAATCCACCAATATCTAAAATATCTGATAACACACTAGTTATGTCCTCATTATCATCAACAATAACTACCCGATTAGATTCTGTCATGATGTTTTCAATCCTCATAGAAGTAAAATAACTTATTCAAAATGACATCAATGATTAATTTTTTTAGTTGTATTAAAGATTAATTATTCTAGTTGTTGATTTACAATTATATTTTGTTGTATGATTTATTGTAACTTACGCTTTAATTGCACGTAGAAATGAACTTTGCAGCTGAGAATCATTTAGTTGAATACTGACTTTGATCTTATTTGAGTTTATGTCTATTTTTAAATTTTTAAATACACAAATATATTTGAAAATTTTCTTGTTTTCTTTAATCTCAAATTCTGCTGGAATTAAAAATCCGTCATTAATCAATGCATTTATCTTCCTATATCCTGATGTTTGAGATAAATCACATTCTTTAATTATTTCATAGACGACTTTTGGTACTGAAATAATTGATTCTATGATTTTTTTCTTTTCCAAATCTCCAAATGTTTGTATTATCGTTGAATTGATATCTGGATCAGAAATTGTAATATAACTATCATCTGTTTTCTTTGATTTTAAATCAAATATGCTCTCACAAAATCTATTCTCTAATCCTTTTGCACCTGCATTTCCAAATAGTTCTTTTAACACAAAATCCAGTCTTTCAAATTCTTCTAATGCCTGACTCCATGAAATGCCATATTTTTCAAATAATCTTCCCTCGATCTTCTGAACTGTTTTTCTGCCTAGGTTTTTTTCAATAACGTCACTCAATGATTTTGCAATGACGTGATCAAATCCAGGCATGATGCAATTATGAAGATCATACTAATTAATCTTGTTGAAATAATTTTTACCTATGTATCTAAAAAATCCAAACCTTCTTCTACTAATTATCTTGAGTTCCTCTGTTGTTTTTATCTCATTTTTATGACTTCATATTTTTGTTTTAATTGAGTTTCAAATTTACTTGATATCTTTAGTGATTCACATTTTTTAAAACATTTTGATTCTGCTTTTTTAATATCTGAATGATATATGGAATTTTTTGATGTCTTTAATTATTCTGTTTTCATTTTTGGTCTAAAGCATCATTCCCAAATTTGGTAAATATCTATTATATTCTGCTAGTTTGATAATAATTTGGAATGGCCATTGATGAGGTAGAAAGATCAAATATTTTTATGAATGTTGTACTAGATGATTTAACTGTAATTGAGCTATCTGTTGCAATGCTTGAAATATATTATAAACAACACATGGATGAAGAAGCAAAGCGATATTTTGAAAATATTAAAAATCATTGTAACCATATAGTTAAAACTATAAATGAAAATAATAAAATTGTAAAGAAAAATTGATAACTATGTGCTTCTGAATAAATATTATAATTTCATCTAGATCTAAAAAAGTCAGTTTAATTTAAATAAATTATGTCATTTAATTATTTATAAATTTATGAACATATGCTGTTTGTTAAAAAAATAACATACAGTAGATTATTGTTTATGTGAGAAAAAATAAAATCATGAACGGTTCTGTTATCATAATTGATGATGATGAAGATATTCTAGAGTTATTGACTGAGTATCTTTTACTTGAAAACTTTGATGTCATAGGACGTGGTACTGATGGATTACAGGCAGTAAATTTGTATGCTGAACACACTCCTGATTTTATAATTATGGATATTGCAATGCCAAACTACGATGGTCTATATGGATTAGAAAATATCAAAAAACTTAATCCAAATGCCATCGTCATTATTCTTACTGGGAACAGTGACAAATCCATAACTCACAAAATAACTCAATTAAATGCTACAAAGATCTTGGAAAAACCATATCCTGTTGAAAAATTAGTATCTGTTATGAAATCTATTAAAAATCATGTGTAGTATCATGTGATTCTGAATACATCTTAAAAGTTATTAATAATACATTCCTTCCTAATTTAACTTGCCGTTTAAAATTCAGTATAAATTTCAAGATGAATCTGACACTCGTTACTGTGTAGTTTCATACGAACAATACCGAAATTTTTGTGCATTACCCATAATACAAGAATGCAAAATAATTAAAGGCAATCAAACAACTACAAAAAAGAATCTTGATGAAATACAAAAAGCACTTGATATGGCATATCAAAAAGATACCAGTCACATTCGTAACTTATCTGAAAATACTTTGTAATTTAATTACTGTTCTTGTGCGTGATCTTCATATTTTTAAATTAAATTTCTAGTTTGTGCATTTGCACAAACTACTTTTTATGAATCTACTTGTTTTTCCTATGTTATGAAAATACTCCACATTGAAGACATTCCTGAAATAAGTGAGATATTTTCAGATATTCTAAAAACTAAAAGTCATGATTTTGAAAGTGCAATTGATGGAAAAAAAGGTCTTGACCTTGTATTAAAAAATCAATATGATCTAATTTTACTTGATATGTGTATGCCTAATTATAGTGGAATTGATTTTCTTTTGGATTTAAAAAATAAAAAATCATCCGAAATTCAAAAAGTCATTATTGTAAGCTCCCTTGAACTAGATGAATATCAAACTAAATTTCTTAAAGAATTAGGTGTCCGTTCAATACGACGAAAACCTATTTCGATTCAAAGTCTTTTATTACAAATAGAACCTGAACTTACACTCTAAATTCAATCCTTTTGAATTTTTTAATTTGTAATTGTATTTTCTTATTTTAATCCCCAACTTGTTTTATTGGTAGTAATAATTTTGAGAAATGGTGCCTCATTTTCTTCCCATGGTTCGTTTCTTACCCATGTAAATTTTTTTTCAAACATTTTGTATGCCTGTAAAAATTCTTGTCCTTTTTCCAAGATTTCAACTTTTCCTTGAATACAAATAGCTCTGTGTTTTCCGGATTCATAAATATCAATTGTTACGCTCACTTTTGGATTTATTTTTACATTTTTGAATGTCCTAGTTTGATAATCGGTTGCAATTAAAATAATGTTGTCATGATAAATAAATGACACTGGTTTTACATGTGGAATATCTGCATGTGATGTTGCAATTCTTGCTTCCTCCATAGATTGCAGAAATTCTTCTTCGACTTTGGTGAATTTTATCAACTAAAGATCCGTTCTCTAATTTCTGGAATATACTTGTATATGATATCTCTTACTTTCATCTGTTCTTCTGCAGTAGGTATTTCTTTTTGTGAGCTTAACAAGGCCCCACTCATACCCAATGCCATCCCCATTATCATTCCATAGACGAACTCTTGTGGATTCTCAACTTTGAGTATTTCTTGATTTTGTTTTATGTCTTCTAGATAAGCTGGAATTGTTAGAGATGCGCCATTGATAGTTTGAGTAATTAGCATCTCTATTTGTTTTTCATCCATAATTTAACACTAGAATTATTGTTAATAAATTTGCACCTAAGATATTTAATTAAGGACACAATGATTACTACATGTTTTCATATTTTACAAAAAATGAGGCAAATCAAGCATTACCTGATGTAATCAAAAAATTTGAGTTTACACTTGCAAAAAAGAACGAAATCTCCAAGCTGGACCAAGAACTTCAGATGAGTCTTGCTACTGCAAATACCTTTGAAGAATATGTTTTACTCAAACAAAAACTCAACTCTGCAATAACTAAATTTTATGAAGCGACAGAGATGCTTGAAAATACTGGTGTTGTAGTTAAAAGTATAGAGCAGGGACTACTTGATTTTCCCTCAAAGAGATTTAATGAAGAAGTATGGCTTTGTTGGAAATACGGCGAAACTGAAATCAAATTTTGGCATGAAAAAGATTCTGGTTTTATGGGGAGAAAACCAATCGAAGTAAGCGATGAATCACTGATTTGATGATTATTTTCTGAATTTTTTTTAATTAAGCAAATGTTCGTTTCTAAGATCATTCCATCCATTTACTAGATGAACTACAAACCTATCCTTATCATTAGTACAATATCCACATACACATCGTGTCATTTTGTATCTCCGATGCTTTCATTTGACCAATAATTGTTAAACAATAGAGATTTTGAATAAATTATTGTTTCTGAATTTGTACAAATTGCTCTCATCTCTTTATTATTTCCCGTGGAATTTTTTATAAAAAAGAGCACTTCGTCATTATCCTTAATCAAGAAACATAGATTATCTTTTACAGTAGAGCACAATTCTTTTATTTTTGTGTCATCCATATTCTCAAAAATATACTGCGATTTTTTTGAAATTGGTGATAGTATTTTGTAATCAATTGCACGTTCTTCTAGTGCTTCAAAGACACTAGCATGATAAAATTTCATCATATCTTTTTCTGATCCAAGAATCCTACATTCGTTTTTTGAGTTTAAGATCATATCAAATATTTTACTATTTACTTGATTTCCACCCTGTAACACTTGAAACTTCTCTTCTGGTTCATCATCAGAATCATCAACAAAGCCTGGAATTTTTCCCCATAGCTCTTCTAAAATTGGTCCTGATTTTTTTAATTTCTTTAAACGCTCTGTTTCAGCGCTTACTAATACGTGAATTGCATCTTGAATGGATACTGTTGAAAATTTAATTGGATGTTCAAATGTTGCAGAAACTATTCCTTTGTTTTGCAGTGCTGTTAGCAAATGATATGTCTCACTTCTTGGAACATCTACTGCCTTTGCAATATCTGATGCTGATCTCTGACCTACTTTTCCAAGATAAAAAAACACCTTTACTTGATTTGGTGTTAATCCAAATGTTCCGAAATAGTCCTTAATCTCATCATAATTTGCTTTATCTACGGGAAAATTGCCTAATTGTAACATGCTTGATGCTATTTCCATTATTGGAAATGTTCATTTTTACTTTATAACTCTGATCGCGTAATTGTATACAAATACTTACAATTGACTACATTTAAAAAATTCTTAAAATTTCTACTTTTTATCGAGCCTATTTTTTTTGAATATATCTAAAAGTCTACATCTTATTTAACAAAAGATTAACAATATGGGAATTTATTCTGCTAATTCCATTTTGTGATAATTATGTCTTTTAGGCGTGTTACCCTATACCACAATTCGGTAATATGGCGATTTTTTCTTTAGTTGATGTATCTGGTATCGACTTTGTTATGCCTGACAGTGGTTTGGTTTTAGCAAAAACCACATACGATGTATTTGTTTTATTGATGATCTCTGTTTCAACAACACTTTCTTCTTTTCCTGCAAGTTTATTTCTTAGCAAAAATATGCCTGCAAAAACCAACATAGTTGAAAATATATCTACAGGTGTAATTGCTTCAGAAAGAATTAATCCTGAAAATAATATTCCAAACATTGACATGGTTGAATACAATAGTACTGTTCTTACTGCTCCAATGAGTTTTAATCCCATCAAGAAAAATAATGTAGACATTCCAGTGCCAATTATAGACATTATCAAAATACTTGGTAATTGTATCAACTCCACATCCATTGGAATCTGAAATAGTGCAATAATTGAAATTGTAATTGCTGCACAAATGAATGATGTTATCTGCACTGTTTTTTTCACATCAAATCTTTCTCCGATATACTTACACAAAGTGATATCTATTGCATACAACAATCCTGAAAAAATTATCAATAAATCCCCTGTTACAAGACTTCCCAAGCTTAAATCATTTTGATAAAGATCATTTCCTATTGGTATGATCATCATTCCTATGATTATCATAGAGAAAGGTATGCACTCTTTGATTCGTAATCTTTCTTTAAAAACCATCATGGCAATAACTAGAGAAAAAATGATTTCACTATTGCTAAATATCGAAGCATTTACTGCAGTTGATGTACTTATTCCGTAAAAATATGTGATTAATGCTGAAACTTCTGCAATCCCAATTAATGCCATAAATAGTACATCCTTTCTGGTAAATCTGGAAATCACCGGTGATTTTTTTACTAATGGTGTAAAGAATATTCCACAAATAAAATAGATCAAAAATGCCATTACAATTGGATTAATTTCTAGTTGACTGTTTCCGCCATCTAACATTGGTTTGCAAATGACATGAATTAACGCTGCCAGTGCTGCAGCTAGTATGATGAAATAATACCCATAATGGGATTTTCTTATAAGATCTAATGCACTCATTTCCATATTTGGAAATATGCCCGATCTTTAATAATATTCTCACGTATGTTTAAAAAATTTGACGTTAACCGTGCCTGATTTTTCTATTCATCTCCCGCCTTGACAATTTCAAATGAGAATCCCTGATTGTTATAATCCTCATTAATGGTTCTATGCCCGATCTCATTTAATATTGAATTCATTTGTCTTATTATAAAAAAAGGCCAGTTTTTACCAAGATCATGTTGAATTATGATTTTGATTGTGTTATTTACTGGAATTAATCTAAATTGCACATTCATGTCTTGACATCTTTTCTTGAATAAATCTAAAATAGAATCTAAATTAACATAACCATAAAAATAATTCAATGAATTTTTGAGGTCAATAGTACTTGTTGTTTCTGCGATCTTTTGTATTTTTTCCTTGGAATTTGAATCCATTAATTCCCGAAATGTCGATCTGAACATTGTTATCCAACCCATTTCACTAGTCAACTCATTCCAATTAACTTGTTTTTCTAAAAGATGATTGATCAAAGTATTGAGACTGATTTTTTGTTCAATACATTTTTCATGTAATTTATTGCTCAAATCTGAATCTATTCTAATAGAAACATTGTCTGTTTTTCTAAGGATTCCGTTTTCTTGTAATGTCAATTTAACCAACCTCATTTCCTATCTGTGTATTGTCCATTTTTCTACTATTTGCTTATTTCCACTTTTGGTGATATGCATTGGTATGTTATATCCAAACACTTACTACTTTGTACAACTGACTACAATGTACCTATTTGTATTATTATGTAATAATTCATGCATGATCGTACCTCTTTTTTATTCTCCATACATTGCTAACCAGATCTTATTTTTGAAAATAATGCCAGAAAAAAGCAAAAACTTCATTTTGTATCTTTTAAACAATATTTGTTATTTCCAAAATAACATTCCAATTAGTTTAATACTGATTATTTTTATATTGTGTTATTGGAAAACAGTTTGGATAATTTACTGGCGCCGTCTTTACGTCAATCTATTGAAGTAAACCTTGGTAAATCCACCTTAAACAAAATTGAACAACGATTAATGGAACGTCATGGTATGGGTATTGCGCAGGCAATCAAAGATTTTCATAAATTTGATAGTGTATTAAGAGAATTTTTTGGGGCAGGTGCAGATGGATTAGAAACAAAATTTCTCCAAAATATTATTGTTCTAAAACAATCAAAGAAAGGATCTGACAATTGGATTACCATACACGATCAAAATTTGGCCAAAATATTTCTCGAATCCTTTGCAGATGAAGATAAAAAGGCAATAATCGGGGCTGTTTTAGATGACTCCCTTATCATTGCTGATATTTTGGAACATTGTAAAGTGCCTCAAACATCGGGTTATAGAAAAATAAATCAATTGATTGATAATGGTTTGCTCATTTCAAATGAATATGCAGTATCTACTGATGGCAAAAAAATAAAAAAATATGGAACTATATTTGATAACATAAAAATGGATATCGAGAGAAATATTGTTGTAGTTAAAATTCAATTAAAACGCAGTTCATTACGTGAAAGTACCATATTACAAACCGTTCGATATTAACAAATAATTTAATTGATCAGTTTGAATTCTGTAAAAATTTTCAAATTAGCTACTATTTTCCAAATTCATAAACAAATTTTCTAGATTCAAATTTATTTTTTTTATTATAAAATTTATATTGATTGAAAATTAGTAATTCAAAGTATGTTTCTATGTTTGATCAATGCATAAATTACTAGCCAATATCCTGCATACCAAAACAAGTTCACAGGATGTCCTAAATCATATTGGTCAAATACTTCCAAATTATAATACCATGTATCTCCAATTGTATTGCACAAAATACCTATTACCAGAAGAAGCCATACTTTGCCAATAACTCCTTCTTTAAAAATAATTGCGCCTATTATTGCGACACTCAATGTTAATGAAGAGGCGTACACAAATATCGCACCATAATAGAAATCAAAATTTGGTTCAAAATCATCTAATCCAAATCCTGATAACATGGCATATGATGTCAAAATACTAATTGGAAATATTATTATCCATATTTTTGAAATTTTATTTAATTTGGGCGAAAAAAATCTCATGTTTATAATAATATGAGTCAGTATCAATGGATATTGTGCAAAAAAGAAAATATCAGCAATCGATGGATATGGTTCTATATCTGGAATGAAAAGATCATATGCAAAGTATGTTATTTCTCCTAAAAAAATTGCAAAAAAACCTACTGATAAAGCTAAATATGCTTTTTGAAAAATTTTGGCTCCTTTGTATCTAAACGCAACAATAAATCCTATAATTGATGCTATGAATGGATTAAAAACTGAAAATATTGATGCAGTTATTTCTGCATCTTCAGGAACAATAACTACATTGATCATAATGTGAAAAATAATTACTGATGTAATAATTCCCGCAAGTATTTTATAATTAAAAGGACTTTTGATTTTATCAGGTACTATTTCCGGCTGTGACAATGTTTTTTTATTAATTATAGGCTTTAATTCCAATTGGTTAACAAAATCGAACTTCCGAATGGTCTTTTTTTAGGCTCAATTTTCATAAGTTATGAATAATTAATTTTTGTACTGGTAATCGTGGTAATTCTTATTAGTACGTCTAGTTTTCAGATTTTTTATGCCAATAGAAGTCTTTGATGAATATAATCTGCGAAAACTTTCAGATGAAGAACGATTCTCAATATGTGAGGAGACATTAAAAAATGAAAAAGATGAATCAAAACGTTGGGATGCAGTATGGTTGATAGGTGAATTAGCTGAAAACAAAGACGAGAATGATCCAATGTTCAATAAAGTATCTGATGTGATTGAATGGGTTTTAAATAATGATGATAACGGAGTGGTAAAACATGAAGCATGTTTTCAAGTCGCTGCAAGAAACATGCGACAAAAAATTCCGGTCTTAGTAAATACTGCACTACACAACAAAAGTATATTGACACAACATGAAGCGATTGAATCACTTGGACTAATGCGTGCATTTGAAGCAGAGCCATTAATTCGAAAAGCACTGAATGATCCTAGTAGTGATGTGAGAGAAACTGCAGAATTTGTTATTAAAAGATTTGCACGAATAAAAAATCGCGATGTTGTTTACAAACCATCTGCCATTCTATAGCCTTCTATTTTTTTCTCAATTTTTAAGTGCTATTTGTATGTTACAGTGAATTGAAATCATAAAGATTTTTTTTGGTTTAAAATTTTAAATTTATTTGGTTTTTCTAATGTAGTTTTTTACATCCAATGTTGTTAGTGGTTGGGCTGTTTCCCATAGTAGACTACAAAGGCTGTGTATGTTACTTACCATTTCAGATGAATTTGTACACAAAGAAAAATCTGATTCTGAATTTGTAGACATTTGACTTGCAGTAGCAGAGTCTGACATTATCATTTGTTTGTCTTTTTGAACTACCATTCTTCCTTTTGATGGAAGCTTGCAAATTTTAGTCTCAGAGGCATTAAATCTTTTTACAAATGGAATTAGTTTTGAATCATCTAATTCTACAAGTAATCTAACTTTACCACCTTTCTTTTCACAAATCATGATTTTTTCAGGTATTGCACTATGATACATTCTAGATATGTCTTCAAGTGTTGTTGAAATGTATACTATATCTGATGAATTTTCAATTAATTGAGCAATATCGGCATAAATGTTATTTCTTCCCTGGACTACTCTGAATGTTGGAACGTTTGTACCCTGTTTTATGGTAATCTCACTGTTAATTTTTTCAATAATTGCCTCGCCACCTCTTTTGATCCTATTGACTTCGTCTTCTTTTTTTCGCAGTGCAATTTTCAATGCATCTTGTGGATCTGCGGCAATGCATAATTTGGGACTGGAAAGTGTAGTTGAAATAATATTTCTGCTAACTAGCTTGTCTACTGTTCTATACATTCGTGCTCTGTCTATGTCTAGTTCTTTTGCAAGTGCACTTGCCGTGATTGGTCCTGCTCTTAACAGATTAAGGTACACTTTGGCTTCTAAATCATCAAGATCTAATATATCCTCTAATTCTGATGCTATGCCACTTAATTGATCTTGATACGACATCATTTTATTTTCACTTTTAACTTATTTGCCATAGGGAAATTTTGTGTAATTGCATTTAGCACTTGCGCATGATTTCCTAGTTTATTCCATGTTGCTACATTCATCTTTCCATTATTGTTAAGATGCATGCAAACTAAAGGATCAGCGTGTTATGTGCTCAACTAACAAACTCGATGTATTTCTAATTTGTTACATACAAATTATCTCATCTATACATTACATTTGAATTAATTATCGCTAAAAATATCTGAAATGATAACTATGACACATTAAATGCAATTACTGCCATAATGATCATTACGACAACATGTTTTGTTCCAGCAACATACGATCCAGACCCAATTTTTCCAGCAGCTACTCCTCCAAAGACTGCCTCAATTATTGCCATGTTAAATAATGATGCTTCTAATTTTGATACATCCATATCAGCTAATGAGCTGAATAATCCTGCTTTACCTTTACCGTTACCTGCTGCTAATAATCCCTCTTGTACTTTTTCAATTTCTGTAAAGAAGCTTGTAGTTAGTAATACTGCAACTGCTAAAAATACTGCAAATGAAATGTAAATTGTATATGTATATGGCTGCAAAGCTGACTTTCTGCTTTTTTCAATGTTTTGCATCTCTGAAACATGTCTTTGAATCATCTCTAAATTTTCACTAACATCTCCTCCTATCTTCATGGCCATTTCAAGTAATACTGTTACACGTCGTGATACTCTAGTTCCTGTTCTTTTTGCAAAATTCTCAAATGCCTCTTCAACTGGTGTACCCCAGCTGATATTTGCCTTGAGATTTTTTAATTCAGGAGTTAAAGCACCTAGATTTCTTTCAGCTGCTTGCTCTATTGCTTTGATAAGATTTGAGCCACTTTGAACTGAACTTAATAATGCCAATAAAAACACGGGCATGTTTCTATCCACACTATCTCTTCTTTGAACTTCTCTTAACTGATGAATTGTTAATGGGATGATTCCAACCATAATTCCAAAGATTATTCCAATGTCTTTGATTGTAGTTGATCCTGTAAATTCTGATAACTTGAGACTAATTACAATTACGCTAACTGATGCAATAAGTGAAAACATGATGGATTTTACTATCTCGTTTTTTAGGATTGCTTTTTTTGGTATGATCTCATTTGATGAAATTTCTTTTGGTTTTCTGCTTATTTTTTGCATATTCTTACCTCTTTGGTACCATTGTATCCATCATAACTAACATCAATATTCCACTTAGTGGGACTACGGCAAACGTGAGAATATTCATCAATGTTAGTAAATCAAAACCTCCCAAACTTGGACTCATAATACCCATTATTGATAACATGATTACTGCTAGTAATGGGAAAACTATCAAAAGAATTGTATAAATTTCTGCAACTGACCCTAGTGATTCTGTAGTTTTTTGCAACAGCATCTTTTTTTCTTCTAGCTGAACTTTGGCAGTTGCGTTAAAGTATTCTTTCAAATCCCCCCCTGATTGCGATGTAATGATTGCACCTTCCAATAATTCTGAATATGGTCCTGATGGAGTTCTATTAATTAGATCTTTTACTGCAGTAATTAGATCCATTCCAAGAATCTCGATGTTTCTTGTAATGAATCGTGCATCCTTTACAATGTCCTCATCTATTTCCTCTTTTGCTATGGATTTGAAAATTTCTTCTAATGATAAGCCGCTAGTAGCAAGCGTTGACATGTATCCAATAAAGTGAGGAATTTCTTCTAACAATTTTGTTGATCTATTTTTTACTCTTACTGGGGGAATTATCTGAAGAATCCCAAACGTCATTGCCATTAGAGCCATTCCTGCAACCGGTGGAAGCAAATAACCTACTATTGCAGGCTGAATGTTGATAAACTGAGTTGCAATTAGGCCAATAATTACTCCACAAATTCCTGCAATTAAACTAAAGAAAACCATACTTGAAACATATACTTCAAAAGGAATTGGCATCATTGCTTGTTTTATTGATTTTTCCATTGATCTTAATTTTGGATATAAAAATTTTATATGATCATTTAGTAATTTGTAACTATAAACATGAATAACTCCTACTGATTCCTCTTGTTTTTGTTTTGTCATCATCTTCATATTACATCTCTAGCCTCTTTCTTTCATAGTATCTTTCAGGATCCGAATAATATTCCATGATATTATTGGAAACTTCCTTATGATCACGTATGTCATTTTTTACCATCCATTCTAAAGCAAGTCGTCTTTTTGTTAATTCATAATTAATTTTCTCATCTGTTTCTCCATCACGTTCTTTGATTTTAGTAAATACAACACTCTCACCCATGAATTCATGTCTGTCTTCTCTTGGATTCCATTTGAATATTTCATGTGTTTTAATTTCCCCTGTTGTATGATCAATACCGTCTATTTCTGAAACCTGAATTATTCTTCTAGCTGATTTATCTCCTATTCTAATTTTTAGCTGCAATGTAATTAAATCGAGACTATTTGAAATCAAAGATTTTGGAACGTCCATAGGTGATGATGTTAATCTAGTTAAAGTGGCATCTACTGAATCTGCATGTATTGATGAGAATCCCCCGTGACCTGTTGCCATTGCTTGAAATAATGTATATGCCTCTCTTCCTCTAGTTTCTCCCACAATTATGATGTCTGGTCTTTGTCTGAGGGCAGCTCTTAGCAGATCAAATTGATTGATTTCTCCAATTTGTGTATCTGTGAAGCTCTGTCTTGAAACAGCTGGAATCCAATTCTCATGAGGCAAATTTAGTTCCTGCGTATCTTCTATGCTAACTACTTTTTGTCCTGGTCTGATAAATGTCGCCAATGCGTTTAGCGCAGTAGTTTTTCCACTGGCAGTACCACCTGCAATGAGCATTGTTGCACGTTTTTCAGCAAGATACCACATATATGCAGCGATATCTACTGACATTGTTCCGAATTTAATCAAATCTATCACCGTAATTGGATCTGCCCGAAAACGTCTTATTGTAAACGTGCTTCCTCTTTTTGTAATTTCATGACCGAGTGTAAGATTAATTCTACTTCCACCAGGTAATGAGGCATCAATAATTGGATCTGCAATTGAAACATGTTTTCCGCATATGTATGCCATTTTTCTTGCAAAATTATTTAATTCTGATTCTTTTTCATAAATTATATTTGTTGGAATTGACTCATGTTCTCTATGCCACACATAAATTGGAATGTTTGTTCCATCACAACTAATTTCCTCAATCATGTGATCTCTCATGAGTGGCTCAATTTTTCCAAGATAGATAAAATCACGAACTGCAAAATAATTGATTTTTTCAATATTTTTTAAAGGAATTTTTAATCTGTATTTTTTTATCATTGCCGATATTTTATTTTTTAATCTTCGCTCTGCATCTTTTTTGGTTTTAATTTCACCTAGTGATACTGAAAGTTCTGTGATTAACAGCTTTTTGATGATTTCAAAAGCATTTTGGTCTCTTTCTGATAGCTCTGGCTCTATTACTTGATATCTTAATCCTCCTTTTGCTGTGGGATCTTTTATTATTCCTGCATGAATTTCATTGTTATCCCAATCTAATTTTGATAATGTCATAAACTGGGGAATTTTATTTTCATTTAATTTAGATGTGTTATCTGGCAAATTTTTATTTGCTTTTAAAATACTTTTATTGTCGTATTGTATTTTTTGTAATGCTGAGATTTTATCTTTAAATATTTTCAGCCTCATTTTTAAATATTTTAACGCCTCTTGTGTGTTTTAATACTTGTTCGTTCATTTGAACAACATTTTGCTTTTACTATAGATTAGATACAAAATAGTAACAATGGCATGTGTTATTCTCTTATGTTATGAGGCGTATCGTTGATGTTTGGACGAAAATCTAATAGTGATTCAAAATCCACACCTGAGGCTAAATTTCCACATATTGGTGGTCTTGCATCAATTTTGAAAAATGCATCTATTCCTGTACAAAATATCCCAGCAGCTACTCCTAAGGTGAATTCTGAGCCTGATTTGCCAAAACCATCCACCAGTAAATCTGTAAATCTGATTCAGGAAGTTCAAAAATTCGATGATAAGACGATTAAACCCTTTATCGATTATACTGCAGGTAGTATCTTTTATCCTGTATTATCTAATATCGGGGAAACACAGGATAACGTCTCGTATTTGGATGATTTAGTCTCTGATGGTATTTTGGCAAAGCACATCTATGAAAAATTAATTGTCTGTCCTATACATCCAACTGTCTTTTCATCAAGCATGAGATTGTATTGTCCAAAGTGTCATTCAATGAATGTTGAGAAATTAAATCTATTTGAGCATAAAAAATGTGGCTATATTGCTGAAAGTAAGAATTTTGATTTTTCAAATATTGATCACTCTGTTTGTCCTTCATGTCTAAAAGAAATCAAAAATTTTGAAAAAGAAATTAGAGTTCCTGCAATGTGGTATCAATGTGAAGATTGTATAGAAAAATTTGACAATGCTGTGATAAAGCTTCATTGTAGAAAACATGATCATGATTTTGATACAAACTCTGGAAAATTTATTACTACATTTTGCTACAAGTTAAAAAATTCAGATATATCTAATATTTCTGATACAACTCAAATAAAAGATGAATTAGTAAAGTTGTTACGTGGTTTTAATTTTACAGCTGAATTAAACTCACTTGTAAAGGGAAAAAGTGGCAATACTCATGAAATTCCAATATTTGGTAAAAGCAAATCTAACGATGATTCTATTCTGATCTTTATCAAAAATCAATCTACCGGAGTAGATGAATCTGATATGAATTCTATTTTGATTCCAAAACTAGACATTGATCCCAAAAATACCCTACTTGTTACAGTATCAGATGTAAAAGAAGGTGTTGAAAATATGGCAAAACACTATGGAATTAATTTGATTTCTGATCCTGATTTCTCAAAAATAATTTCACGTGTTGAAGAATTTGTTTCTGCTTGGTATGCAAATAACGGTGGTCGCAAATGAACCATCTCTCATCTCATTCTCTAAAAAAAAGACGTGCTGTAAGCCAAATTATGGGAAGCATTGTGATTTTAGGTGTTGTTACATCTATTGGCTCTGTAGTTTTGTTTAATGGCATGAATCAAATTAATGCATTTTCATACGATCTGTCTTTTCATGACAAGCCAAAAAATGAGGCATATCGTGAAAAACTAATGTTTGAGCATGTGAGATTTGAGCCTGGAACTGATCAAATTATTCTTTATCTTGCAAATATTGGAACCACTGAATCTACAATTGAAAGCATTACTGTAGTTCAGCTTGACACTCAAAATATTTTAGTTGATTGGGAAGAAAGTGTAAGTTCTACCATTCAGATCAAAGAATCAAGTGATCCAATTATTTTGGATGCAAATCTTAATTCACTTACTTGGAATGATCCTCTGTACCTTAACTCTGAATACAAAATATCAATAACCACCTCTAAAGGTAATTTCTTTTCTACTGTTGCCAGCCCATTTAATACATAGAATTACAATGAACGATAATTTCAAATTCAATTCTAAATTGGAAAAAAACTCTAAACTCTGTAAACGAAGAGGTGTTGCAGATATTATTTCAACTATGTTGCTTATGGGATTAACCGTGACTGGCGCTACTACTCTGACATATTTTGTAAATGATTCATTTGTAACTGGGAATTTATCTACTGTGTCATCATTGAACACTGCAACAAAATCTGTTCAGTTATTGGCATATGACACCAGAGACTCTACAACTTTGTTACAATTATCTAATCTTGATAATGAATTAGATCAAAAATTATGTGGCGTTTCTTGTACAGTTGATTTCTCTGAAAAAATTCCATCTAATGGTGGTTCTGAATTTATTATGATTAAAATTAAAAATACTGGTATTAATTCAATTTTTTTGGAAAATATTCAATTAAATAATGTCTTACATACGTGGGATTCTCAAACATCTGGTGCCACTTTGAATACTCTGCAAGATTTATCTTCAGGTGGTAATTATCCCAACGATGGTAAATTTTCAATATTGTCAATCTCTTCTATTGTTCAGTCCGTTAATAATGAAATCCAAAGTGGAAAAACAGTTAATCTTTTGATCAAATTGGGTCCTGGTGATCAAGATATCTCATTAAACAAAGGAATCCGTGTTTTGTTAAATATTGGTAGTATTGATCCTGTAGAATTTTTAATTGAGAGTGGTAACGCACGATGACTCTTACTAGCTCGTTTTCTTCTAATTCTAAGCGTGGAATTTCATCCGTTGTTGGTGCATTGATTTTTACTGTTTTAATGATTGCTGGTTTTTCTGCTATGAGCTTAGCACTGGATTCCCAAACTGACATTGTAAACACACAACGAGTAGTAGCAGATATTGAACTTAAAAAACAACAAGAACAATTTGGAATTGCAGTTTTTACTGATGCAAATAACATCTTAAATGTCTCAGTTGATAACAATGGTCAAAATCCTGTTGAAATCTCACGTGTATGGATAACTAACAAAACTCTGGCAACTCAACCTGCTAAACCATTTTCCATTAATTCTGATGACGCATTTGTTCCAACCGGATTTACCTCAAATGTTCTTTCTAGTCAACCTCTTTACATGATACCTGATACTTATGATATCAAAGTAATCTCAACATTAGGTACTGTAAAAATTACTGAAGTAACTGTAGGTTCTGGACCTTCATCTAATGGATTAAGATCTGAACTAATCACTGACCCACCAGATGTAATTATTGGACAAAATGTCACTATTGCAATGGTTGTAACAAATACTGGTTCATCAACTATTGAAGATGTTACACCTAGCTCACTTACTGTTACTCCTTTTACTGCAATAGCGGCGTCATCTTCACCAATTCCTATATCAGTTGATCTTACTCCTGGCGAATCTGTTTTGTTTTCTTGGGATTATACAATAACTGGTGGTAGTGGGGATGATGTTACTTTTTCTAGTTATGCAAGTGGAACTAACATTGATGATTCTACTATTGTGACAAGTAACACTGTTTCTGATGTAAGCACATTACGTTTACCTACTGATGGTGGAAATAGTGAACAAGATTCCAATATAGTAAATGAAGACTTGCTTGCAAGACCGAAATTATTTCTAATAATTCCTTCACCCCAGGGTGATTCAAATCAAAAAGCATTATGGGGTATAAATGTGGCAAATCCCGTAAATGCTCCAATGAAAGTAAGTAAGCTGTCTATTACCGCTTTTGCTCCTGGTGCAAATAATAATGACAAAATTTTTGCTGCAAGCTGCATTGCTGATAATATCTTCCCTATAGGCGCAAATAATTGGAGTTGCCCTTCTGAAAATGTCATTATGTGGCAAAACTTTGCAAATCCTGTAATAATAGCTCCAAATTCAACACAACCATTTCTGGTAAAAATTTTACCTGGTACCATTGCTGGACAAAATATTTTAGAAACAGTTGTTGTTCAAGCATCTGTATTTACTACAGTTGGGTCATTTGGTAAATCTGGATATCAAACTACAATGTTTGATGGAACTGAAGTTATTGGCAATGTGTATCTTTCAAATGTTGTAGATTCTAGAAATAACAACGATATACAGTCTACAAGAACAAATATTGTTCCTGGTAGTACTCAGACGTTTAATGTTGTTTTTGCTGATCTAGACACTAGCAACACTACTTGGATTAAATCTGGTGGGCAATTAATTATCAACATTCCTAAAGGTTGGACTAATGTACAAATTGTAAATAATTATGGATTTGTGAATCCTCCAACTGTAACTGTTTTTGGTGATGGCTCTACCCAAATAATTGGCATAACATCATCTAACTTGGGTGATGCACTTAATCAAGCTGATACAATACAATTTAGTGCACAAGCACCTAATATCACAAATGATCAAATGTATGTAATGTATGTTTTAGCTCAAGGTGAAACTACAAACAATTTTGCAATTGGTCCTCTAACTGAAATTGTTTTGCAAGTAAATGGTTCCTAGTCTTTGTTCATTTCAAATTACAAATGCACACTTTTGTAAATTGTAGTGCATTTTGAACACAGATCTATTTAACATCTTTTTGTGTTTTACAAAATTAAGAATGACATACATAACATCAAAACAAAAAATGACCTCAAGAAGAGCAGTTGCTCCAATCATTGCAACACTTCTTTTAGTTGCTATCGCAGTTGTAGGTGGAAGTATCATCTTTGTGTTCTCACAAGGATTCTTTAGTTCTGCCCAAGTAAGCGGTGCACCACAAATTGAATCACTACGAATTACCGGCTATGATGCAAGAGATTCTG
Organism: Nitrosarchaeum sp.; assembly: GCA_023264875.1. Classification (GTDB taxonomy): domain Archaea; phylum Thermoproteota; class Nitrososphaeria; order Nitrososphaerales; family Nitrosopumilaceae; genus Nitrosarchaeum. Next base: position 18,760 of record JAHFUX010000006.1, read on the forward strand.
CATCACTAACACTACATGATGCACTTGATTCAGGTGTTGCTGAAGGTGTATCAAATAACGGACTAGCACAAGGTGAAAGAGTCGCTATATATCTCCAAAATAATAGTGTACAGAAAGTCACTTTGAATGAAATTCGTTTAGCAGGTACTGTGTATTCATTTATTCCAGGAACTGGCCTAACTCCATTGCTTGATGCATATGGTGCTGGTGGTGCATTAGCATCCTCTACTGTTCCGGGATTCATGATTGCAACAAACAGTAACGGTGTAGCAGGTGCGGAAACTGCTGCCACTGTATTATCTACAACAGCTGCTGAACTCCAACCAGGACAACAAGCAACAGTTATCATCGAACTCGATGAAAACATAAAAACTGGTAGGGATACACAATTCAAGATAACCACTTCAAATGGTGCAGTTTTTGTGGGAACTGTAATAGCAGGTCAACAAAGTGGATAATTCCACATTTTTTCCTTTTTTATGGTGAAATAAAAATGACTCCAAAAAAATCACTCTTCTTTCTTTTATCGCTAACACTGTTGCTAACTATACCATTACAAACTGCAACTGCCCAAAATCTTGAATCCCTATCTGATTATTCAATAAAACTTGTCATATCTCCTTCTCATATAGAAGAAGGTCCATCTGAGCATCCTATAGGGTATCTCTATGTTCTAAGTAGAAGTGGAATCCCTATCACTTCTTCTAGGGATGTCTCAATTACATTAAGTTCTGATGATCCTCTGCTAGCATCAGTTCCTGAAAAAATTATTTTAAAAGCAAATGAAGAGTATGCATCATTTAATGTAACTACTGGAACTTTAACTGGAAATACAGTTATCACTGCCACACTTAACTCAAAAACAACATTTCAAGAGATTCAGGTAGGTAATACCCAAACTCATCTGCCTGATGATTTGATTTTAGAATTGAATATTCCTACAGATGAAATGCATGTTAATTCTAAAATGCCATTTTCTGTTTATTTGAAAACTTCGGATGGCTATGTAATTCGTGCACCTTTTGATATTGATGTTAATTTAGAATATGAAAAATCATTGGCCATTCCAAATTCTGATATGTTGACCATAAAAAAGGGTGAATATTATGCGTGGGGAACACTTGAAACCAATGAAAAAGTTGGTAACACATTCTTGCGTGCAATTCAAAACGAATCTAATTTAGATACTGCAAAAAGTGTAAAAATCTCATCAACTCTTCCCACATCCTTAGCAATTGATGTCTTTCCAAAATTAATTACTGCTGAAGTTGAAAAAAAATTGGATATTTTTGTTAGCGTAGTTGATTCTGATGGAAATCCTACAATTACGCCTGAAGATATTGAATTGAATTTTTTCTCAAATGATCAATATTCTGTAGGTGATGAATTAGATAACACTATGAAAGAAATAAAGACCGTGATAAAAAAAGGACAATTCGGTTATTATCTTAGACAAGACTTGAATCTTTCAAATTTGCTTGCCAATGATATTATGATTGGAGTTAGTGCTGAAGGATATGGCATTGCCACTGATACATTTTCAACAGTAGGAAAATCTATCAATATCGATAATGATAAAATAACTGAAAAGGATGTACAACTCTTCATACCAGAAAGAATGCCTAGCAATGCAACTAGTATAGTGACTTATCAAATCAATGCAATAGAAAATGATGATGACGATGTGGATGAAGAGGGAAATCCAATAACTGATGAAACAGAAGATGCAGAAGATGATGATAAAATTATTTTATCTATGGATGATCTAGCTGATGGTGAATTTTATCCAATTCAAACAAATGAAAATTATTATGCCGATGGATATGTAAAAAAATTAGATGTCATATCTGGAGATAATAATTTAATTACAGTTAAGAATATAGGAAAAATTGAAGTAGGTAATTCTTTTGGCACTGCCACTATCTCATCTGGACAAAAAAGTGGCACCGTTTTGATTTCTGCATCTGTACAAGGTGTGGGCTCTGATTCTATTTTAACTGAAGTTGTAAATACACTTGAACAAAAAGAAACACGAATTTTCTCCCCAACTGGTCAAGATAGTATATTGTTTGATCGTGATGGTAATTTTGATGTCTTTTTAATTGCAATTGACAGCCAAGATAGACCAAAAGTCTTGAAACATGACTCAAAATATTTGATCACCCCCACTAATGGCATAATTGAAATTAAAAAGGACACTGCTTTTGCATTTTCTAAACTTCATAGTGATTCATTTACAATAACTGAAGAAGAAAACCTGATCGACTTAAAAGTAGTTCCAATAGGAGAAGGTGCAAATTTATCATTGGAAACGGAAAAAACCTTTGTCACTCAACCATCATCAAAGATATTGGTAATACTTCCATTAGGTGAAATCAATGCAAATCATAACAATAACTTGGGTATTGTGCAAATTGTTGATCTTCAGGAAAATCCAATAATTCCTTTATTTGATGTTAAATCAAAAATTACTTCATCTGAAGAAAGCATAATTCAAGTAATTAATGATGCTGTGATCCCATCTGGACTTTCTTATGCTACATTCCCAATTGAAACTACTGGAAAAATAGGCAATTCTATAATTTCAGCTAGTGCAAAAGGTGTGATTGGAACTAATTATGAAATAAGTACTGGTTCTTCATTAACACAATTAAAAATATTCACTAGTGGACTGGATGAGTTAATACCAGTTGATAAGCCAGTTGAGATTAAACTGTTTATAGATGATGAAAATGCCGAATCTGTTGCAGGTGCATCAATTAAAATAGAAACTGATGGAAATTCTCTAGTTAATCCAGATGTGATTAGAACTGGTCCTGATGGCAGTGCTGTTGTCAGCTTAACTGCAACAAATGGTCCTAGTATCTCGTTAAATCTTATTGCAACTGCTGAAGGATATTCAGAAGGAAAGGACACATTAACAATCAATGTTGATTCCCCAGACAAAACTTTGAACGCTGTAGATCTTCAATTACCTGAATGGATTGTTTATGTAATTATTGCAGCAATACTTTTGATAGGTATTCTAGTTGTATTATTCTTAAAAAAATCAAAAGTACCATTAGAAGAAGAATGGGAAGAAGAAGAAATTTAATTCCAATAAAATTTCCTTTATTTTTTTAATCACGTAAAAACAAAATATTGCTCATTTGATTACAACATATCAATAATACTGATAAATAATTGATGTTACATATTCATTCACAGATTCTCAGAATGATGATATTCAAGACGATGATCATGGTGATGATCATGACAATTACAAGAACAACAAGAAAAATAACGGTTAATGCCTACTCCCATCTTTTTATTTTCAATTTGATTGAATTTATAGATCTAATTTGATATTCTCAATTTTAAGTAGAACGTAATTTTATCTTCAGAATTGTCTTTTCTATCTGATATTTCTTATTTCATTTTATTACAATTTGATATAGAGATATTATGTTGTGATAATTTTGTATTAATTGATGATATCTGTTTGGTTAAGAGTAATACGTGTTAGATTTCTTTTAGCCTCTGTTATTGCTGTATCACTTGGGCTTGCAATAAATTGGCGTCAAAATTTCACTATTGATCCACTTGATACTGTTTTGACATTTGCTGGTGTTATGGCACTTCATGCTAGTGTTGATCTGTTAAATGATTATTGGGATTACAAAAGAGGAATTGATACGGTAACAAAAAGAACTAAAATGAGTGGCGGAACTGGCGTTTTACCTGAAGGACTACTAAAACCATCATCTGTTTACCGTGCTGGACTTGGATTTTTGATATTAGGTTCTGTAATTGGATTTTATTTTGTATTAACTGATGGGATAATTATTGCAGTGATTCTGGGATTTGCAATTTTATCTATTTATTTTTACTCTACTAAAATCGTGGACTCTGGGCTAGCAGAATTTTTTGTTGCAGTTAAGGGCACTATGATTGTACTTGGAACATATTTTATCCAATCAAATCACATGACAATTGAATCCCTTTTAGGTGGAATAGTTGTAGGTGTTTTATCATCGCTTGTTCTTTTTATTGCATCATTTCCTGATCATGATGCAGACAAATCTAAAGGAAGAAAAACTCTAGTTATTGTAGTTGGCAAACAAAAGGCAACAACTCTGTTTTGGATGTTTCCTACAATATCCTATTCTTTGATTATCCTTGGTGTTTCTATTGGTATTTTTCCAATCTTGTCTTTTATCACATTGTTTAGCATTCCATTAGTGATAAAGGCAGGAATAGGTTTGAAGAAAAATTTTGATTCTGTAAATGAACTCGTACCTTTTATGTCTTCCACACTGATGTTTAGTAGGATTACTGGTGCCTTGTTTGTACTTAGTTTTTTGCCTAGTTTCTAATTTTGATGCTCTAGACATAAATTCAGTGTTGATTGATATTTTTTATGATTTCAGGCTTTGCTACATCTGATGGAACAAAAAAATTCCTTAAAAATTCAAACATAAATTCATTAAATTTTAAGCAAATTCACAATCTCACATTGTCTAATGTCGGTGTCGGTACATATCTTGGAGAAGCAGATGAGAAGACAGATGAACTTGTAAAAAACGCAGTTAAACAATCTATTTTATCTGGAATTAATGTAATTGATACTGCCATTAACTATAGAGCACAAAAAGCAGAGCGTTCTGTAGGAAAGGCAATTTCTGAATTAATTAGTGAAGGAAAAATTTCACGTGATCAAATTTTTATTAGTACAAAAAATGGCTATATCACAAATGATGCTGATATAAAACAAGAATTCTGGGAATACATCAAAAGTGAATACACGCAAAAAGGAGTGTTAAAAGAAGGTGATGTAACATCTGGCTATCATTGCATGACTGTTGCATATCTTGATGACCAGCTAGAACGTAGTTTAAGGAATTTGGGATTGGATTGCATTGATTTGATGTATTTACATAATGCTGTAGAAGGTCAAATCAAAGACGTTTCAAAAGAAAAGTTTTTGGAAAATCTCAAATCTGTCTTTGAATTATATGAACAAAAAAGAAAAGAAGGAAAGATCAAATTTTACGGCATGGCCACTTGGGAATGTTTTCGTGTATCTTCTGATAATCCACAATATCTATCATTACAAGATACAATTGAATTGGCCAAAAAAGTTGGAGGTGAGAATCATGGATTTAGATTCATTCAACTTCCATTCAATATGCATTATGATCAAGCACTACTTGCAAAAAATCAAACACTTGATGGAATACTTGTCTCTGTATTAGAAGCTGCAGTCAAATTAAACATTGGAGTATTTACAAGTGTGCCATTAATGCAAGGAAGATTATTAGCTCCTGGTGCAATGCCTGAATTCAATGACCTAAAACCCTCACTTCGTGCATTACAGTTTATTCGTTCATCGCCAGGTGTTTTGGCTCCACTTGTAGGGCAAAAGTCTTCTGAACATGTTTCTGAAAATCTGGAGATAATGAAAATTCCTCCAATGCCTGAAGATGAATTTCTTGCATTAGTCAAGAAACTAACATTATAATCTCACGCGTATTTCTTCTTTCAAATAATTAATGCTATAGAAAGATAATAAATGGGTCCCTTGAAATTATAATCAGAATTTGTCATCTAAGATTTTTGATTATCAAAAAATTTGTAAATCTATTTTGTCAATAGATCCAAAAATTAGATTTGCTGGAGTGATTAATCAGCGGGGCAGACTAGTTGCAGGTGGAATGAAAGAAAATGTAGTTCCACTAGAAAATGAAAAAGATGATGAGATGCTCTTTATGGAACTTGCATTAAGAGTAACAATGAGAAAAGAATTCGATAAGCAGCTAGGTCGTGTAAATTTTGCGTTAGCATCAAGAGAACGTGCATTGGCAATTAGTTTTTTAATTAATGATGATATTTTGTATGTAGTTTCAGAACCTGATGCTGATTATGGTATGCTTCCAAAGAAAATACTGCAAATCATTCACTCATAATTTCTAATTTGATCTTTTTCTCATTTTCTACATATCTATAAATAGAATTGATCAGTGAAAAATTTGTGCCAGTAGATCCTGTTTGTGGAATTGAACTTGCTGAAGAATTAGCTGTCACACATGATTATGAAGGAAAAAAACTCTTTTTTTGTTGCAATGGGTGCAGAAAAATTTTCATAAGAAAACCAAAAAAATGGAAAAAAAATATCTAGATAGGAAAAGCGCCACACATACGACAAAATTTTGAATTTTCTACATTGAAATTACAATAAGGACAAGAACTGATTCCTTGCTTTTCTGGTATTCCATACAAATTCCTGTAAATTTTGTAATAATGCATGGATTCTTTTGTTCTAATTATTACTCCATTTGTTTCTTCTATTTCCTTTTTATTTTCTAAAAATACTTTATCGTTTATCACTGAATCAAATAAATTTGAAAGACCTCCAGTTCCAGAACCATCTTGCATAGGTGATTTTTCTCTCCAAACAATTTGTGTTGGTATGTTTTTCTCAAATGTTTTACGGAGAATCCATTTTCCATATCTTTTTTCTCCTTCGTTTCTTATCTTGAGATCTACTGGAATTGTCTTTGAAAATTCTATTATTTTTTCATCAAGAAATGGTGATTCAATCATAATTCCAAGTGCTTTACCTATTTTCTGAGTTGGAAAATGCATTATAGAACATACTCTTTGAATCTCGCTTTCTAGTTCCTCTTTTGGTTTGTTTATCAAAAAATTATACCCTGCAAATAATTCGTCTGCTCCATCTCCTGTTATTATCCCCGTACTATTTTGCTCCTTTGCCCACTTTATTGCAAGATACATCACTACATTATTTCTAATTTCTATGTCGTTAAAGTTTTTTAGAATTTTTATTGTCTCTTCTATTGCACTTAGAATATCTGCGGTGCTTACTTGATTAATTGTTAATGGTATGTTAAATTCCTTTGAAACTCTCTGACAATATGTAAGATCACTTGCAACAAAGTCTTTTGCTATAATTGCAACTGTCTGTGGTTTTCGTTCTTTCAGAAAATGTGCTATTACTGTACTATCTAATCCTCCTGATAATGCTATTGTATTTGATTTGCATGACTCACATGATTCTTTTAACATCTGATACAATTTTTTGGAAATGTTCTCCAATGTCTCAATTATATTTTTGAAACTAAAATAGGTTAGCCTAATGAATTGACTGATTTACACTTTAGGCAACTTTACTCATTGCAAACTTTAAATCCCTTATCCAAACTTTGTGTGTTAATGTTACTTCCAGCAGAAATAGAATCAAAAACATTGATTCCTGCATTAAGAGCAATTCTTGCTAAAAAACTAGCAGAAGATCATAGTGTTCGTGAAGATGAAATCTCAAAAATGCTTGGTGTTACACAAGCAGCTATAAGCAATTACATTCGTGGAACACGTGGTGATCCATCTTTGATTGCAAAACTTTTGGCAGAAAAACAAGTTTCTACTCTTATCAATGAACTAACTGACAATCTTTCATCCGATATGGCATATACTCCATCCAGTCTTTCAAAATTTATTGGTCTTTGTAATTACATAAAATCAAGTTTGTTGATTTGTGAAATTCATCACAATCTTGAATCAAACATTGATGAAAAAGTTTGCAAAGAATGTGAAAATATGCTTCTAAAAGGTCCTGGAAGCGTTTACTAGATTTTAAGTAAAATAATTTCAATATTTGAAGTCATTCTTCCAATACCTGCCGCAGCTTCAGTGTCCAGTTTTATTTTTTGAACTTTGGAATTACCATGTAGCATCTTTTCTGTTATAATGTTTGCCACTGCAACTGCATTTGGAATTGAATTGCCAACTGCTCTAAGAATTACTTTCTTTTTATTTCCCAATATAGGCAGGAGCTCTATAGCTGATTGCATAACTGGTTCGTTTCTAATGTAAACTATGGTTTCCTCAGATTTGTTGATCTGCTCTTGACCATATTCTTCGTTAATCTCTTCCATGAGCATTATTCAATAATTCGCAATTTTGTGTTCTATTAAGTTTTATCGACGATTGATTCACTTAATCAAAATAATCGATTGGTATGTTTTGATAATCTCCATTTGGGAGTACTCTTCTAATGGTGATTGGGATTACTCTTTGTTCTAATTCCTCCATTGCAATATCTAGTGATATTCTTGCAGTTTTTGGAATTGGAATAAATGGTGGTGCCCCTAGTGATAACTGTAATGCTCTTGCTCCCATAATTCTTGCTTTTTCAAATCTTGTTAATGTTGGTGGTCCAATTGTGATCTTATTTTTTTCACAAGGAATTTCCATCGGTTCATGTTCTTCAATTGTTTCTACAACTTCTCGTGATTCAATCTCTTTAATTCTTTTTTCTAGTGCCTCTTGTTGTTTTTCCGTTAGTGGTTCTAGACCTTCATTTTTTTCAATTAATTTTCGATAAGTATCTAATGCTTTGTTTAAACCAGTGTTTACCTCTACATCCCCGTCAAAAATTTCCTCAGTTTCTACAACTTCTACATATTCTTCTGGTTCTTCTACAATTAGTTCCGCTTCATTAGCATCAGACAAGTACACAATTTCTCTCAAAGCGTTATATAATCCAATAATTCTAAAGTACAAATTGAGTTTATCATCAGTCTCAAGAAAACAGATAATCTTGGAAATTAAAGGAAAAGCAAAGATCCAATGTGATCTAAAACGACATTTGTCACCAAGAACTGTCGGTACAATAATGAGATCTTTGCCATTGGAGGGACATGCTCATTTTCTAGGAAAAAGTATAGCATACTTTGAAACTATAGTTGATTCTGGAATTGAAAGATCTACAAAAGAATTCAAAAAAGGAGACATTGCATTTTTATCATCTGCTGGAAGTATTTGCTTTTTTATTGATGATGCTTCACCTGGAAAAATAATGACTCCAATTGGAAAAATATTAGGAAACATTGATGCACTAAAAAATGTGAAACCTGGAGATGTTTTTTGTCTCTATGAGGAAACTGCTTGATATATGCGATGACCGCTATATCCGCCAACACGTTTGACAAGCCCTTTCTTTGTTGATTCTATTAAAAATGCATTTGCTGCTGAAATTTTAACTCCTGTTTGTCTTGCAAGATCATGACATGTTACAACTTTTGAATTTTGAATTATTTTTATCGCTTCTTTTTCATTTACCATTACTGTAATCTCTGCTTTACGTGGTCCGCCTTCCCCCTTGTCTTTTCTACCCTTTTTTGAATCCTTTGCATCTTTTGCACCTTGATTCTTTTCTTGTTTTGCCGCAGTTACTTTTTTCGTTCCACCCATAATCTCAGAAAAAAATATTCCTCTTATAAACGATGTATACCACTTGAATCTAATCCTATTTTGTAAACCTGGTGTAGATCAAGCCATGTCTAGAAAATTTTCAAATATAAATAACATCTTGTTTATGCATAATCATGGGTATTATTTCAAAAGGTGCTAAATGCAATGTCGAGGGCTGTGAAAAAGAGGGTGCTCGTTCATTAAACACCACCAAAGTAGAAAATGCAGGATTACATGTGAGTTCTGTAGGTAAAAAGACTGTTCTTTGTAAAGATCATTATAAAGAATGGAAAAAAGAATCTAAAGACGATAGAGACCTAGAACGCGCTCGTTTTGACAAGTTTTAATTTTTCTTTTTATTTCTGTATGTGCATGTGTTTTCAGATAATCTGATTGTAGTTTTTTATAAATTTAATACTGTAATTAATAGTGTTGATGACGTGAACTCCAAAATTTTGGACATGATAATACTTGTACTTACTTCGTTATTTTTTATTGGGCTATTGGCATTTGAATATCATTCATTTGGGCTGGGAACTTCCATTTTGCCAATACCTGATCAATTTAAAGAATTTTTAGAGTTTTTGATATGGCCAATTCTTGCACTGCTGACTCTTGATTTAATTCTCAAGTATAGGAAAATAAAGAATCCAAAAAAATTTGTAAAAAAATATTGGATTGATATTTTGATGTTGGCATTAATTCCAATTTTTTCTGTATTCAAATTTTTAAAAATTGGTCTAGGTGTGATAAAACAATTAAAAACTATCAAAATGGGCGCCAAAGTATTTCATAAAACAAAAAAGATTTCTCAGAAAAAATAATTTTTACATCGAATATCAAGTAAAACACACTCAAATGTTATGTCCTGCGAATGTCTATTTCATGAGTTTTGGGACAAATATGTACACAAGTAAAATTATCTCAATTCTTCCAAGAATCATCAAAAATCCAAAAACTATTGTTATAAATGGATCAAGTGCAGTACTGACTGTTCCTGCTCCATGCCCTGTGGTTGTTATTGCAGAGACACCGTCAAAGAATGCATTTTGAAAGTCGTATCCCACAGAAGTCATGTATGTTGCAACTAATAATGGGATGATGATCTCTGTTGCTAATATTATAATCCCAATTATGATGTCTTTTCTATCTGATTCTGATATCTTGACAGATTTTATGTTAAAAATATGCCTCAATTTAGCTAATTGCATAAATCTGAAAATCTTTATGCCTCCTGCTGTAGAAAACCCACATCCTCCTATTGTCATAGCCATAATAATGACGATGAATGCCATTGGATTCAAATTCTCAAAATTCATTGTTTGGAACCCTGTGGTGGTACTTGCTGAAACTATATTGAATATGCTATCCAACCAATTTGCATCCATTGATAATATGAATACTATACAAAAAATTACTAAAAGACTCAAATACACTACAACTTCTTTTGTCAAGTTAATTGAAAGAAATTTTGTTCTAACAAATGCATAATGAAAACCAAATGGTAGTGCACCAAGTATCATTCCAGCAATCATCACAACATATTCTGGTGTTGTAAATCCCTGAAATATTTTGGAATCTGGACTTGTACCACCTGTAGACAGTGCACTAAACGCCAAAGCGAAATCATCTAATATTTCTCCACCTCCCAAATAGAATAAAAGTAGTGCAATGATTATCGCATAAATAGAAAAGATGATTGTGATTATCGCAAATAATTCTTTTAGATGTGGAATATTTCCTGAAATGAATCCTTTCATTGTGCTGACTCTTTTTTCTGAATAAAACGCAGTTACAATCAAATAGATGAAGCTTAGTCCTCCAACAAATTGAGCATATCCACGATAAAACGTGAAGCTTCTTGGCAAATCTTCTGGATTTGGTACTAATGAAAATCCACCGGTTGTAAATCCTGCAGCACTTTCAAAAAATCCATCTGCAAATAATTCCACAGGATCACTAGAATCAAATTGTATTACAAAAAGCTGAGGTATCATGCCAAACAGCACTAAAATCATAAAGCTGGAAAAGACTAGAATTGCAGTCCCCCTCAATGTAATGGGTTGTTTTTCACCATAGGAATTCATGAAAAAACCAGAAACTATGAGCAGGACAGACATTAGGTATATTCCTGTTGCAACTATTGGATCATTTAGTAACGTTGCAACAATTCCAGGAATGAACATCAAAACACCTGTAAATTGTAAGACAATGCCAAGATTCCAAATTACTCCCCAAAGTGTAGACTGTTTTTGTTGTTTTACCAATGATTTTTTAACAAGATTAACTATTGTATCCAAGTAAAGTATTCCTACAACTAAATTACTGTTTGACATTACTGCCAATTTTCTAATCTTTTTCTCACGCATTAATTCAAGTGCTTCTGAAATAATTTGGTCTTCTTTGATTGAAATTAAAGGAAACACCATGATATCTCCTAATGTTGTTTTAGAAGGATTGACAAGAGATTCGCTTATTTTTGTTAAAATATCTTCGTCTGTGACTATTCCTATAGGATTGTATGACTCATCAACTACGATGATCTCATCTACATCTTTCTTTTTTAATATGGTACACGCTTCTGAAAGCTTTACTGATTCAGCTAGCATTAGAATATTGGGTCTATAATACTGTGATACTTTTTTACCCAAGTAATCTGTAAGGTTTTTTTCTTGTGACAATTATCCTGAATCCAGAATTACTACAGATTAAGCTTGTGTCGTATGATCTCAAAATAAATGCGATCTAATCACTATACTTATGTGAATGCAAAAATTTTATTTCTTACATGTATAATTTGACATTCTTCTAAATGCATGTTCAAATCCTGTGCAGAATGATTCTATGCTAATATGGTGTTCCAAAACACATAACATATCTGACTAAACTTTAAACTCTGAATCATTTATCTTATCTTGAGATTAAACTGACAAATTTTAAACATCGTTTTGGAGGCTATGACTCAAAATGAATATTATTGATTTACATAATCCTCAAAGAATAAACCGTAAACCTGATGGTATTGAGGTGTTGTTTTCTTCAGGTAATTTTGTAGACCAAGGATTTTCCGTACATAAAGTTGAACTTCGTCTATATCTGGAAAAAATAGACGAGAAATTGGGACCCTATTCATTAATCACATCCTTTGTTGAAACTGATAAGGGGTCAGTAGAGATGATTTATGATGAAGGATTTCGTGGCGAAGATTCACTTAATCGCACAGTGCAGTTTCTCATATCGAATTTGGGCATATCTGGATTAATTTTACGATCAATTATTACACTACAAGATCGGATTGAACAACAAAAGACCTGATTCTATATCTTATCAAATCATGATATAATCATGCCTGTATGATTACTTTTTTTAACAATAGTCCGTGACTTGTATGATTCATGTGTAACCATGTATTTTATTAAATAATTCAAAAAGTAAACTTTTCAATCATATTTTATTATGATCCCGAATTAAATTGATCTTATTTTTACGAATATCATGAAAGGCGATGTTTTACTACAAAATATCAAGGTAAGTGGGCTGGTTCCAGTAGCCGCAGGAAAAAAAGCTAAAGAAACCAAACTAATAATTCGTGAAACTATTCTTACTAAGCTAGGCAAGAACGTTGATAATGTAAAGAAAAGATGTGCAGGAAAGCCCCTATCAATTAGCATTACTTTTTTCCTACACAAGGCAACACACACCAAAAAAGATCTAGATAGTCTTTCAAATAATGTCATCAAAATTCTTGGAGAAGAAATGTCTTCAAAGAAAGATGCCCTAAAAGGATTGGAAATTGTGACTAATACTAATCTGATTCACAGAATAATATTGGAAAAAAATATAGTCAAAAAAGATGAAAAGGAAGAGTTTTCTTTTTCTATATATGAATGGGATTAACGATAATCTGGATATCTCTATTTGATCTATGCTTTTTCCCCCATCTGAAAACTTCAAAATCAGGCACATTCTAAGCCATTTTACATTACATTGTAGGGAAAACTAGCCAAAGATTTAATTCAATTATTATTTGGTTTGAGATTGTGCGTATATTACAATTACATTGTGACAGTATAGAATACACTCCCACAAAAAAAGAGATCAAAAGTGCTGAGGAGATTACCCCTGAAACAAAAAGACTAGAGGAAGTTGTTGTTGTATTTGTAGCAATTGAACAAGGAGATGATTCTTCTGTTGCGCAAAATGCAATATCTCAAATAAAAAATTCTATGGAAAAAATCGGTTGTAAAAAATTATTATTATATCCATATGCTCATCTTAGCTCAAATTTGGCAGCCCCTTCAATTGCCTTATCCTTACTTCAAGAAATGGAGTCATCCGCATCTGAGTTGGAAGTCTCTCATTCTCCATTTGGCTGGACCAAGTCATACAAAGTTCAAGTAAAGGGACATCCCCTTGCTGAAAGCTCCAAAGTTGTAACAAAAGAAAGTAGTATGGGGAAAAGTTCAAACGAAGAAAAAGAAATGACTTCTGATGCTCTAAAAGGTGAATCAAAAATCACATCTTATTGGAAAATACTTTCCCCAGATGGAACATTGAGTAATATTGGCGATTTTAATTTTTCAAAACATCCAAAACTTGAAGTGCTTGCAAAATATGAATCTGCAAAAAAGAGAAATGTAGATGAACCTCCACCACATGTTGCATTAATGAAAAAAATGGCAATTGCAGATTATGAACCGGCTTCTGATTCTGGAAACATGCGCTTTTTTCCAAATGGCCGTTTGATTAAATCACTCATTGAACGATATGTCACTGACAGAGTCAAAGAGTATGGTGGATATGAAGTTGAGACTCCAATTATGTATGATTCTCATCATCCAAGTATGGTTAGTTATTTCAATAGATTTCCGGCAAGACAATACAACATTGATTCAGAAGGGAAAAAGCTATTTTTGAGATTTGCTGCATGTTTTGGACAATTTCTAATGGCAAATGAATATCAAATGTCATACAAGAATCTACCCTACAGATTATACGAATTAACTCGTTACAGCTTTAGGCGTGAACAATCTGGAGAATTAGTAGGATTAAGACGATTGCGTGCGTTTACCATGCCTGACTGTCATGCCTTTTGCAAAGACATTGAGCAATCTATTCAAGAAATCAAAGTTCGATTTGATTTGTCACGTGATGTTCTAAAAGAACTTGGCATTGTAGATTTTGACTATGAAATGGCAATACGATTCACTGAGGATTTCTATAATGAAAACAAATCTTCTATTGAAGAACTAGTTAAGAAACATGGTAGACCAGTACTAGTCGAAATGTGGAAGGAGAAATTCTTTTATTTTGTTTTAAAATGGGAGTTTAACTTTATCGATAATATGGGAAAAGCATCTGCACTTTCCACTGATCAAATAGATGTTGAAAATGGAAATCGTTACGGAATTGAATTTGTAGATGAACACAATGTTCGTAAACATCCTATAATTTTACACAACTCTCCAAGCGGTGCAATTGAGAGAATAATCTATGTATTATTGGAAAAGGCTGCACAAGACATCAAGGAAGGACGAAAACCTCAATTCCAACTATGGCTTGCCCCAACACAAGTGCGTGTAATTCCACTAAAAGAAGAGTTCTCGGGCATATGTGATACTTTGGCTGATAAAATATCATCTCACAATATACGTGTCGATATTGATGATAGAAACGAAAGTATCGGAAAAAGAATCCGTGATGCAGAAAAAGATTGGATTCGCTATACTATTGTAATTGGAGAAAAAGAAGCAAATTCGGAAAATCTAAGTATTCGAGATAGACAAACAGGAGATGTTAGAGAATTGACATTTAATAATTTTATTAATGAAGTAAGTGAGCAAACAAAAGACAAACCATTCACTGGGCTAAACCTTCCAAAGTATCTCTCACAGAGACCACAACTGATGGTGTAAAAATGAGTTTTCTAGATTTATACATGAACCGAAATCCAATGATCACCGCGTCTGGTGACGGTTCTGAGCCGGTGGCAACTGTATTTGGAATTCCTTTTGATTCCACTCACTCTTACAAACCTGGATGCAGATTTGGACCCGATGTAATTCGTGATGCATTTAACAATATTGAGATATTTCATCCACAATTTGGCATTGATCTGGAAGATGTGAACATTGAAGATTTAGGAAATACAACTCATACAGTTTCGGCAAGTGAGATGATTGACATGGTTGGCAAAATCACTACAGAACTAGTTGCAAAGAACAAGCAACTGTTCATTTTAGGCGGTGAACATTCTCTTACATATGGTACATACATGAGTTTTCCAAAAGAAACTGGGTATGTTGTATTTGATGCTCATTATGACTTACGTGATGAATATGCAAACACCAAACTAAGTCATGCTGCTTATCTTAGAAGAATTGTAGAAAAAAGAGGTGCAGATAATATTTTACATGTTGGTGCACGTGCATTTGTAAAAGAAGAACTTGAATTTCTAAAAGAACATAACATAAAAACAATCTCTGATAGACAAGTACGCGAAGGGAAAGGTCCTCAACTTTTAAAGGAATTTGCATCTTCATTTGATTCAATGTATACTAGTTTTGATCTTGATGTGTTGGATCCTGCATATGCCCCAGGTGTTGGAAATCCTGAAGCCGCAGGTATGACCTCTCGTGAACTCTTTGATCTAATTTATTCACTTGAAAACAAAAAAGTAACAGGCGTTGATATTGTAGAGTTAAATCCTCAATATGATAACGGTGCCACTGCATCAATTGCAGCAAAGATAATGTCTACTTTAATTGCTATGAATTTGAATCGATTAAACTACAAATGAGTTGTCCCTTGATGATTTTGCAATATGAAAAATTTGTTAACTCTATCCAAATCACTTTATCAAAAAGTCTAACTGGGAAAACCACATGTTAAATAATTTAAGAGATATACTGCAGCCTACGCTTGAAAAGATTGGAAAGGCCTTTGCTTCCACAGGTCTCTCACCAAATTTTTGGACTTTGATAGGTCTTGTATTTGCTCTTGCATCTGCATTGGTCTATGGACTAGGCTTTGAATTTGGATTGATTATTGGTGGAATACTGTTACTTGTATCTGGATTTTTTGATATGGTTGATGGGCAAGTAGCAAGAATAACTGGCAAAACTTCCCAAATGGGTTCTTACCTTGATTCCATGTTTGACAAGATTGCAGAAGTTGCAATTTTTTTGGGACTGTTAGTTGGTGGATATGCAGAACCTTATCTTGTAATGCTTGCAATTACTTTGTCGTTATTGGTAAGTTATGCCAGAGCAAAATCTGATGCATTAAACATCAAGCTACAGGGGGTTGGTATCGGGGAGAGAGCAGAGCGTTTACTGGTAATTGCTATTATTGGAATAATTGGATACATGGAACCCGCAGTGATTATTGTAGTAGTAATTGCCGGAATTACCCTTGTTCAAAGAATGATTGTAACTGCTAAAAATATTAAAGAAAAAACTGAATAAGTGCTATTTTTGAAAATAATCTTTCTATATTGACTTGTCTTGCTTTGTCAATAAAATACAAATTAACTAACGTTTTTTTATATTGAAAAGATTTACTAAATTGCCCAGCAATGAAGAATAATAGAGCATTGATTGATGTACAAAATGATTCACTGTTTCACGATCTGAGCTAGGCAAAAATTAAAATTTTAAATCTACAAAACACAATATTACTAACGGAGTTTTCCACGTTGTCTTCTGCTGTCTTCTGATCTAATTTTTAGAATCTTGAAGTGAATTGCACATGAAATACAATACCATTTTAGTACCATTGGTGATGCTATGTATGCTCCTTGTGCACGTAGTTCTTTAGCCAAAGTATGTTCTACTAGATTTAGTCTGGATGTGACTTTCTTTGCCTTGTCTTTTGGTACTGTACAACCACAGTTTGTACACTGTATAGTGCCAGACGAGCCCTTCCCTCCTTTTGTTCGTCCCCTACTTGCACGCTTAAGTGGCATAAACCCAATCGAATTTGCCTCCTTATAATCTTGCGTATGATTAAGAAAGTCTGATGGAATTCCTTTTGTTATTTACTCAAAACCCAATCATGTTTTAATGTCAGATTCACTATTTCCTATTGATAAATAATGCGTGGCTTGTGTCATATGTGTTTTAGATCAAATATGGATTTGGTAATATTGAAGGGCATTGTACTATGTCAGGAATGTTTTGAAAAAAAGAATGCAAAAAACTAAATCGATATTGTTTGGAATTATAACCAATGAAACTAGCATTATTTTCACACTGTGCAATTGATACGATTACTATTGATGGCATAAATCATGAACAAATTGGGGGTGCTGCATGTTATGGTGGACTGACTGCAAGACAGCTCAAATTTGATGTTGACCTTTACACCAAATTTGGTAGCGACTTTCCAATGCAATATTTAACTCAAAATAAAATTCATTTTGGAAATGCAATATCTGAGAAACTTACGACTCGATTTGCAATAGATATTATGGGTTCAGATAGAACGCTTAAACTATTACATGAGTGCGATCCTATTGAATACACTACCATAAACGCAGATGGTTCTTTGGTCACACCAATCTTTCATGAAATTTCTGCTGATGTATTTACTAAAATAAAAAAAGACTCTAGTTTTACTCTAGTTGATCCTCAGGGGTTTTTGAGGCAAGTAGATTCCGATAAAAATGTAATTTTAGAAAACGCTGTACTTGATTTATCTGATGTAAATGCAATCAAGGTAAACCCTGATGAATCTCAGAAAATTGTTAGCGGTTCTTATGATGAAATGATGATAGCGTTGCAGAAAAAAGGTGTGGAATCTGTAATTTTTACAAACAAAACTGAAGTCTCATTACTGGTAAAGGACAAAGTCTATTCTATAACATTGCCAAACAAAGAAGTTTATGATACTACTGGCATTGGAGATATTTTTTGTGCAACATTTTGTTGTACAATGCTAAAAGAAAAAGACTTTCTTTGGGCATTGTGTTTTGCAGGAGGAGCTGCACAGGCTGCACTTGATTCAAAACAAGTGGGTCTGCTAAAAATACCTCAAAAGAGTGCAATTGAGACTAATGCTTCTTATTTTTACAATCTAGTAAAATATAGGACGATTTAGCACTTTATCCTTTTATTGCACTCCAAGTTTTATCACTCTGTGCAAATAGGAATCTATGGTTCTGATACAACAGACTCTGCAGCCAAGATCATAAAAAAAATTTTAGATGATGCGGAAATTGAATCATTTACAATTACTGCAAAATCAAAAGTAAAACAATCTGATTGTATTTTGGTGTTGGGTGGAGATAAGGGAGTTAGAAACTATTTTCATAGATCTTTTGATTCAACAACACCTGTTTTAGGAATAAGTGAGGGTGAATCTAGTGGATTTTTAGCTCAGGTAGATCTTAGGGAGTTTCCATCATATGTAAGAATACTAAAAAAACAAAATTACACAATAGAGGAAGTTCCAAGACTAGGAGTAAAAATTGATGGAAAAAATGTCTATCCTGTATTAAATGATGTTGCAGTATTTTCATCAAAAAGTGCAATGCTTATGGAGCACACATTACGTGTAAATGATGAAGAAGTATGGCACGATAACAGCGATGGGATTATTGTATCTACACCGATTGGTTCTTCTGCATATTCAATGTCTGCTGGTGGACCTATGTTATTTCAAGACTCTGGCGTATTTGAAATCATCTCAGTAAACTCTTTAGATATTACCAGAAGACCGATCATCGTATCAAATAAAAGCTCTATTCAAATTAGTGATATTTCAGCTAGACTGCATTGTGAAGTTGTTCTTGATGGACTAGATAGATACAAAGTAAACAATATGGTAGAATGTACCCAGTTTTTACCTCCGGCAAAAATAATCCGACTCAAAACAGACTCTACTGCAATCTCTGCACTTGCAAAGAAGGTTCATCTTGCTGAAGAACTACTTAGTATGCCTCCAAGCTCTAAATTATTGCTAAAGACATTAGAGTATGAAGGAGCACTTACACAAAAAGACCTTGCAAACAAGACTCTACTTCCAGACAGAACCGTTAGATTGGCACTTAGTCATTTACTCAAAAAAGGATATGTCAAAAAGAAAGTCTCAATTAGAGACGCACGACAAAAAATCTATGAAATATCGAAGATAGAATAGATTTTATTTTTTAGTATTGTAAAATATTATGACAAGTTTTTAGTATGTGTTATATCGTCACCACATGCATCTTTGATTCTTTTTTGTAAATCCGATTCGTAGCAAGCATTAGAACAAAAATTCTTTACTCCTGTATGATAATCTTTTCCACAATTTGTGCATCTTGTCAAATTTTCATTATTTATCATTCTGGACTATTTAATAGTCTTGTTAATAATTCATTTTCTATAATTCCCATTATTGAGACATTCTAAAACTATGTTTAGTAATTAAACCCAATATTTTCTATTTTTGGGCTGAAGCTTTTACAAATGCCTCAAATGCCTGTTCTGGATATCCTGGCCTGCTGTTAAACTCTGGATGAAATTGTACCCCAAGATAGAATTTATGAGATGGAATCTCTAGCATTTCCATTCTTTTGCCCCCATCACTTTCAGCTGAAAATACCAATCCATTTTTTTCAAATTCTGGAATGTATTTTTTATTAATCTCATATCTATGTCTGTGTCTTTTACTAATTGTATTTGCATTGTAGATTTTATGCGATATTGTATTTGGTTTTATTTGGATATCATTTGCGCCAAGCCTTAATGATCCTCCCATGTCTGATATATTTTTCTGCTCTGGAAGTAAATCTACAATTGGATTTTTAGCATCTGGTTTTATTTCAGTAGAATTTGCATCATCTAACTTCAAAATATTTCTTCCAAATGCAATTGCCGCTAGCTGAAATCCAAAACATATCCCAAGATATGGTATATTTTTCTCTCTTGCATAATTTGCAGTTTTTATAATTCCTTCTGAACCTCTTGTTCCAAATCCACCTGGAACTAGTATGCCGTCATATTTTGATAAATTATTAAAATCTGTCATTGATTCTGAATCAATCCAATCAATTTCAACTGATTTTCCTAACTTTGCACCTGCATGCTTTAGCGCATGATTTACACTAACATAACTATCTGCAAGTGTAACGTATTTTCCAACCATTGCAATTCTTACTTTCTGGTCTTCATGATTTACCATAGATTCTGCAATACTATTCCACTTGTCCCAATTTGCAGATGCATTTACCATTCCAACTTTTCCAAACTTTGTAAATAAGGAATCCATTATTCCCTGATCATACAATATCTGTGGCACTTGAAAAATTGATTTTACATCATGACATGATAGTACGTCATTTGCAGTGACATTGGTAAATAATGCAATTTTTTTCTTCGTCTTTTCTTCTAGTGGTGTTGTACATCTTACTGCCAAAAAATCAGGCTGAATACCAATTCTTCTTAATTCTTGTGCACTGTGCTGTGTTGGTTTTGTTTTTTGCTCTCCTACTACATCCAGTGACGGTGCAAGTGTAACATGAACAAAAATTACATTTTGTGGTCCTTCTTCGACTCTCATCTGTCTTAGTGCCTCTAAAAATGGTAATGATTCTATGTCTCCTACCGTACCTCCACATTCTACAATCAAAAAATCAAGTTTTTCTTCTTCGGCAATTTTTCTAATCCTATTTTTGATTTCATCTGTGATGTGAGGAATTATCTGAACACATGCTCCTAGATATTCTCCTTTTCTTTCTGCTTCAATTACTGCTGAATATACTTGAGCTGTAGTAATGTTATGACTTTTTGGAATATTCTGATTTAGAAATCTCTCATAGTTTCCAATATCCATATCGCATTCGCCACCGTCATCTGTTACAAAGACTTCCCCATGAGCAACTGGATTCATGGTTCCTGCATCATAATTCAGATAGGGATCTATTTTGATACAAGACACTTTTTGACCTGCTAATTGTAATAATTTTGCAATCGATGATGTTGTTACACCTTTTCCAAGGCCTGACATTACCCCCCCTGTAACAAAAATAAGCTTCGTCTGCACATTAAGAAAACAAGTATCTGGTTTTTGTATGTTTTGCTGATCAGACACCGAAATTATGCGATCTCTTATTCTAGTGTGGAGATCTTACATGCGTGTGAAATCTCTTATTTTTTTTAACGAGTGTTTGGATTTTTTAACGTGTATTTTTTATTTTACAATACGTATCTGTATGCTGAGCACATCTAGATAGTGGTCTTTACCTAAAATAGAGTTCTCCCTGGCTTCCCGTCGAAAATAACAGACCACTACTCTTTAACGAACTGTCATAGCTTATCGCTAAATTTGGATTTGAATGCATCCACTCTGCTTTGAGTTTTGTATTCTTCAGGATGTGAATCTTTTCGTGAACGCTTCTCCAACATATGTTTGTGTTCTTCTCTGGAATGGTGTAGTCTGTCCTTTTCATGAATGAACTCTTTTTTGCAGTATTGGCAGATTACGATAGTTTTATGATGTTCATGTCTGACGTGTTTTACCAAGTCATCATGACTGTCAAATTTTGCATCACATTGTGTACAATCATTTTTCTTATTATGGAAAAATCTCATTATTTTATCAACAAAACATGTGTATTTAAATCCCACATCTATTATTCATTTTGAATTTTTAATTGATTTGATCATTGGTTTTATGTAAAATGATTTTGTATGCCCACTCAAAATTTACATCGTTATTCAATAATATTACAATTTTTTGGAATTGAATTATGATGATAGAATCTGAATCTTGTAACCATGAATATGTTGCTAATGGCACATTATCATGTAGAAAATGTGGTAAAGTTCGTTACTGATTCATTGAATTTTTTAAAACAATCATGTTTGGACGGTTTGTCTTTTAAGACTTTTTGTAAATGCTGCAATACTTGATTCAAGTTTGTTTTGAGGTATCTTTTCAATTAGTTTCAAAAATGCACTACCTACAATTACTGCATCAGCTCCTGCTTTGATATATTTTTTGACATCCTCAGGAGTTGAAACCCCAAATCCTACACCAACTGGAATCTTTCCCTTGGTAATTTTTTTAACTTCTTTGATTGCATTTAGAGTATAATTTTGAATTCCTATCTTTACTCCAGTTGTACCATACACTGCAACTAAATACAAAAATCCTGAAGATAATTTTGCTATTCTTTCTATCCTTGATTTTGTTGTGTTTGGAGATACCAAAAATATTGTGTCTGCTGTATTTTTAGCAGATGTAAGATATTCTTTTGATTCTTCAATGGACATGTCTGGAAGAATGAATCCATCAATTCCTGCATTTTTAGCCTCTGCAATAAATTTTGAATATCCTTTATGATACAAAATATTGGTATATGTCATTAGAATCAACGGTATGTCAGTTTCTTTTCTAATCTTTTTTACAATGTTGAAGAATTTGTTGAGTTTAATTCCATTGTCTAAAGATACAGTGCTAGCATTTTGAATTACAGGGCCATCTGCTAGAGGATCTGAAAATGGAAATCCTAATTCTATAATGTCTGCCCCACCTTTGATTAGTCCTCTGACTACAGATATTGTTGCATTTTCATTTGGATATCCGACCATGATATATGCGATTAATGCCTTTTCTTTTTTTGCAGAGAGTTCTGCAAATTTTTCTTTAATTCTTGACATGTTTGCTCAGATACTTTTGTACTTCTTCTACATCCTTGTCTCCTCTTCCTGAAAGTGTAACTACAATTGATTCTGATTTTTTACTCTTTTTTGCAACCTTCATTGCTTCAGCTATCGCATGAGCTGACTCTAGTGCTGGAATGATTCCTTCAGTTCTAGTCAACATCAAAAATGCATCTATTACTTCGGCATCTGTTGCAGAGTGGTACTTTACTCGCTTAGTATCTTTTAGATAAGAGT
Source organism: Nitrosarchaeum sp. (assembly GCA_023264875.1). Classification (GTDB taxonomy): domain Archaea; phylum Thermoproteota; class Nitrososphaeria; order Nitrososphaerales; family Nitrosopumilaceae; genus Nitrosarchaeum. The sequence continues at coordinate 41,898 of JAHFUX010000006.1, forward strand.
GCTCTGGACCTACACCTGGATAATCTAATCCTGCTGAAATACTGTGCGTTTCTGTGATTTGTCCTTCATCATCTTGCAATAGATATGTCATCATTCCATGAAGCACCCCTTTACTGCCAGCTGATAATGTTGCAGAGTGATATTTTGATTTTAATCCTTTACCTGCGGCTTCTACTCCAATAATTTCGGCATTTGTATCAACTAGTGGATAAAATGTCCCAATTGCATTTGATCCTCCACCAACACATGCAATTACAATATCTGGTGTTTTGTTTGATATTTTTTTCATCTGCACTTTAATTTCTTCTCCTATCACACTTTGAAAATCTCTTACCATTACGGGATATGGATGAGGACCTACTGCAGAGCCCAGCAAATAATATGTAGATTCTACATTTGTAATCCAGTCTCTGATTGCCTCATTGATTGCATCTTTGAGAGTTTTTGAGCCCGATTTTACTGGATGAACTTTAGCACCAAGCATATTCATTCTGTAGACATTTAGCTTTTGTCGTATGGTATCTTTGTATCCCATGTATACTTCGGATTTTATTCCCAAAACAGCACATGCCATTGCAGTAGCTACTCCGTGTTGACCTGCACCTGTTTCCGCAATGATTCTTTTTTTATTCATTTTTTTTGCAAGTAGTGCTTGACCTAATGTGTTGTTTATTTTGTGAGCTCCTCCATGCAAGAGGTCTTCTCTTTTTAGATAGATTTTAGCCCCACCGCATTTTTCTGATAAATTTTTTGCATAGTATAATGGAGTTGGCCTTCCTGCATATTGTTTGAGATAATAATCTAATTCTTTTTTGAAATCTTTATTGTCTTTGAATTTAAGATAATTTTCTTCTAATTCTTCAATTGCAGGTACTAGTGTCTCTGGAATGTACTTGCCCCCAAACTCTCCAAATCTACCGTCTTTAGGATACTTCAATATGCATTCACCAATTTTCTGACATGTTCTTCGATATTATCGCTTTTCATTATACTAGATCCTATTAGAAATGCATCTGTTCCGCACTTTTTTAGATATTGTATATCTCTAGGTGTCTCAATTCCACTCTCGGATAGTATTGGTCTTGTCTTTTTGTATCCTTCTAATACTCTTTCTGTAGTTTTCAGGTCAATCTCCAATGTGTCTAGATTTCTGTTGTTAATTCCAATTAGATCTGATTCTGTTTTTAGTGCATTTTGAAATTCTTGTTTTGTGTGAACCTCTAGTAAAATTTTCAGCCCCTTTTTGTGACCATATTTGATGAACTCATCGATATCTTTGAGAAATCTTTGATCAAATAATGATTGAATAACTAACATGTAATCTGCCCCTATTTTTTCTGCAGCATCAATCTGTACCGTATCAATCATGATATCTTTCATCAATAATGGGACATCTACTGCTTGTCTTACCTGCATAAAGTACTCTGGTGAGCCATTAAACATATGAGGCTGGGTAAGAACAGAGAGTGCTTTAGAGCCTCCTGCAATCATTTGTTTTGCGATACTAGCTGGGTCTGATAATGTTCTAATCTTACCCAAAGACGGAGATGAAAATTTTATTTCTGTAAGTAGCGTTGCATGTTTATTTGATTTTATTATTTGTAAAAAATCCTTGTTTGATTTTTGCAATTTTATATCTATATCATACACTCCGTCATCAATTGCAGTTTGTGAATTCTTTACTAGTTTTCTTAGAATATTTTCAGTCATCATACCATCTCCTTTAATTTTGAAATGTCTCCCGTGTCTGCAACAAATCTTTCTAATAGTTTGAATGCTTTTCCATCTTTAATTGTGTTTAATGCTAACTCAACTCCTTCTTCAAAATTATTTACAATGTTTGCAACAATTAATCCTCCAGCTGCATTAAGAGCTGTTGTTTCTATCATGGCTTGATTTGCAGTATTGTTTAACACTCCAACAAATGCCTTTATTGCATCTTCTCTTGTTTTAATTTGAATGTCTCTTAGTGTTGACTTGTGTAGTCCTACTACTTGGGGATCAATTGAATTCATCAATACTTTGTCATTTCTTAAAATGCATACTCTGTTTGTTGCACTAGTAGAAAATTCATCCATACCATCATCAGAGCGAACTGTCATGATGTTTTCCGCCCCGTTTCTTTTTAGAATCAGCGGTAATCTGTCTAAAAACTCAATAGCTCCAACCCCTATCATTTGATTTTTAACACCAGCTGGATTTGATAATGGCCCTAAAAGATTAAATGCTGATCTTTTTCCTAACTGTTTTCTTGCATTTGAGACATGTCTCATTGCCGGATGAAATTTTTGTGCAAACATAAAACAAATGTTATGTTTTTCAAGCATGTCTGCAATTCTGTCTGGCTCTGAGTTTAGATCATATCCAAAATATTCAAAAATATCTGCACTTCCAGAAACGCCTGAACTCGAACGATTACCATGTTTTGCTACAACTCCTCCTGCGGCTGTTACCAGAAAAGAGGCAGTAGTGGACACATTAAATGTTTGAAGGTTATCCCCCCCAGTACCGCACATGTCGATTATTTTTCCTTTATTTTTAGGTACAACTTTTAGAGCAAATTCCCGCATTTTATCAAGCATTCCAAGCAGCTCATCATCGGTTTCACCTTTTTCTGTTAAGCTGGATAGAAAATCTAAGTTTTCTTTGTCATTTGTTTTACCTGATAACATCTCTGTCATGATGTAATTCATCTGATCATATGTGAGATCTGCTTTTTGTTGTAGCTTTGAAATTAAATCTGAAATCATTTTTTGTTTTTCACCTGTTTTATGAAATTTGAGAGGATCTTTTTTCCATCCTCTGTCATGATTGATTCGGGATGAAACTGTACTCCTTCTATTAGATATTTTTTGTGTCTTATTGCCATTACTTCTCCATCATCAGCTGCAGTAGCTGTCACTTCTAACACATCTGGAATTATTGTTTTATCTCCAACTAGTGAATGATATCTTGTTGCCCTGAATGGATTTTTGACATCTTTGAATAATTCTGAATTTTTATGCTCAACTGGACTAGTCTTACCATGTCTTACACAACCTGCATTTGTAACCTTGCCGCCAAATGCCTCAATGATTCCCTGGTGTCCTAAACATACTCCTAATATTGGGGTGGTAGGTCCAATGTCTTTTATTACATCGCTACATATTCCAAAATATTTCCTGTCTGCTGGAGTTCCTGGACCTGGTGATATGATTATTGCATTATAGTTATTTTGTTTTATCTGTTCTAGTGTTATCTTGTCATTTCTAATGACATCACAATCTACTCCTAGCTCACCCAAGTATTGTGCAATATTGTATACAAACGAATCATAGTTGTCAATAATTAGAAATTTCATTTTGTTGCCTCCCTTAGTGCTTGAAGCATCGCACCAGCTTTATGTTCAGTTTCTTTGAATTCGTTTTCTGCAACAGAGTCTGAGACAATTCCTGCACCTGATTGCACAAATCCTTTGTTGCCATTTATGAATATACTTCTAATTGCAATTGCAAAATCACAGCATCCATTAAATGAAAAATACCCCACTGCCCCTGCATATGGCCCTCTTGCTTCGGTTTCTAATTCATCGATTATCTCCATGGCTCTGACTTTTGGAGCCCCTGATACAGTTCCTGCTGGAAATACTGCCTTAAATGCATCAAACATGTCGTTTTCAGGCGCCAAATTACCTACAACATGGGTTACTATATGCTGCACATGACTGAATCGTTTGATCTGCATTAATTCTTCAGTGTGTACAGTTCCATACTTGCATACTCTACCTATGTCATTTCTTCCCAAATCAACTAACATGGTGTGTTCTGCTAATTCTTTTTCATCATGGAGTAATTCATCCGCTAACTGTTTGTTTTTTTCCTCATCATCTGTAATTTTTCTAGTTCCTGCAATTGGGAATGTTTCTACTTTGTCATTTGTGATTCTTACTAGCATTTCAGGTGATGCTCCTATGATTGTTTTGCTATCTTGTTTTAGATGATACATGTATGGTGATGGATTTAGTCTTCGTAGTGTTTTGTATAGTGTTAGATTGTCTCCATGTGTATCAAACGTAAACTTTCTAGATAACACCACTTGAAATATATCTCCATCATGAATGTACTGCTTTGCCTTGTTTACAATATTTGAGAATTTTTCTTGGTTCATATTAGGTACTATTTCAGTTGTTTTAAAATCTCCAAATGAATCATCACTCATTTTAAATTGTTCAAATCTGTTTTGATCATGATAAAAATAAAATAATTTCCTATGTAGATTATCATATAATATTCCGTCATCGTATATTCCAAACTCCATTAATGGCTGTGGTGAATCATGAGTATCTGGAATATTTTCTACCAGTCTGATTGCATCATAATTTACAACACCAACTGCACCACCCAGATATCTGTAACTTTGATCTTTTGATTTTCCTAATAGTTTTTTTAGCTCTTCAAATGGGTCATTTGTTTGAATAGTTTCAGTTTTACCGTCTCTTTTGATTTCTACTTTGTCTGAATATCCTTTGAGAATTATTTTGGGGTCAAATCCCATTACCGACGTTTCAGCTAGTATTTCTGGACCTGTTAGTGATTCAAAGAGAAATGAATGTGAATAGTTTCTAGAAATTTTATTGTATATTTGAAATTGATTTTCAGATAACTCTAGTGGTATTACTTTCGGCTGAGAATTTCCAAAGGTGTCCACCCATAGACAAAATTTTACTCGTTTATTATTTAAATTGATTAGGTGGAAATTTAGCCACAATCTATTACGGTATGGTACGGTACCTTTATATGATAATTGAACGTATATTTCCATGACCATGCAGGGGACAAAATCAACACTGATGCAAGATCTTTACTTCAAAAAAACATCTGAAGTAAAATCAAGTGTATCAGAAGTAGAGTGTTATATTTGCGGTAAAGGACTGCAAGATGGATATCGTATAACTGCCAAGACACTATCAAATGGAATGGCATTGTTTTGTAATGTACATTATTCCTTACAATGATCATTCAAATGTATTTTTAGTTTGTAATTATTGATTCAAATCCCCTTGTAAAAGGCATTTGATATAGTAGTTTGATCAAGATCGTATATGTCTAGAAATGGCGTGCTGATAATACTTGGTGGTATTTTGTTAATTATAATGGGATTGAAGCTAATGGGTGCTTTTTAATTCTAAATAGTTTGGAACTATCTTAGGGAATTTGAATCTTTTTTGCAAAATGGGCAAATCAGTGAATTTGTTTTGCGTCCACATGCTATGCACTGCTTTGTATTTCCAGCATGACCTGTCGTATTTGAACTTCGAATTAATTTTATTATGATAAAAACAATGACTATCGCGACTCCAACAGTAATGATGATTCCAAGTACCATGTTATTTGTGTGCCTTATTACTATTCAAACCTTAGCTAATTTTTCAAAAATGACGTCTAACTCCAAACTTTTTCTTTAAACGTCCATTTTTTATTTAAAATAAAATTGCTAAACGCTGCAGTTGCAACTGCTAATACCAGTGCAACCGGATAGGACACACTTAGATCATCCACCAAATAATACACCATTCCAATCTGAACTACTGCACCAATAGAGCTAAATCCTGCAAACTTGCCATACTGAATGGCAGTTATTCTTGCTTTGAAATCTCTATCCTCAAATGTCCAATATTTATTCAAAAAGAAATTGCTAGTAATTGAAAACATGATTCCCAGTATGGTTGCATGAAGATACCACATGTCCAAACTTGATGTAAACAAAATAGATGTAAGATAATTAATGCCTAGCCCACATGCACCAACTGAAAAGAATCTTGCAGCCTTTGATACAAATTTGACTGATGATCTTGTTTCCTTTTGTTGCTCTTTCTTTCCATATCTGTAAAGCTTTCCTACTGCATGAATGTATTCTAAAATGATTTTTGTTCCAAGCTTACTTTTTCCATTTTCTCTATCAGAAAATGTGTATGGAATTTCCTTTATTGATACATCTTTTATCTTTACAATCATCTCCAAGAGAATCTTGTAGCCTATTGCATCAAAGTTGATTCCTTTGATTATGTCTTTGTTAAATGCAAAAAATCCTGACATTGGATCAGATTCCTTTATGCCAAGACCTTTCTTTGCAATAATTGTTGCAATCTTGCTTATCATTTTTCGTTTTATTGACCAACCATGTATTGAACCTCCATTGAGATATCTTGATGCAACAACAATGTCTGTTTTTGATTGTTTTAATGCATCAACAAGTTTTGGTATGAGTTGTGGAGGATGAGAAAAATCGCTGTCCATTACAACAACTATTTTCCCTTTTGCCTGTTGTATTCCATTTAATATTGCAGAGCTAAGGCCTTCTCGTGTTTTTCGATTTATTACATTAATGGTATATCTTGTTTTTTCTTTTAATGACTCAAAATAATCTTCTGCGATTTTACCTGTTCCATCAGGGGAGTTGTCATCTACTACTATTGCTTCCACTATGGTGTTTTTTGGCATGTGCTCTTTGATTAAATGCAGTATTCCTTTGATATTTTCAGACTCGTTATATGTAGGAATTATTATTGATACTTCTGCATTCATTGTATTTGACAACACGAATTCACCAGATTTATCTCATATTAAATTTTTAAATTGTAAAATTTGACTAGCTTCCACGTATGCTTTCACGAATTTCGATCTTGGCTGCTTCTCCATTGGCTTGCATGCTTGTATATGGATATATTTTGTCGTTAAATCCAATTATTGCCCCCTCAAAAGTTTGTATTACTGTGGAATGATCTAATGCATTTTGCAGTTGAGGGCCTCTAACTAGATCAATACGATAATGATCATCTACCATTATGACTGTTTTTTCTGTGGTTGGGGTATAAAACAAAACAGATGAATAGTCTTTTGGAGTGGTTTCTCGCTGAAATACATCATACAATATCCATGAATACACTGGACTTGTAAGAATTGTAACACTGTCATCATAATTTTCTAAAACATATGATAATGCCTGAAATTGATTATATGATATATCATTGACAATCAAAAGTGTTGTGCTAATAAACCCAAAAACTAAAACCGCTGATACAATTCCTACATAAACAAACTTCTTTTTGATCGTGTCAAACTTACGAATTGATTCTATCAATATGCCCGATGCAATGCACATCATTGGAACTATTATCATCCAGTGAAAGTATTGTTTGTATCCAATACCACTTAGAAATACTACAAATGGAACAAACCACAACAAGAGAAATTTGTCTCTGCGTAATGCTGCAAGAACTATTCCTGATACTCCCAATACAAACATCAATGGATCAATGACTGCAAAGAATCCAAATATGTCTAATACGCTGTTTGTTCTCTGTGTTTGCCATAACACACCTTTCTGCCAAAGATCAAACTGATCAAGCATAATTGCATTAACAGGCCATATTAACGGAATCAACAAAAATGGAATCAGTAGCAGTAAAACATCTGTGAGTTTTTTTCTGTCTGTATATACAATCCATGCAACTACAAAGATCATTGTAAATGCAGGTATCTTTGTAAATACTGCTAAACCCAATAAACATCCTGAAAAAATAATCAGTACTGTTTTTTGTTTTGTTTTGGTAGAATAAATTGCCAGTAAAATTGCTCCTAATACAAGCGGCACCAAAACAGAATCAAGTAATATTCTTTTGAAAATCCATGTAAATGGCAATACTGCAAAAAGTGATGCTGATAGAAATGCAGAATTTACTCCGTATCTGATTTGAACAATCTTGTAGATTAGAAATGTATCTAGCACTGCTAATAATCCCATAAATATTCTGGGAACCATGTACAGTGACTGTAATGAATCTGGGTCTGTAGACGGTGTAACATCAGAATAATTTGTTATGGCAAGAATGGATGCAATTGCAATTTGACCAAAATATGGATGGTCATACACATTTCCTTCCTGTGGATTTCCAGTATCTAGAAAATTTACTGCCCGTCTCATGTAAATTCCCTCATCAAAAAATACATCTGGATATCCAACAGGATTCCAGAGATGGATAAAACCCGAAAGTAAAAGTGGAATCAACAAGAAAAATAATTTATTCAATTGTTATCTTATCTTGATGAATAATGACACTTTTAAATTAATTAGAACTATTGTATCAATTTGGCAAAATGATGTAGTATCCTTGTCTAAATCAAAATTTTACCACTGTTATGAAACTAACTACGCATTGATATTTCGTTTCCTACAGATGCCTGCAGACCAAGTCCTGAACCTGGCTCTGTAGTAATTATCATCAAAGTTTCACATGTCATACACAATACAGATGGTGTATAGTCTGTGTTTTCTTGAGTTGGGCCAGTTGAAGCTAATACTGCATCCTGTATAATATTTTGACTATTGCAATCAATGCATGTTGATGGTTTATGAGAAAGGCGCTTTATTTTTTTGATATAGTAATGAACCATATGAACATTGTATCTGTTGGTGATTCTTAAATTAATTGATTATTTCTCACTATCTTTTGTCTGTTAATTATTATCGTATCTTTACATACTCATAAAATAAAGTAGTTTTCTATAGGATTTAATGTCAAATTCAAAAATTGCTCTAGCTGATGATTTACTAATATGCAGAATCTTAAATGGAATGTGGCAGGTATCTGGAGGACATGGACAGATTAATTCAGAATCTGCCATTTTAGAGATGCTAGAATATCACAAAGATGGATTTACCACATGGGATTTGGCTGATATCTATGGTCCTGCTGAATCATACATTGGAGAATTTAGAAAACGATTAGCACCAAGTGACCTCTCAAAATCCCAAGCACTGACTAAATTTGTACCAAATCCTGGACCTATGACAAAGTCTATTGTAGAATATTACATAGATCAATCACTACACAAAATGAATGCCGATTCACTTGACTTGGTGCAGTTTCATTGGTGGGATTACAATAATCCAAGTTATCTTGATGCCCTTAATCATTTATCAAAACTACAAGATAAGGGAAAAATCAAACATCTTGGTCTAACAAACTTTGATACACAAAGAATCAAAATAATGATTGAAAAAGGATTCAAACTAGTATCAAATCAAGTGCAATACTCTATTTTAGATCAAAGACCCGAAAAATTGATGGTTCCATTTTGCCAAAAACATGGAATGACTCTTCTTACATATGGTACTTTGCTTGGTGGATTTTTATCTGAAAAATATCTAAACTCTCCAGACCCACATAGAGCAGACCTGATTACTTCTAGTCTGCAAAAATACTATAACATGATTGATGCATGGGGGGGATGGAAATTATTTCAAGAATTATTACATGTATTATCTCAAATAGCAAAAAAACACGATTCCAGTATTGCAAATGTATCTGCCAAATTTATTTTAGATAAACCTGCAGTTGCAGGGGTAATAATCGGTGCAAGGCTTGGAATATCTGAACATAGACAAGATAATGCCAAAGTCTTTGATTTACATCTAGACTCTCAAGATCATACCATGATAAGTTCAGTTACTGGTAAATCAAATGACCTTTTTGATATAATTGGTGACTGTGGAGATGAGTATAGGTAATGTCTTCTAGAGATTCTAAAACTTGTAAAATATGTGGAAATTCTATGACTCGCCAGGCACAAATGTTTCAAATTGTATGGGTTTGTTCAAAATGTGGTATGCAGGAATAAAGAATTTGATCTAAATTTAACACACAGACGGTAAAAATTAGATAGTAACCAAAACCAATCAGATATCCACTGACACCTGAGCATCAATTCTCTTTTCACATACCATTGATGTTTGGGATTAATTGATTACTACCAGTATCATAATGTAATAATGAAATAAAAAGACTGTTCTGTAAATTCTTAACATTTGTTTATTTTTGTAAGAAATTTTGTATGAAGTTAAGACTGACATCTATTTAATCTTCTTATGGCTGGTAATTTTCTATAATCTTTTGAACATTGGCAAGAATTATCTCGCTAATCTCTTGTATTCAATCCTGATGTCTTCATGAGTTTAATTTGTTCTAAAATTGTAAACTGGATTCTTCCTTGCATCTGTTCTATGCCAAATCCTTCTTTTGGAAATTGTTATGAATTTTTTTGATTCGTCTTTATCCAATTTATTTCTCTTTGAGAAAAGATATTAAAATATCTAGTTCTTGATGTATGACATTTATGGAAATAATTCTATTCATTCCATACTGGTTGTTTTTTCAACCAAGATATCAAATCTCTGTACAGTTGGCTTTTTTGTACATTTAAGACATTGATTTCCATATTCGTTGATAATTTTGCTGTCTTGGTATAGTGTTCATATTTTGCAAATATGACTTTGTCCAGATATGTCTGGCCTTGAATCTCTTTTTTTGCCAATTCCTCAGAATCAGTCATTGCAAAGCATGCAAAGAGAACTCCATCAACCCAATATGCATTGCCTGATTCAAGTGATCCCATCATGCTGAGCAGATCATCCAAGCTTAGCTTGATCAGGTCTCTAACATAGACGGTTTTGTATGGCTCGTGAATAAAATCAGTCATTTTCTAATTATGGGTTGATTTGACTTTATTTTAAGCCTAGTTAAGACGACTGTTTTCTTTGGGAGACATAATTCAATACTTTTTTTCATAAAGATTTACTGTGACTTTTGTAACCCATGGCTTCAACTCGTCTGGAAATACAATGATCAATCCACCATTTTTTTCCACATTGTTGCATGTTCCACTGTAGCTTTGTTTGTTTTGTGCAAAACAACCAGAATTTTTATAATAATCAACATTATCACTTGAAAAGTTGTTACGTTCTATAGACGATGATACAAAATAGATATCAAATCCTAAATCATTGTTGTCTGTCTTTATACTGTAATCATATGAAGTAGTATCTTTTGTTGTACATATTGGAATAAACTGTACATATCCGTTTTTTATTTTAATTTGTTGCTGAGATTTATCATAGTTGGTATTTTCAATGTCAGGATAAACTGAGATGTCAGGATCTGTACTTAGTTGATTTCCCTGTACATACTCAATTTCATGTCGTACTGTGTCTACTGCTTTTCCATATGATATTGGTTGCCACTCTTTCTGACAATTACTAAAGCTGTGTTTTAGCTCAACATATGATTTACCGTTAATGAATTGGAGCTGGTTTGAATTGTATTCTTTGGAATCACTGACAACATTGTTAGTTTTATTATCCTTTGATTTGTACCACGAGTTTGTAACATCAAATATGATGTTTTTAGAACTACTATGCCATTCTGGTTGCAGATGAACATACACTGAATACTTGGTTGTCACATAATCTGTTGTTGATACAAACAATAAATGCCCATAAAGTGCATTAGTCAAAATTAGTAAAAATGCAACTATGGGAAGAATAATGTAAAATACGGTCTTCACGATATATTGTATCTTTTATTTGTCTGCAATAAAGAGATTTTGTATATTCTTATTAATTTCTTTTATATCGTAATTACATGAATTTTGGAGAAAAGTCAAAAATAAAATCAATTGCAAAAATCACAGAATTTTTGCAAACTGAGCATATTGGTAGAATTGCAACCATTGACAAAAATGGATTTCCATTTGTAGCCCCAATGAATTTTATCTTTCATAATGGTTCAGTGTACATACACGGTTTTCCAAGGGGAGAAAAATATGAAAACATAAAGCTAAACTCAAAATGCGGCTTTGAAGTGGACAAGGAACTGGCATTTTTGCCATCGTATTTTTTTGAGCCACCAACAGATGCATCACTTACTGATACACTGTATGTCAGCGTAATAATCAAAGGGTATGCTGAACTAATAACTGACAATGATGAAAAATCACAAGTACTCAATAAATTAATTCAAAAATACCAAATTGAGGGTGGCTATGAACCTCTTAATCCACAAATGGCTACTATTCGTGGAGTTGGACTAATCAAAATAAAACCAGAAACAATTACTGGCAAATACAAGCTAGGAAAATATTGGGATGAAAAAGACAAGATCAGAATTGCTACAAGAATAATGGAGCGAGCAGTCAGTAATCCAAAAAGAATTCTTGAATTGCTTAATGTTCCAGGATTGAATATTCTTGATGAAAAAACTATAAAAGAATTTGCTTGGATTCATTCAACTGAGATTGTAAAAATGATGGGATTCAACAATGAATCTGAATATCCGCACATATTACTAGTACTTGCAAATGATGTGGATTGGTAGTTAGTTTTTTGAAAATTATCTTTTACTATTCTATAACAAAAAGAAAAAATCTACTTGCATTGACCTTTCATAAATTCAGCGCCAGCTTTTTGTATCTCCTCTACTGTCATATCTTTTTTTCTGGTTGCTATGGTCCATCTATGCCCAAAAGGATCTGTTAGTGCCCCGATGCGGTCGCCCCAAAATCCATCCATCATTGGCATCATTAGTTTTGCACCTACTGAAATGGCTTTGTTAAAAACAGAATCTACGTCGTTTACGTATAGGTATATCGAACCACTTGGGCCTCCTATTGATGTTGGAGATAAACATCCCATTTGAGGCATTTCATCACACAACATTATTGCAGAATCTCCAATTCTGATTTCTGCGTGCATTATTGATTTACCGTCTGGTCCTGGAAATCTGTGAATTTCTTTTGCATCAAAGGCTTTTTTGTAAAATTCTATTGCGTTAGATGCTCCGCTTATAGTCAATGTTGGAGTAACAGAATGATATCCATCTGGAATTGGTTTTACCATGGTGCGAATTATTATTTGAATGGATTTATGTGTTTTCCAAGTTTTCTTCTAGTTTGCTAATTGACGGAATTTTTCTATCTTTTCCATTAACATTTCTTTAAAATCACATGGTATTTTGATAAACTCTGCAACATCGCCAGTTTCTTCAGAACCTATAATTACAATTTGATCTATTTCTGTACCTGTTCTCTCCTTCCACATAAGAGAGTATGCTGTAGCCTGCATGAAGTATTTCTGAACTTTATCATAATGTTCCATCAGTCTACTGCGGCTTGTCTTAAAATCAATAATTGACAAATCTCCATTATATTCTGCTATACAATCACAAGTTCCTGCAATTTCAAACTCGTCACTATACAGTGGAAGTTCAATTCCTCTAATGTTGTCAATTTTATGCAGATACGGTTTTAGTTTTTCAAAATGATTCTTTGGAATATCAAAAAAATTCCCCTCTACTTCTTTATTGTTTAGATAGTATTCGCATAATTTGTGCGTCATTGTTCCATGAATTTGTGCTTCTTTCATTATTTGCTCTGCAGTGTCATTTCCTACTCTTTCTCTCCATTCATCAAGGCCTGACATGTCTGATGTCTTAGATAATACAGTGGTAATTGATGGGTATAGTTTTCCTTGAGGTGTCTGATAGTATCTGACTCCATCTATTTCTGTTTGAGATGCCAGTGGAATTGTTGTAATGTGGTGAATAAACTGCAATTATTCATATTGTATTAAAGCAATAAAAAAATCAAGTGTTTTAAGAAAATAATCCTTAAATTATCTCGAATGGTTAATTTTCAAAGCTTTTTTCAATTTCCTGTGCAAGTGATTCCAGCTTACTTGTATCTCCTAAACTTCTGTACGTTAGTTTCTCTAGTGTCTTGATTATGCTAATTGCTGCTCTATACTGTGGAATTTCAGGCTGATTTAACTCTCCATACATTCCCATTCCCTGAATGCCATTTTGCTTTGCAAACCCTAAGATCAGTCCGTTAAATCCTGTAATTATTGATCTTTGCGGCGTTGTCAAAATTCCCAATCCCTGCATTTGTTTTGTTAATTCTATGGATGTAGTGGTGACAAAAGTTTTAGGATTTTTATCCAGTATTCTATTTGTGTGAAAACCTCCAAGGGTATAGATGAATTTGGCAGAGTATTTTTTAGAAACATCGATGACGTCTTGACAAAGCGAATATAGTTCTTGGCTGTCTTGTGGCTGACCAGTTCCTCCTCCAAACATAATTAATCCGTCAGCGTATTTGTACTCCCAACTTTCATTTGGCAAGTCGATGTGCCCTCCCACATCTACAACATATGTGGGATATGGTGTCTTTGCAATTCTGAATTTTTTTGTTCTCAAACTATTATTAATGAAATTTACTACTATGCTACCCACATTTCCCATATCTTGCATCGCAGCAATGACTATTGGTTTTTCAATCTCTGGCTCTTCTGTTTGAAAAAACTCCATTATTTTCTCTAGATTTTACTTGCTTAAAACTTAAGATTTGTATAGGATATTCAACCTTGATATCGTACATGATCATTGGTAAGATAAATAAAAATGAGAAAAAAATCAAATTTCATTTGGATATAAAGTGCACAAAATGCGGGAAAGCAGTACCTGGTGGAATGCAAGCATCTGAAAATTATTTTGGCTCTGACTCATTTAAGGCAGAAGTTGATAATTTTAAGAAAAATTATCTCTGTGGCATATGTAGAGACAAAAAAAGATTTGCAGATAAAAAATAACTTATTTCTAATTTATTTAATTATGATAAATAATTAAAATATCTCTCTCAGAATTGTAGTTCCTTTACTACCAAACCGCATGTACTATTTCTTGTAAATTTCTTCTTGGTTTTGGGAATTTATCTTGTTTAGGATATCCTATGCATAATACTGATGATGGAATCAAATCTGTGTTGATTATTTTCATTACTTTTTGCTCATCAAACATCCCGATCCATATGGAACTTAATCCCAAAGCCTGAGCTGCAAGCTGAGAATATGCTGCTGCTAATGTGGCATCTTGTATGGCAAATTTTTTGAGTACTTCTTCTGGAAAATTAAATTTGACTCTTGCCGGATTTTTACAAAAAACTAGTACCACAGGTGCATATACGTATGGCTGATTGTTGCATGCCTCTACTAGACGCTGTTTTTTTTCAGGACTTTTTACATAAAATATCTCAAAACCCTGAAAATTTCCAGCAGTAGGTGCAGTATCTGCAGCAGCTATGATCTTGTCTATCTTTACTGTCTCTACTATTTTGTCTGCAAACTTTCTAGTTGAGCGTCGTTTTGACATCACTGTAAACAAATCTGTATTGATAAATTCAGTTGGCGATGATTTTAGTATCTCACTGAGTAATTGATTTCTAACATTAACGTCTGTATTGGTCTCTTTTGGTTCATATCCTGATGGATAAATTTTTTCAGGTTCATCTTTTGAATCCATGTTATATGAAGACAAAATATCTAATTAAGTAATTCTCTACTGTTGATTTTGTTTTGAACTGTTTTATTTGGATAATTGATGTACTGTTGCACCACAGCTGTTGCATTTTTTACTCTCTATGTAATTTTCAATGGTCTGTCCATCCCAGATCAAAGCATTTGCTTTGTGACCTTTTTCACATTTTATCTTAAATAACATACTTGTCATAGCTGTTTTTTCTGATTTTTTTCTAAACTTAAGTATATTGCTTTAGGATATGTGCCCTGTTTTATTGGCTAGGTCTAGCATTGCCAATATCACTTGATTCGTCTTGTTTTTTGAATACTCTGTATTCTCCAATAATAGAACTGCATTGCTGGCATGTGTATTGGCCTCTTTCTACAAGAATCAAGTTATCTGCAACTTGTTCATTTGTATTTTCTTCCAGATGTATCTTTGGTGGGTTGTTAAATTCAGTTTCACAGTTTTTACAGTAATGCTTTGACATTTTTTGTTCTTCTAGTTTGCCTATTGGTGCTAAAAATAATTTTCCAACTCCTAAATCTGCTTTTTTTGCTTGTTCTTCAGTTAGGTCAGCTATTATGTAGCCGCCTGACCCTTGTAATTTGAATTCTGCCACTCATTTTCTTGTCTCTTTTGGCCTTAAAATGCTATGTTTTTGAAAATTAGTTTATGGTTTGTGTTTTCTTATCTGATAAAGTATTGAAAAACCCAATCCAAACATAAACATACCAATACCAAACATGCTTAGAAAAATCATGTTGATAACACTGTCTTGAGGATTTAACAACATTGTAAATCCAATCAGAGTTAAGATAAGACCTAAAATAAGTAGCAAAATACTAGGACGTCTAAGTTCAATGATTTTCAATGGTTTTCTAAATTTTGTGTGAACTTAAGCTTATTGAAAAACATCTATAAAATATTGATTCTACATATTTTTAAAATAGTCTTAAAATTCATTTATTTTTGTTTAATTTTTTCTGCAGCCTTTTCATAGAAAAATTCTTGCTTTTTCAACTCTTTCTCTGTTATTATTCTGCATTTTCTCATTGGTACTAGTCGTGATATTTGCTCGTAGGTACTCATTTCTCTTACATCTGCTGCATATGCAATTTGTAGCAATGGTGATTTTTCTGTAATCATTGGCTTTACTTGCTCATATCCACCACTTTGACGCATGCCTGTACGATACAATCCGATATTTTTTCCATTCTTTGAAATTTGTGGATCCTGATAACAACAAATGGAGTACTCTCCATTTTCTTTTTCAATAATTGTTAATCTTGTAAATTTATCACTCCAATCTTTGATCTCTCTTGCAATTTCCATTGCCTCTTTTTTATCCTCAAAGACAGTGGATACTACCAACCTGTCTTTCTCATATGCCCATGAAATACCATAAAAATTTCCATGCCATTCTATCTCCCCAGACATATGTATTTCTAAGAATTTATCAAATTAACACTTTCTAATTATTGTTTATCACAATGAATAATCATACTATCTTCATCTACAAAAAAATACTAACAGAATCTGTCACATTCACATTTTCTGCTGGTAAACACATTTCTCAGAATATCTAGTCTTGAATGGGAGATTGAAGGTTTTTTGCCAACAATTTTGAATAACGTGATCCCAGTGGCAGAACTAGTTCCCTTAAGTGCCCATGAGCCATTTTTCATCAAGTATGGTTTTGGGTTTTTCATAGTCACTTTTTTGTGTGCCTTGACATCATATGCCTCGATTTCTGACATGAATTCTATCTCAAAATTGATATTATATAACCAAAGTAAATTTTTTCATATCAACAAGCTCAAAAATAGTTTTTCTAAAAATTAGAGCCTAAAGTGATACCGCCACTAATCAATTATTGCAATTATACGATGATTGTTGAAAATTAGTTTTATTTTTTAATTTGAATCAAACAAATGTTTGAAATTTCATAATATCTTGTTTTATATCACTAAAAGAACAATACTTTGACGCCTTCGATTAGTGGTCTAGGCATGCTATAAACGACCACTATTCCAAGTCGTTGATTCTAAATTTCATTTAGGTGAATTTGTAGTGCTTTTTTTATTTCCTCTTTTTTTAATGCAATTTTACTGCTCCCAATTTTTAGACTGTCTGCATCATCAATTGGTGATAATCTGTAAGCTAGAAAATCAGATAACAAATCTAAATTAAAATCATTGTTCTTTTTTAGATTTATTTTTAAATATTTTTCTTGTATGCCTCCATCCTTTGTTAAACCACCTGATGGAAAAATTCGAATATCCTCATTGATCTTATTTTCATTTAATTTTTTTCCAAAAATTACATTGTCTATGTCATTACCCTTATGAAAATGAAGTATGGTAATCATAAATTCCATAAAATTCTGTATGTTATCTAAAATAAAGAGGCTTCCTTGTGACTATTTTTTCTTTAGCAGTGCATCTTCCGGTGTTTTATCTTGATTAATTTGCCAATGCCAATTGTGATGTTTTTTCCAATGTTCTTCTAATTGTTGAATTGTAGGTTCTTTTCCTAAAGGTGTTCCACAAATTTTACACTGCCTCACAAATTTTTGTAAATTTCTGTAAAATTAAGGATTGCTTTTTCTTTGATTGATAATCCACTGTTTATCCTATTTTGATTTTTGTTTTCTACTCTTGAATTCTTGTGATTTTTGTCTTTTTCTTTGTTGCTCTAGATTCATAATCAGATATGTTTTTCCTGCCTCACACAGCTTCATTTCGCCAGTAAATTCATCATGAATTGATTCTAAGGTTCCATCTGTCAAAAGCATGCCTACAATTTCCCATGCTTTGTCTTCCTGTATTTCAAATTTGTAAGAAAGTGTTGAAACTTTGGTATAGTAACCATTTTTTGAATTACGTAAAATAAAATCCCTGATTTTATCTTCTGTTGTCTGTGTTTTTGGTCGTGATGATCTGTTGCCAAATTTCTTAAATGGTCTATTGTTTTCTGGCATATTTTTTTTCATGATTTGCTGCTATTTTAGGACTTTGAACAACAAAACCTAAAGACTTTTTGAATTCATCTGGTATTGATTTTCATGAGTGAAAAGGCAAGAAGAATTGAGGAATTAAGAATGAAAACTGGTAGAAGCAAGCGTTGTCTTGATTGCAAAAAACATCGATGTATTATTGATAGTTGTCAATGCAGTTGTCATTTGAAAAGCTAACTGGCATCAAAGACCTATGTGTCAGACCTGAATGACGAGCTTCACTGCTCTAGCCTGAAAGAGGTTGTGGGTATTGTTCATTTCCCAATCTAGCCAATTAGCAACTAGCATTACACCTTTCATCAATAAAGAGTTTAAAATCTGGCTTAATTGTTGTTTTTAACCTATATACCATTAGAATGATTTTGAGTCCATTTTCCTTGAATCCATCATGATGATTTTATGACACTTACAAAAGCAATTAGCATGAATCATATCGTGAGTATTTCTGTATTCACATTCTTTAGTATGTTCCATATGATATTTTATTTTCAATTTTTATACACTTAAAGATTAACGAATATTAGGTCATTAGCAATGCACACGATGAACATTACAATACGTATTGAATTGCTTTAAAAGTATTAAATTGGAATTTAAAAGAAAAAAATTTGCTTCACTTGATTATTTCTTTTTTGAAGCTTTTTTTGCTGCTGCTTTTTTCTTGGCTGCCATAATGCAAACGATGATTTACTTGAATTTCCAACATTGATGTAAAAAAATTAGACAAAATGGATATTGATCGGAACACAATTTTAGTCTATTTAGAATTAAAAAATAATTGAATTTCATCAAAAATATTTAGTGATTTGTCAATTCCTTATTTTGTATTGATTGAATCTGGATCGTTATTTCCTGAAATATATTTATCTCCTAATTCTGCCTTCATTTTTTCATCAAATTCTTCTTGTAATCTTGTTAGATAGATTTCTGCTTCCGTTTCGTCATCTGGAATTCCTGTATTTACATTGTAATTGAAACCCGTCGCTAGATGGTAAAACTTCTCAAAGAATTCCTTGCAATCTATTACGTCTGCATGAGAATCAACTGCTACTACCAGACAATCACTGTCTTTTCTAAATTTTAAACAAATTTCTTCATCAATCATGGTATCTACTATTACTGCCATGAGATACGGAATTAATGATTCATCTATTCTCTGATTATTCTTGGCATTTGTTATCCATAATTCATAACCGTCTACAAGATATTCAAACGTGCTAACTATGATTTCTCTGATATTGCTATCTAGATGTGCTAGTTTTGATTTCCATGATCTCTCTTCTTTATTTCCAGGTTTTACATACATTACATCAAATTTTATTTCTTCGTGAATTTGCTCATATTCCCAAATTTGCTTGTTTGTCCACATAGGTGAATACTTTTCGATTAGTGCTACAGTTAATTTATCCAATATTCTGAATCAACTAGACGGTTGTTTATGCTTATCTTATAGAACCACTTAAATTTTTTTACTGTGTTTTATTTTAGTTTTTGATATTTGATTTTAAAAATGCTAATGTGCATTCTGCAAGTTCTTTATCTGAATGTTTTTTGATGGCGTGCTTGCAGTTAGGGCATGTACCTCTGTCTTCCTCAATAAAATCATCCCCCACTTGTTTCATACAACATTCCATTAGTTCTGCAGTAGAATGTGATTCCATGGCTAGTTTGCATGTAGGACATTCAGTCAAATTTTTCACCTATGTGAGAATCAAAGCCATATCATGGAAAGTAACTTGTATCCAAACAAGTCCTGCTATGATTGAAATTAATGTAATGTTCAATATTTTGCATCTATTTTTCTATTTTAGTTTATCAAAATAAAAGTTTCTCAATTTAAAAATTATTTGTATGTTCATTGATGTTGACTAAAATTTCATGGATTTGGAATTTTATGACATGTTTTAGATGAAACAAACAACTTTTTTGTTATTTTTTAAACAGCTCTAATTCTTCTAGGATTTTACCCATGGAATGTTTCCATCTTCTCATTGCATCAATATCATGTGGTCTGCTATTTTCTAGTTCTTCTTTTTGTTTTAGTAATTCTTGATATCTTTTCTCATCAATTTTTTTGACCATACGTTTCCTTTTTGCTCCTATATTTGAATAAATTCCCCTATGATTAGTTTTGATTCATTTTATGCCTACATTTTTTAATTTTAGGTTTTGTCTAATATTATGACTTGTTAATACATAGAAAGTTTTACTTATTACAATAAATAATTTTTTTTATTGAAATTACTACTTTTAGTTGTTCTGGTAATTGGTGTTTTGGGATACCTGTGGTATGCAAATCTATTGCCATTTGATACCACTACCGAACTAGTCAAATCTTCTGAAAAAGTTAAGGAATTATCTAAAATTGTTACTAAAAACGAGCAAAAAGTCATCTATTACTCAATTCAAGCAATTCCAAATCTCCCTGATGAGCAAATTCCATTAAATGCATTACATAAAGCACTTGGTGCCTGGAAATCACTTAATCCTAATTTAGATTTTGTAGAATCAGATAATCCTGGCATTGAGATTAGATGGCAAGTATATGCCTCTGAAACTCATTCTGGTCTGGCTACTTGTAATTCTGCATTATTTGGAATCTTGAATCATTGTGTGTTGGATATTTCTGTTGGTAATGAAGATTGTAATGGTAATTATGTTCAAAATGATGAAAACATGGTTTCCAATATAATAATGCACGAGATAGGTCATGCCATTGGATTAGGACACAGTGCTGATAAAACCCATCTAATGTATTCAGATGAATCGTCTATTGTCGATTTTGATTCACAGGGGTTTGTTGTACCTAAAAAATTTGAAGAACTCTATGTTGGACAAAAATCTCTACTTGATCAAGACAGTGAAATTCGAAGTCAACTTGAATCATTGGATAAAAAAATCTCACGTACAAAATCACAATATGATGAATATTATAAACAATATGAATACTATGATGGAAAAACTTTACCTCAGGACGAATTTGAAAAAGCACAGAGAATCCTAGATAAATTAAATTCTGAAGCCGACAAGATTAATTTGTTAATTGATCAACAAAATCAATTAATTAATCAAAGTAACTCTATTCTAGAAATTCTAGACTGTCATCCTAATTTTGATGTTCAAGACTAGTTTCATTTTGCAGTATGTTGTAAATACAAATTAAATTATTTTTGCTTGTTATTTGATGTCGTATAATAAGATAAAACCTACAATTAATGATACTACTGAAATTCCCATAGAAATCATAAATTTTAGATTCACAAATTATTTTGATTTTATCTTAAATTAATAGTTTTTAAAGGAAAGCAAGCAAGTTTAATGTCTTTTTTGCATCTGTCCCTTTGGGGGATATGTTAAAGCCATCAAACATGCAAACAGCCTTGCTTCCAATATTTTGTATATTCTAATTTTTGAAAAACTCTTAAAATAAAACGTGTCGTGTTAATTGATCAAAGTGGTTTGAAAAAATGATCCATTCATACCTAAATCTATTATTTTCCTAAAATATTCTCTAATCTAGGCATATCTATTTGGTTTGTGTTTCAAATTACACACACTGTTTCTTTTAATCTATCTTGAAATAGCATTATCGAGTCATCGTGTTTGACGGCATTCCTACGTTTGCCTTACAGACCATACCCTAGAATTCATTGGCCGTCAAACACATCTTTAATTCTAAACCAAACATTTTCAAATCTGTTAGGTATTGAAATAGTCTTGATGATAATTTGTAAGGGTGCTAGAAAAATAAACAAAGTCGAAAAATGTAATTTTCTATATGATGGCACTTGGGGTGATGCACAACTTGTTGAACACCAAAAACAACATCAATTATTAGAAGATGAAAATTATCTGTGGCTGGGATTTGACATGCCTCAATCATTTGGCAATTACAGTGGTCGTGATGGAAAAAGAATTTAACTTTTTTATTGGTTGTTTTTTGCTTGCTATTTTTTAAAACTGACGTAATTTTGTGGCTAATTTTCATAGTAGAAATAAATAATTTTATTCCCACATATAACAAACAATTTCATGAGTCAAAATAATACTCTCTCTTGGTCTAAGGATTATTTTTTGGATTGGTTAGATTTTCAAGCTGAATCTAATCCTGCTGTATTTGAAGATGTTCATAGTACCATCAAATACCGATATACTTGGACTGTGAATTCTGATAGTATTGGTAATCAAATTAGATTCTTTATTGAAAATATTAATTTGACTGCTGAATTTTATCCCTTACTTTCTTGGGTAAGGCAATCCCAAGCAACTTCTCAACTCTTAAAACATGAACAAGGGCATTTTGATTTTGCAGAACTACTTAGGTCTGAAATTACAGAACAAATTCAGAATGTGTTTAATGGAAAAAAATTTCCTACTAGAGGACAAAATCCAGAGCAACAAAAACAATTTGCCCGTGAAGATTCTAACTTGCTAATTGCAAATGAAATTGAAAGATGGGAGAAATATCTTTTTGAAAAACAAGAAGAATATGACAAACAAACCAATTATGGACAGATAGTAGAAAAACAACAAGAATATGATGTTATGTTCAAAAAATTACGAAATACGCTCTAATCTAGCCTACGTACGATTTGTCTTGTTTTTTATTTACCCTTGTTTAATCATTTTATTTTCAGGAATCGAATTGATGTAATTAACAAGACCGCGATAATATTTTAGATGAAAATTTAAATCTTTGATCTCTGTTTGTTTTAGCTCTTCTAATTCTGGTCCAAACTCTCGTTTATCTAATTGTATTTGATTTAATGTATTTTCATTTATCTCAATCATGTGAAATAAACTGTGTAATACTTCGCCTTTTGTCAGTGTTTTATCACATGATCTTTTTAGTAAAACTTCAACCCATTCCATATTTTTTATTTCAAAATTGTTATTTGTATTCCTAAATGTATATTTTCTAACCTTTGCTCTAATTTTGTTTAGTGATTATTAATTTGAGAAATATGAAACGAGGCTAGCCTTTTTTTGCATTCTTTTTTTTATCCATTATCTCTTGATTTCTTTCAATGTCTGAATGAATCTCCACATGATCATACAAGGCTTCTTTAGAATCAAAAAGTTGCTCGCAATAATAACACTGGTGCACTTCTTGCTTACGTCGATCTTAAATTAATTACTTTCTCTATATTTACGCCTGACTAAAATACTGATAATTTAGAACAAGAGAAGTTTATGTGAAAATCAATGAGTTTCTAATGCGATCTCTGTATTGCAAGATGGCAATTTTCCTGACTCTTTTTTGAATTCTTCAATTAGCTGGATTTGACGTTCTTTTGGATTATTTGTAAATTCTCGTTGATATGACTGCGTTTTTTGCTTGCATTCATTTCCTTCAAATCCGGTATCTACATATTTTGTAAATGTTTCTTCCAAATTCTTACTTTCTCCTATGTAGATCACATCTTTGTTTCTGTTATACAAAACATAAACGCCTGGAATTGCCTTGACAAATTTGGCACTTTCTAGCCACACTCTCATTTTGTCTTCTAGTAATTCCATGATCTATTGTGATATTACTAGATATTAAACTACATTAAAAAAATCTCTGATAATATTAGAACTTCATGCTTTTAATATTAAAGAAAATTAGATTCAATCCTGTCTCTTTTAGAAAAATTTCCAGAACAATTTTCTCCACGAGATATTCAAAAAAAGATCATATTGGAAATTGAAGAGAAATTAAAATCTGGTTACAAGAAAATCATTTTATGCGCTCCAACTGGAGTAGGAAAATCACTAGTGGGAGCAACTGTCTCAAGATACTTTGATAGTTCATTTACCATAACTGCATCAAAGCATCTCCAGGATCAATATATCAAAGACATTCCATTTCTTAAACCCGTTAAAGGAAAACAAAATTTTGCATGTCTGAAAATGATGGAATCTGAAAAAGTAGATAACACCAGAAAAGCTATGAGGTGGGGATTGACATGTGATAAGGGGCAATGTCAGGAAAAAATAAACAAAAATGGTAAGGAAGTAATTGAAGTTTGTAAATTCAAGCCTACAATCAAACAAGTAGAAGACAATACTCAAGAAGCTAAATCTTGCCATTATTATCTTCAAAAATATGATGCACTTGTTTCAAAACATTCTCTTTGGAATTATTATGCATTTTTTCAAATTATGAAATTTAACAAAAAACTCTTTGAAGATTATCTTAATAGAAAAGTTTCGATATTTGATGAATCTCATAAAATAGAAGATCAAATAATGCAGTTTATTGGATTTGATGTATTCAGTGGTCAAGTAGAAGAGTGCAATCTAAATCCTGCCAAATATGATTTTTCTGATTTGGATTCAACGATACAACTAATTGACGATATGGCATATTCATATGCCAAAAAAATCAAGGATATCAAAGAAAGTGATTCATACCAAAAAGAGCCTGATTATGAATCTGTTACAAGACTAGAAAGACGATATGATCGAGCTGCCCAGGCTAGAATTGATATTCTTACTGATAAGGATAATTTTGTAGTAAATGATCCCATTCAAGACTTGAATGGAAATTTTAGAACAATTTCCGTAAAACCTATTGATGTCTCATCATTTGCTAATTCTTTTTTCACTACTGAATATCAAATATTCATGTCTGCTACTATTGATAAATTTAGTTTTTGTGAAAATATGGGATTGCAACAAGATGATGTTGCATTTATTGATACTCCAAAATCCCCATTTCCAATTGAACACAGAAGAATTGATCTTCTAAACATTAAACGGTTAAGCTATGGTTCGACTGAAAATGATGAACTTGAAGTAATAAAAACTATTGATAGAATAATGGATGAGCATTCTG
>JAHFUX010000044.1 GCA_023264875.1 Nitrosarchaeum sp.
TTGTTCATGAAAAGACACATTTGAAAAAAACTGAATGATTAGTATGGCTGGCTTTCTAGGTGATAAACAAACCACTCTTGTACATCATTTGGGCAACATGAAAAAAGAATGCAAGATTGTAGAAATGAAATTAAAAGACAGGCAATACTTTACTCCAGATACATTGGAAAATGCAAAATCAATGCATTTTTCTTCATGTATGTGGTGTATTGGAAATTAGTTTGATGAATTAATTATATTATCTTGTTATCAACTCTTCTGTTTAATGAAATGGCAAAAATAACTGATGCTAATGATATTGCAAATGCTGTGAGAAAAATTAAATCATATGCCTCTGGAGTTGGAAAACTACCTGAAACTCCTTCTATCGTAGTTCTATGCATTTGCTGAAACAT
Source organism: Nitrosarchaeum sp. (assembly GCA_023264875.1). Taxonomy (GTDB): domain Archaea; phylum Thermoproteota; class Nitrososphaeria; order Nitrososphaerales; family Nitrosopumilaceae; genus Nitrosarchaeum. Next base: position 396 of record JAHFUX010000044.1, read on the forward strand.
TCCAGCAATTGATGGTCCAATTGACTGTCCAATCAAATTAAGAAGTAATGTCATACCCAATGCAATGCCTGCAAACTGAATTGGTGTGGATAATAACACCACATTAAATCCTCCAATGAATGCAAGTGATAATCCTACAGCAATCACTGCAAGTGTTACTGTCACCATAAAGTCAGTAGAATGAAACAATAAAAGACTACAAAATCCAATCGTGCCTATCACAGTTCCAATTAAAGTGAGTCTCTTATTTCCTATCTTCTCTAATGCAAAGCCTGATGTGATACTTCCAACCAAAAAAATTATCATAAATGGCATTTGAACTGTTGCAGTTGTAAGTTCTGTTCCTCCAAATCCTAAAGGCTGTGGGCTTTGTATCATAATTGGTATTGTTTGATATACCATAAACGTACATAACCCCACTACAAGTAAAATTAGTATCCCAAAGAGTAACATTTTGTTTGTTAATAATTTAAAATCAATTAGTGGTGATTTTGTCTTCTTTTCTATTACAATAAAAACTGATAATGAAATTATTGTTGTAATAAAAAACATGGCTGATTCATAACCCTGTCCTGAGTTGTTTTGTAAATATGAAATTCCAACTAAAAATGAAATTATTGTAATTGCAAGAAATATTGATCCTTTGATGTCTATGGATGGTTTATTTTCAATATTATTTGGCAAAGACTTTACATGAATGAATTTTAATATAAATAATCCCAAGATAATTGCAATTGGAAATACTGTAAAAAATGTTGTATGCCACCCATAATTTTGGATTATGTTTGCACCTACCAACAACCCTATTGTAGCTCCTGCAGGAAATGTTGCAGTAAATATTGATTGTCCAACTGCTAATTTTTTTCCTGGTAATACTTCTCTAATTATTCCAAATGCTATTGGAAACATTGAGATTCCTATGCCTTGAGCTGCTCTTGCAGCAAGCATAAATGGTAAGCTATCTGCAAATCCTCCTGCTAATATTCCTGCAGAGTAAATCGACATCACAATCAACAAAATCTTCTTTCTGCCATACACGTCAGATAATTTACCTACAATTGGTGTCGCAACAGCTCCGGCAATCATGTATGATGAAAGTATCCAAGATGATGTACTGTATGGTATATCAAAATCTACTATGAATGCAGGAATTGCAGGTAGAACCATCGTCTCTGCATACATTGCGATAAGTCCCAAACAACTTAGCGTTCCAAGTATAAGCCACGCAGAACGGCTTATCTTTTCATTTTCTTCAGTCATAATACAAGCAAACAAGAACCAATTTACAAGTTTAAAATACCTTTATGCCTACATGCGTCCACTTTTATCCCTAAAATGGTAGCTGTCCCTGTGGGCCCATATCATCTGTTAGTCCAAACCCTCTAAAATTAGTACCAAAGTCTAGAATCTGATCTGATGATTTATTTTCTTTTCACTATTGCCATAAAGAACAATATCAATATGCCTAGAGTAACCAATGAGAACAAAATATCCGTTGTCTCTTCTTCTAACAAATTGAAAAACTCTTCAATATAGTCAAAAAATAATTGAATCGCAAATAAAGCAAACGCACCAGATGCAAACAAAATTCTTTTCATACCTGAATTACGATATGCTGATAAAGATAGCCCACATAATATCAATGAAAATCCAATAATTGCAAATTCTATAGCATCTACAATACCAAACGTATTCATTTGGAGAAATATTTCAGATAGCATGTTATTCTTCATTCTCCGAAAGCACAAAGAACATTTCTGCTAATCTATTACTTAATTTACTCCACAAATTTGGATGGTAATGTTTCATTATTGATATTACTGATTTTGATGATATTTTTAATTTAAATCTCTTGAATTTTCCTTCTTGAATATGTTCTATCAATCCTGTTTCTTCAATTCTTTTTAGATGCCAGTTAATTGATGCTGGTGCAATACCTACATGTCTTGCAATATCTGCTTGAGTGGGGTTTGTCTTCTCTAAGATTATCATTATTATCTCTCTTGCAGACTCTTGATTAAGAATTTTAAGAATTTCCCGTTCTTCAATCTCAAAAAGCCCTACTGGAAAATAATATTTATGAAAATTCTGATTCTCTGAAACAATTTTTCCTTGTTTTTCAAGTAAATTAAGATGATATTGAATTGTACCCATTGACATCTCTACCTTCCTCTTGATGTATCGCATGTGACATCCTGGATTCTCTTGTATGAATTGTAATACTCTGATAGTATTACTGTTAGGCTCATCATTCACAATTCCCCGACCTTCTATCTAATAGAAAAATCCTCTTAATTTCAGTTTTTGACATATTTTGATGATGTACATTTTGGATATAATGTTTGTAGACCATTTCTCTGATAACTTGAAATTTTTCCATAAAATGTCACAAAAATTTCTTGGCTATTTCATTGAGGTATCTTGTATTTTGTTATTTTCAATAACATCTTTTTTTGTGACAGAAAGATATACTACTGTTGCAAAAATGATTACAAGGAAAATTATACTTGTTATTTCAGTTCCTAATTCCATTCCTCCACTTTCTAAATCCTGAGATAGATAATCCCCTATTGAGGCCCCAAGTGGGCGAGTAAGAACATACGCAATCCAGAATGCCGCTACTGTATGTATTCTAAAGCCAAAACGAGCAATAGCAACACCTGCAATCATTATACTAAAGATAGCTAAGGAAACTAAGTACCCAAATTCCATAGTCTCAGATAACAGATCACCTGCAGCTGTTCCTAACGAGAATGTGAATAAAATAGCAATCCAGTAGTATGCCTCTCTCTTGGTTGTGTTGACTGCATGTATTGATAATGTCTTTTCTTTTTTGTACCAAATAGTAAAGGTTACAGCAAGTAAGACTGTAAAAATTATAGTAGTAATCTCCAAAGGAATTTCATAGTTATCTGTCAAATCATCTGTGATGAGAGTACCTACAATACTAATTAGAACAACGGTTAACCAGTATATCGCAGGCACATATTTTCTAGATTTGAACTGGAAGACGAGTGTTGCAATAAGTATTGTTCCAAAAATTAATGTTAATCCATCAAGTCCGATGCTAAATGTCTCATCTATCAAATCTGCTCCAGTTTCTCCCACCGTGGTTGATAGAACCTTGATTATCCAAAAAAACAAAGTAATTTCTGGTACTTTGTTAAGCATTCGTCTTGACATTGAACTATTGTCTTGCATCTTCAGTTCTTTCCCAATGAATTATGCTTAAAACCGTTGTAGTACAGATAGCTATCATCAAAATTTACTTGAATATGTTTATGTTTAAAACTATCACAGTACATATCTAAATATTTTTTTATTTTATTGCTTTCAACAATACGCAATGATATGCTTAATGTATTTGCAATCTTTAAAATCAAATATGTAATACAAACTATCTAAAATGATTATTAGCTTTTTGTCTCTCAATAGTAATAAGTAAAATTAGAGCACTTTATTTAATGACAGAAACTAAAAGTCACAAAGAACAAATAGGAATTCTTGTTGCTGTTGTAGCTATTGCCCTAGGAATGTTTACTGTTGGTAGCTCTTATGCTGCAGGCTCATTATGGGGAATTGGCTCAGCCCAAATTTCTATCGACGAGGCAGCTGCAATTGGAATTGCACACGTGAAGACAGAATCATGTAATCTCACTGCAATATCCATTGAAAAAGATGGAGAATCTTTCATCTATAGCCTAGAATTTGGTACAGAAGATCAAGGAGTTTCAGTAGAAATTGATCCTCATACTGGTGAAATTCTGAGTGTTGAGGGAGACATATCAGTAGTACAATCTGCTAATGGTTCAGTCTGTCCAGATGTTATAGACGATGAAGAATCTGATGATGACGAAACTAATGATGGACTATCAGTAAGTGATGGTGACGGCGAAACCGATGACGACCAATAAATAAAACATCTATT
>JAHFUX010000025.1:0-6649 GCA_023264875.1 Nitrosarchaeum sp.
GATCATTTTGCTTATCAGATAATTCAATTAATTCCAAGATATCATCAATTCTTTTATCGATTTGATCTTTTGGAATGTGGTTGAGTCGTGCCTGTAAAAGTAAATTTTCTCTTCCTGTGAGATATTCATCTACTGTGGATTCTTGTTGTACATATCCAATGCTTTGACGAACTTGTTTTGGTTGTGTCATTACATCAAATCCAAAAACCAAAGCTTGTCCAGAGGTTGGCTTTAGTAGTGTTGTAAGGATCATTATAGTAGTACTTTTACCTGCACCGTTTGGTCCAAGAAATCCAAAGATCTCACCAGATTCAACAGCAAATGAAATGTCATTTACTGCAGTTACTGCACCAAATGATTTTGAAAGAGATCTAGTCTCTACGGAATACAACACTTTGATCGCTTATCTCAATTATAAATTGCAAGCGTTCAGAAGTCATCTCATAAAAAATTTAAAGAGCCTTTGAAGCAGATAGAACATGAAAGGACTTTGCCAAAAGTGTCACTCATCAAATGTAGATATAACAATTGAAAAAGGAGTTCCTATTTGTCTAAAATGTGGCAAAAAGGCATAGCAGAAATTGTGAATTTGAAAAATAAAACTATTCCAGTTTTTTGTATTCTTCTTTTGTCATTTTAAGAATAACTTTTTCGCCTACGCCCCAAATTTCGGATTTGGATATAATTTTGGAATGTATCAATCCATCACTAATTTCAACAGATTCAAGTTCGTGGGTATCAGAATTTCTATGGAGTCGTTTTACTTTTCCTATTTTGTGACTATCAATGTCAACTACTGGAATTCCTGATCTAATTGGAGGTCTACTAAGTAGCAAAGTTTCCTCAGTGAATTTATCAATATAATCATTAGAAAGGAAATAGTCCTTGTTGAATCCCTGATGAATTGTAACTCCTGAAACGATTAGAGTGTGTTGGTTAATGTGTATGTGTTTAACTTTACCATACTCTATTCCTTCTCTATCTATGACTTTTTTTCCAACAAAGTCATCAGCTGTAGCCATATTTTCAGGTATATTTTCTAGTTTAACTGACATGTAATACATTATTCAGATTTGCTTATCATACCAAATATCAGAAATTTCTAGCAATGAGGTTAAATTACTTGACAGAAATATTGGCTCATGACAAGCGAAGATAACCTATTTCATGCGATTTTAAGCACAAAGGGTAGAAAGACAGGAAAGCGCCATTCAGTTACGCTTCGTGCTGTAAAATATAATGAAAAAATTTATTTTTCAAGACACAGACCAGATGGAGACTGGTTCAAAAATGCCATGGTAAATCCAGATGTAATCATAGAATACAACAATTCAACATTCACAGGTAAAGCAAACTTAGTTAAAGATGAAAAACTGGAGCAAAAAATTTCTCAATTAAAATATCCGGGAGAAAAAAGAGCAGATGAAAAAAGGGTTGCAATAGAAATTACACTATATGAATAATAGTAGTTAGACCCCTTCGTTCAAATTCTATATCATTTTCCATTTCACTAATGGTAACAGTAAATGAGATCACATCACGTTGTTGTGCATTTTCTGCATGAAGTTTAAGATGAATATCCATCAAATCAAATTCTTCAGTAGGTAAGTTATTTTCATCAAAGAATGCCCCACATGTTGATTCAATTCTAAATCTAGTATCTTTAAAATGAAAACCAAGTTTTGTTTTTCTGCCTTGTCTTCCACTTGATTTTACATTAATATCAATAATTCCGGTGTTTGCCATAGTATAGCTTGATTTTCCATTTACAAAGACACCAATTTCAAGTGGCTTTCCTGCTGTAGATTCAGCCATCTTTTGAATTCCGTCATTCATCACAACATCAACTGCTTTTATTGTCTGAGCAACTTTTGCGATCCATTCGTTTGTTCTTTCTATAGTTGCTTTAATTCCAGCACGTCGTTTTTTGTCTTCATCTTCTGGGAGTTTATAGTAATCAACCCATGCCTCATAATCATGAGAAATATCTTTGATAAAATCAATACAGGTTACTTTGTAGTCATTTACATTATCGGTTCTCTCTGAACCATCATCTACACGTATACCATCATAATCCATTGGTAATGCCAATAATGATAATTATTTTTACGTCTAAAAAAACTAATCCTGTTCATAAGATTAATGATTATAATGGGATTTCATATTACAAATATTGTGATATTCTCAGAAATAGTTTTGGATCTGCAGCAGCAATTAAAAACGAATATAGCACAAATTCGCTTCATGTTAAAGAAAAATCCAGCCATGGCATATACGAGAATCGTTGAGATTGGTAAAGAAGTAGGCAAAAAATACAATATCAAACTAGTGGTAAATTTTCCAAAAGAGGGAAGAATAGAAGAATTTGACATGTATGGTAAACGGGATCTCAGCTTAATTATTGATTATGATAGAAAGAGATTTCCAATTAATAGAGAGTTGATCAAAGAAAAGGCAAAAGAAATTTTGGGAGACATACAAGTTCAAGATGCATACATGTATGAAAATAAAGAAGGGGTAAGAGTATATTCAGATAATTGGAAAATAGATATTCTTCCCCATTCAGTCCATATTTGGACAGAGTTTGATGAAAAGGTTACAAAATTTTGTGATTGGCTAATGGAAAATGCATATGAGATGAAAAGTAAAACAAGACGGATTTAAAGAGATACCAATTTTTCAAGCAGACCGTGAGCTTCGTAGTTGTGAGGGTCTAGTTTTATAATTTTTTTACAGCAATCGATTGCTTCATCTTTTTGTTGTAATGAGAGATGAGCATTTGTTTTTAGTATCAATGTCTCAAGATCATCATGTTTTATCTCCAAAGCCTTTTCAAAATATGCAATTGCTTTTTTTGCATCTTCTAAAATAAAATAAATACTCCCCATCATAAACATGTAATCAGGATCATTGAAAAATTTTCCTTCTAAACTTTTTCCAAACTCAAGTGCTTCAACATAGTCTCCATTTTTAACTAATTTTTTTAAGTGTCGTTTTGGATAACTAAAAAGACCTACCATTTTATCAACTGATTTTTCATCAAACTCTAATAATTTGAATGTAGGACATGAAATTTGGTGTTGTTTTTAACCAAGCCAAGAATCAGAACTTCCGGATTCTGAATCCTGAGCAGCTTGTGGGATTTTGATTATTCCCTCTTTGATCAAATATTGTATTCCTTGGACAAAAGAATTATCATCAATTGAGCCATCTGCCCACCATCCTGCATTCTTTTTAATCCAGTCTGGGATTTGATTACTTCCTGTTCCTGAACCTTGAGCAGTTTGTGGAATCTGTATTATTCTCTCTTTGATTAAAAACTGAATTCCTTGGACAAAAGAATTATCATCAATTGAGCCATCTGCCCACCATCCTGCATTCTTTTTAATCCAAGATGGAATGTTTTGTGTATTGGAATTGCCATCCTTATCTGAAATAGGAAGATCAATTACAAGATAATCTAAAGGATTAGATGGAACAATTCCTTGGGGAGCTAATCCATATACATAAACTACAAAATGAGCAGTTCCTGGAGGTTGTTGGACTATCATATCAATAGTAGATAATCCGGATGGGGAATACAGATATTCATAACCTTGGTCTTGTGCAATAGAACGTAATGGCGGAAGTGTGAATTTATCGTCAACAACTATAAGATCATACTGAACTTGATTCAAAAACTCGGTATCATGATATTTGCTAAGAAAATTAAATTGCCATTTCATTGGACAGCCTTGTACAGGATATTCTGGACTATAGTAAGCATGAATTTGATAAGAAAAATTTTTTGTTGGTCTCTTAATTGAATTAGTAAGCGAGTCAGTTTTTGGACAGTTTTTTAATTCGGGGTTATCAACATCAGAAATTATATCTGTAAACGGACTTTGTTTCACGTTTTCTTTATACTCTAATAATTCAAATTCATATTCTGATGGTGGAATTCCAGATGAGACATGTGTATATGTATGAGCTTTTACTGGAAATGGAAAACCGTCAACTACCCAAACTTTACTTGTAGCACCACCTGTTTTCCAAGATATCAAAACCGTATCATAGGTGCCAGCTTTAACCGTGACTTTTTCAATAGCTGTTGGAATTATTTGCTCACCACCAATGTTTCCAATTTTACCCCATGATTTAGCAGAGAATTTTTTAGGTCCCTTGTCACCACCTTCATAATATCCATTTGCAAAAGCAGATAACCACACAATAGAGGATTTGAACGCACCTCTGTAAACAGATAGATCAGTACTGCCACCAGATGGCTCTGGTGCTAGTTTTCCTAAATCCATTTCACCCTTAATCACTTTGTTGCCATCATAAACAACGACTTCGGTGAGCCACTTGTCTTCAGTTCCAGTTTTTTTGTCACCTTTAATCCAAATATCCATTTCAAATTCAGTACATTCTTTGTAATCTACATGACACATTGAATATCTAAAAAAATCACCTTGTTTGAGACCTATACCAGCATACCATAGCGGATCACCTGGAAGAGAAACACCACCTGCTTGAAACTGTGCTGCTGCATGCGGTAATGGAATAGTACCAAAAATTAAGATTGCAATTAGAGATAGAGCTAAAAACGATGTTTTCAATTCAAAAAAAATTGTGCGTCACGGATAGTTAAACGTTATTCAAATAAGCAAATATAGAGGAAAATTTAAGAAATTTTAGAATGTGTGAGTGCTCAAAAGTTCACTTGTACGAAGTAGAGTTTAAGCTTGATGGAATGACAGTCGTTCCAACTCACAAAAATTGTGGATTTGCATTAGATGAAAAACAATCAGACAAGTTCCAAAAAGAATTGGTAAAATCATGGGGCTTTGAGGAAGAAGATTAATCTAAAAAAGAAAAAATAAAATAAAAACAACTAGATTTACAGTTGTTTGACTGCTTCTTTACAAACGTCAGTTTTACATTTGCAATCGTGACTGCATATACAATGACCTTGCATATCACAATCACATGAATAAGTTGGATCGCCGCTGTCTGCTTCGCATCCACATGCTTGATCTGTCATGATACGTGATGATATTACTTATTTTAAAATGTTAGTACAAGGCTTTAGAAAATCACGCACTGGAAATGAGGCCAAGAATGGTATTGCATGATTTTTGAATGAGTTTTGCCTGGTGCTCAAGTAGATTAGAGTCAGCCTCAATATCAAAGGCTACCTTTAGTATATGAATAAGATCTGGTTGACTGTCAATTTTGTCTTTAATCTTTACAAAGTTTTCTTTGTTTATGTATCCCAAGTAAAAATAGCAATCAGACAACATTGAATTTTTTATAAATAAATTGTGTTTTTCTTGGATAATTTTTGAGTGGTGGTTATTTTCAACCAAGTCAGAAAAACCAATTGTTGATTTTAGAATTCTTTCCAATAGAGACTGGATTGCTCTCTCAATGCCAACTGTTTGGGTAACTATTGAGATTTGTTCATTTATTGGATTTTTCTCAAATTTGCGCATCATATCTAACATATGTGTAGGATTTGGTCTATACAGATTAAGTGAACAGATAGCATCAGCTAAAAAATATGATGCACATATTTGCCAACAAGATGAAAAAGCATTTGAAGTTTTGATTCCTTCTTTAGTTTTTTCACAGCAAAAAAGAGATTCAAACAGACAATTTTTTGCATAGTCTTTGTAAAGTGTTAAACGTTTCTCCTTGATTTTTGATAGAAACATTCGAAGTTCCCAAGATTCATCATGGATTATCTGCATACCATCATATTTTACAAGAATATCAGATTTTGTTTCTTTTAATGAGCCATGATGAATTTTTATAAAATTATTATCATAAAAAATAATTTTAGGTGGTTCGGATTTATTATCAAATATTGTTATGTCATACTCACATGAATCAAAAAAAGAACTGGTTGTCCTACATCCTCCTAAACCAACAGGAAAATTTGTCAGTGATTGATCTTCAACTAGTTTTTTCAAATCCATGAAATTATTTGTTTTCAATTTTGTATAAAGCAACAAACTTACTAATTTTTACCAATGGATTCATTGTCAAAACATTTCCTTTAAATTGAGATAGGATTGTTTTTGAACAAGCTCCTGTGGTGTAGTCCGGCTAAGCATACTGCCCTCTCAAGGCAGTGATCTCGGGTTCAAATCCCGACGGGAGCACTTCAACATTGGGGTATAGTTGGGCATGTGATTTTGCATTAATCTCCTAAAATAGTAATTATGAAAACAAAATCTAAAATTAAGGTGAGGCAGTTAGTTCTGAGCTGCCAAACAATACACTAAATGATTTACACCAGATCAATACTTTATTGTATTTATTGAGGTCTGTACCATCTGGAATTTCATAGTTTTGATTTCCGACGTTGGCCTTTAATTTTCCTAGAGTTACAATGTCTGTTGCGTCAGTATCTGTTGAGAGATACACATAGAGATCAGGACCATTTGTAGATTTGAAGTCTTCCAATCGTAGGATTTCTCTACCATCATCTAAGAAGATAACTTTTGATTGTCCTTCGGCATTGTGTACTCCGTCATTTACACCCACAAAAACTCCTTCATATGATTTAGGAATGTCTTCTTTGATCATAGTGTCTTCTTTGATCATAGTGTCTTCTTTGATCATAGTGTCTTCTTTGATCATAGTGTCTTCTTTGATCATAGTG
>JAHFUX010000025.1:6749-15076 GCA_023264875.1 Nitrosarchaeum sp.
CACAAAAACTCCTTCATATGATTTAGGAATGTCTTCTTTGATCATAGTGTCTTCTTTGATCATAGTGTCTTCTTTGATCATAGTGTCTTCTTTGATCATAGTGTCTTCTTTGATCATAGTGCTAGGAATGGACTCATTGATTTCAGTGTCATAAAATAACGGGCTGGCAAAAGCAATAGAGATTCCAGCAATAACTGCAACAACAGCCACAATTATGAATTTGTTCATGGTCAAAAATGTCATAAATAGTATTAAAATGATTTTCCAAATTATACACCAAACTTGTTTTTAAAAATTATGTTTAGGTAGTAAAGACACTGGAACATGGTAGATCATTCTACTAAGATAATGGATACATTTCCTAAAAACTCTTCTTTTATTTCATTATGCACATTAATTATCAGATAATTGTTTGTTTAAATAAGAAAATCACATTAAAAAATTATTGGGTTTAAGAGAAATCAAATTAGAAGAAGAGTATCGTTCAGATAGAAATAACATTGTAACAGACTTTTTCTTTCCATGCCTAAGTAATTGTATAGAATATAGCAGATGTGTAGATTTTTTGTCAATTCGAGGTTTAACTGGAATAGTTATGGGGTTTGATAATTTCACATCAGGTAAGGCAAAATTAAGAATGATCACAGGAAATAGATTCAAAATATCAGATCTGAACATATTGACAAAACTTTTTTCAGAAAAATATACTAAACGCTTTGATGGAAAATTAATCAGAGACAACAAAATGCAGAAACTACAAGATTTTATAAATAACGGCCAAATTGAATTAAAAATTGCAATCACAAATTCGGAGGAGATTTCCAATTTATTCTCAGAAAGAATTGGAATATTCAAAGATGAAAATGGAGAAGCTGTTGCATTTACTGGAACGTCATCATCTCTTTCTATTCAAATACGAGACTTTGAATCATTAGATGTATTTACTTCATGGAACGATAAATCAAGAGTTCAAAGAAAAATAAAAGATTTTGAAGAGCTGTGGGAAAATAAGACAAAATATGTTGAAGTTTATGATTTTATGTATGCAGAAAAAAATAATCTTTTAAAATATTCATCAGAATGGGTATTAGGCGTTTAAAGTTGAGATAATTCTTCTAATCCTGTTTTGTTTTCATAAAAATTCATTCTATTAATTTTATAATATATTACTTCACCACGTCTTTCAATCACTGCTATTATCGGCTCTTTTCCCATTTGTGTAATTTGTTCAATTTTTTTCTGTAGAGTGCCCATCTTCTCTTGTTGACCTTCATTGAGACCAAAAATTAGAAATTTTGCTCCTTTTTCACCAAATTGTCCTCTTTCATATACTCGAAAATCAGAACCAAATCCAAATCCATCTTTGACAACATATCCTCTAGTTTTCAAATCTCGGTAGATCAAAAATTTTGTCAGAGTGTCAGAATCATTTTTTTGACATATACCCATTAAATCATCAAAATTAATTTGCTTTTTGCCCTTGCGTAGAATTAATTTATCAGCATATAGCAAATAAAGAGATTCAAATGAATTTAAGAATAATTTTTCTTTTTCAATCTCACCATAACCTTTGAGTTGAAGTTCATGAATCATTTCTTTATCTGAGATATAGGTTTGATCTGAGACCAACTCGCCTTTCACTAAAGGAGCTTCTTCCATAATGAAGAGAAAGTCAATGGTTTTCCATATAAGTATTGGAGAAGAGTTTGGCTAACCGTTAAAATATGGGCATTTTGGTTTGAGGTTATCATGCATGGTGCTAATTATAGAGTAGGAAAAGGACAACCATTTTGTAGAAAAGAATTCATTAAAGGTAATCCACAGATAAAGATTGCAAAATTTCAAGGAGGAAAAAGGGCAAACTATGATTATTGTATTCAATTACTCACAAACGAAAAATGTCAGATCAGACACGTGTCAATAGAGTCTTGCAGATTAGCCGCAAATAAAACACTTGAACAGACAGCTGGAGAAACAGGATACTTCTCCAGACTCAGAATTTATCCTCATGTTCTTCTTAGAGAAAATAAAATGGTTGCAACTGCTGGTGCAGATAGAATTTCAGAAGGAATGAGAAGAGCCTGGGGAAAGGCTACTAGTTTAGGTGCCAGAGTAAAGCTTGGACAATGTATTATGGAGTTTTATGTTAATGCACCACATCTAGAAAAAGCAAAAAAAGCCCTCAAAAGTGCTTGTGTAAAATTACCGGGAACAGCAACGATCAAAGTTATTCCTTGGGAACAAAAAATGTCACCATAAATTTTCTAGATCAGATTTCTTACTTTTAACAAATGCTAAAAATTCTGTAAATTCAAATTTCGTGGGTTCTCGGTTTAGAATTCTTTTTGTTTGATAATAAAAGGCGTTGTAGAGTCTTCCAACAACAATTCCAAGTGCAAATGATTTAGAATCATCAATGTTTGAAAGCAATTGAATGAGTTGTCGAATTTCATCTTTGTTTGAAATAGTCTCATGAATTTTTTGCTTAATTTTCTCCATCAGTATTTCATCCATAGTTTATCTTGGATGCAATAGTTAAAAACAGTTTAATATCCAAATTCATCCCTTAGGATTGTTGCAGTTATAGTACAGTTTGGTTAATATTCGAGCTTGCCAAGTTCGTGACCCGGGTTCAAATCCCGGTAACTGCACCATTTATTTTTGATTATTTTGTACCAATCCACGTTCGATAATCTCTAATGCATTTTCAACTTTTTCAGATCTAGGCAGCTGAATCATAAAGACATTATCTTTTCCATAATGAGATTTTGGTGATGAAAGTGCAAGCATTGAAGTTTTTGCAAGAGATTGAAAAAAGGATAAATCCTTGTTTGCGTTGATTAGCAGTTTTTCAACAATTTCACCTTGAGAAAAGGTCAAAATAATTTCTACAAAAACATGACCCAATCCATCTTGCAATATGTTAAGATCAGTGTTAATTGCAAGAGATTTCCCAGCAACTTTGGATATTATTTCATCGTATTTTCTTTCATCTAGAAGTATACATGGAATATCCTTACCATCAAAATCAAATGTGGTCACACCATCATGGACTTGTTCAGATAATTTTTTGAGTTCATCAGACATTTTTCTTTTCCAACATTGGAACCATTTTATCACTTGCCTTTATCATAAATGGTGAAAGAAATGCAGTGATAATAGAAATTACACCTACCAGTGGGAACAAAAATGCACTTACTGCCCCAATATCAACTCCAGTTTTTATTATAACAATTGAAAATTCGCCTCTGGGAGCAGATAATGTGAATGCAGAACGAACAGCTTGGCCACGTTTTTGACGGAATAAAAAGTTGCCAAGCAGATTACCCCCAAACTTCATACCAATTGCAACTGCAATTAGTGCAATAGCTATAAAGATATAATTTTGAAGTTGAGACACATCCATCAGAGCACCAACTGAGACAAAGAAGATGGCTACAAACATATCTTTAATTGGGCTTGCCAAGAGTTTGGAAACTTCAGACGATTTGGATTCAGCAACTAGAACACCGGCAAGAAATGCACCTATGGCAACTGACAATCCAACAATATTTGCCAATAATGCATAGCCAAAACATACTCCAAGAACACTCAATAATAAAATTTCATGGTGTTCAGATGCAGCAACTCTATCAATTAATGGTGTGATGACTTTTGTTCCAATTGTGAATGTACCTACAATCAAGCCTGTTGCAACAGTAACTACAATCAAAATAGATTCGATAGATACAGTTCCAACTAAAGCAATTGATTGTAAAGAGGAAATTAAAATGACAGCAATTACGTCTTCTACAATTAATATTCCCAATACAAGAATTGTTGATTCTCTTTTTATTCGTCCCATCTCTTCTAAAATTTTTACAATGACAGCAGTACTGGAAATTGAAAGTGCTGCAGCAATAAATAAAGAATCCATAGAATTCAATCCAAGCGAACTTGCAGCATAAAAAATTGCACCTAATGTTGTAAACAGACCAATAGTACCTACACCAATTGCAATTCTTCCAATACTCTTGATTTTTGCATAAGGAAATTCAATCCCAATTACAAAAAGAAGTAAAATAACTCCTATTTCAGAAAACAGATTCAATGCAGACATGTCGGTTAGAATTCCTACTCCTTCCAACATATCAGAAGAACGACCGCCTGAAGGAAGAATCCAAGACCAAAGAGGGGATAGAGGTCCCAACAACATACCTGCAAAAAGATATCCAATGATGAGAGGTTGTTTTATTTTAAAGAATGCAAGAGTCACAATTGCACCAATAATCATGATAAAAGCTAAATCAGTAACAAATGAAGTGTGCGGAATATGAGTAATCTGATCAACAAAGCCAGTTGTAAGTTGATTCAAAATAGTATGAATTCCAGATAGATCAATCTGAAGTATAGAATTATCCACAGTATCATTTAACAAATTTGTTTAAAAACAATTACTCACAAATCCAACAAATGCAAATAGATTTTTTAATTTAACATAACTTTTATGTGAATTTATTATGTTTTGAACCTCTTTATGCCTAGTTATCATTAATCTAAATGCAGAATGATGAGTAGGTCAGCTGAAAATAGTGTAGAGAAATGACCTGGGGTATCTGACTGCATAACTAGTAATGTCACAATCACCTAAACATTAATAGTACGGTACCATACCGTACTATATGATTCAATGCGAGTATTGTCCAAGAGGGTTTATTGACACAGCAATTGGACTAGCGGAAAAGACCTTTCATGAATTACTTCATGAACCAGAAGTTGTCAACAAGTAACTCTTTACATTTTTTATTTTACACCTAACTTTTTTATCATCATATTTTATTATTATTAGATATGGATACCAAAGAAACAAAGAAAACACACAAAGTTTCAGATAAAACAAAAAAGGTCATAAAACGTGAACCCACACAGGCTGCAATACTAAAGAAGGTAGCATCAGTATCAGATTCCAGTAAGGCGCTACAAAAAGAAATCAAAGTAATGTCAAAGATTTTTGGTGATAATCAAAAAGTCCTCGTTTCTATGAAAGAAATGATTGACACATTAACTTCAACACTAGAAAGCATACAAAAACAATCAAAGCAAATAGACATTTTAGAAGATGACACACAGAAACTTTATGCAGGACTAAATCATGTAAGAACCCAATCGAATTTAGTTACAAAAATCAAGGATCAAACGGTAAGACTACAAGAAGAAGTAAACAAAATAAACGAATTACAAAAATCATCTCCAAAGACTCAGGAATTATCACGGCAAGTAGAAGACAGCATGAATTCCATGAGAAACAATTCACAAATGATAATAAAAATAGCACAAAGAATTGACGAAGTAAGAGACGATCTTAGAAAAGTATCTGGAAAAACAGATTCATTTTTAGACATTGGTAAAGAGATGGATAATCTAAAAAACAGTGTTGAAGGAATAATTAAAAAAACAGGCAGCACTGAAGTGAGCTCTCAAGTAATTGCTAGCTTAAATCAAGAACTTGGAAAAATCAAAGATAATGTAAATTCAGCATCAAAACTAAGTTTAGAATTAGGTGCAATTAAAATTGCAATTGATGCGATTGCTGGAAAAGCCTCAAAAATGGATTCTTTAGGAGGTGTCATAGAGGGATTAAAGCAACAGTTTGCCACAATTGCTGCAAATGTAAATTCTGCAGCACTTGTAGGGGAGGGGTTAAAATCAGTCCAAGAAGATTTTTCAAATTTCAAAAAGAATGTGTTTGAGAAAACAGGCAGCATAGAACAAAAAATTTCATCCGTATCAGATATCCTAAAACGACAAGATGCATCTTCAGTAGAATTTCACAAAAAATCAGATAAAATATTTGAAGAGATTCAATTAGTCAAAAATGTCACAAACAAGGCATCCAAAGAATCATCAAAAGAAATGATGGCATTATTAAAATTATCAGAATATCAATCAAATATAAGAATGCATTCAGAATCAAAGTATGGCGATGCAAAAGAGCTTGAAAACATGGCATCACAAACAGCAGAGATTGTAAATTTATTTGATAGGTTATCAATAGAAGCAGGAGAGAAAATTCCACTACCACATGAAGTCAGGCAATGGGCAATCAGCAAAATTTTGGACTGTGCAGATAAATGGGAAATTAGATTTAGTGATATCTTTGCAATTTTGATAAATACAATTGGTAAAGACTTGCTAAAAGAATCAATCAGAATTCAACAGATTAGAGACATTTACGGCATTAGAGCTGTAGATGAAATACGAAATGAGTTGAATATTTCCTAAATGCCAGTTGCTTCATCAAATGCAGTTAGTTGATCTTTCTTTCGTTTTAGAGCCGCAAAGATTCCTAAAATTGCAGCTATCCACATCGTGCTAAATACAATATTAGATACGCTAACAAACATGTATGGTGTGGCATCCATAATATTTTGACGTATTGCGAAAGCACGTTCTCCAATGTTAGTCATGCCAGTTTGAAATGCAGCATTGTCTTCGGATATTCCAGAAATAGTTTCAGCATTTGCCATCATATTATCAACATCACGTTCTATTCGAAGAAAGCTTGTAGATTCAGTAGGAAATACCCAAACAGGGTTTTTACTTTCAGGTAATTTTTCCATAACAATTGCCAAATCTTGTTTAATTGCCGTTAAGTGAGTTTTAATTGAAACCGGATCAGCTGAACCAAGTATGCCATCTAGATTTCCACGTATTCTATCAAGAGGATAAACATCAGCATGATATCCATTGATTGCCATAAATCCTCCAAAAATTATAATTGCAACTACCCCAATCATTGAGAGTTGATATGTTCTTTTTGCCATTTTCTCTATCTTGGTTAAAACAGGAATATTGCCGGATTTAATTCTTTTAAATCTTGTATGAGAGAGGCTCATGTAGGAGATATAAAAAAAACCAACAGTTTGTAGTCCAATAATAGGTGCAAAAACAGGATTATTGGAAAATATTGAGATCAAAATTCCCATCAATCCATAGATACCAAAAAAGATCTCAAGCAATGTAGTTTTTGTAAAAGGTAAATTGTATGCTTTATCTCTCCAATTATCTTCTTTGTTAACAATTCCATATTTTGGAGTTCTTAGAAATTCATTTTTCTTTCCAAAAACAGCATCAAACACAGCTACACTGTTATTTACAGACATTCCGGCATTGTAAACAAGTAATGCAGGCAAAATCTTGGCTTTTGATTTCCAAGATTTATGATACATACTTTGAATTATCACAATGTATGCACCAGGACCCATGGCAAGATATGCAGCAATTGTCAATGCAGGAATAAAACTAACAAGATAAAGATTCATGTTTGAAGCTAAAAGCACAGGTAATGCAAGAAACTGTACCAACATTAATGGGTAAACAATATGACGGGTTAGTTGGACAAATGCTTGAATTTTTGCTTCTACTGAAACTTTACGTTTGATTACAATGTCTGCCAATAATTTAATTGCACATTGGATAGAGCCTTTTGCCCAACGAAATTGTTGTCTTTTAGCCGCATTCATTTGAACAGGAAGTTCAGCATCAACTACAATATCAGGTAAAAAAACACATTTCCATCCTTTCATCTGAGCTCGATAACTTAGATCAAGATCTTCAACAAGTGTAGCAGTGTGCCATCCACCAGCATCTGCTATACAAGCACATTTCCAGATTCCGGCGGTGCCATTAAAATTCATAAATAAATTAGAATTACTTTTAGCCTTTTGTTCAATTAAAAAATGAAAGTCAAGACTAAGTGCTTGTGCTTGAGTAATTGCAGAATAGTTTTCATTTACATGTCCCCAACGACATTGGACTAGTCCAATATTAGATTTAGAAAAGTGCGGAATAGCTCTTTTTAGAAACCAATTTGGTGGAATAAAATCAGCATCAAAAATTGCTACAAACTCGGTATCAGTAGTTTGCATTGCATGTTTCAAAGCACCTGCTTTGTATCCTTTTCTTGTACCACGTCGTATATGGTCAATTTGAAATCCTTGTTTTTTGTATTTAGCAACAACAACTGATAAAAGATCCACTGTTTCATCATCAGAATCATCTAAAACCATTATCCTCATCTTTTCTTTTGGATAATCCATCATACACACTGCATCAACTAGTCTCTGTGCAACATACTTTTCATTGTAGATTGGTAATTGAATGGTAACTGATGGAGTTCCCACATTAGCAGTAGAAAGAATTTCTTTTCGCTTTATTGAGAGATATGTTAGATAATAGAAATTACAGGTGTAAGCACTAATAATAATTGCAGATGCAATAAACAGATCAAAAATAAATTGAGTAAATGAATTAAGTGCCATTGTCTAGTTTCCCAAAATGCCTAGTCA
>JAHFUX010000026.1 GCA_023264875.1 Nitrosarchaeum sp.
AAATTTTGTGAATTCTTTAAAATTCTTAAAACTAATTCTTGACTTCTTCCCCCTGATCCTTTTCCAATGACTTCAACTGTAGTTTCACCACCAAAAATGAGGCAACTTTTTTGCCCCTCTTGTATGTTTTCCATAATTATTTGTGTAGCATCTTTTATGTTACCAAACACTTGTATTGTTTTTACTTTATACCCAAGTTCTTTGGCTTTGGCTTCCATTGCTTTTAGGCAATCTTTGTTGTTTGCAATGATGTGATTTTCCATCTTTGCTTTTTTTGGGGTTTCAGGAATTTTTCCCTTAAATCCATCTTCAAGTATTTGTAAAATTTCTAATGGAATTTTGTTTTTTAATTTGTATTTGTTGATTATATTTAGTGCATCTAGAAAAGTGGTATTATCCATATATGTTGTCCCTGATGCAATAGATGAAAGATCATCTCCTTCAACATCTGACATCACGAGTCCAATTCCATGGCATTTGATGTTTTCAACTAGTTTGCCCCCTTTTATTTTTGACAAATGTTTTCTAATGCAATTGAATTCTTGAATATTTGCCCCTGATTTTAACAGTAAATTGGTTACATAGATTTTATCATCTAATGTTATGTCATCTGGAATGGCAAGCAATGACGATCCTCCACCTGACACCAGAAAAATTACCAATTCACCATCTCTTCTATTTTGAAGAAATTTTATCACCTCTTTTGCAGCTTTTATGCTCGTTTGATCTGGTTTTGGATGTCCTGAATTAAAAATTTGAAATTTTTTGCCTTTTATTTTTGATTTTGAACCTTTTGGAATTACTACTATTCCACTTTTAATTGGAATAATTGCATTTAATGCCCTTGTCATAGAATCTCCGGCTTTTCCAAATGCTACTGTGTAAATGTTTGAAAAACCTTGTAGTTTGAGAATCTTTCCATTAATTTTAATTTCTTCTGGAGTGACAAATTTTGGTATGATGTTCTCTGGTTCTGCAGCTCTTAGTCCTGCCTCCAAAATATCCAAACACTCTCTTTTTCTCTCTGATGTTGCTAACTCTTCATAATTTTGAATAATCATATGTTTATTCTCTTACTGCAAGATATAATAATAATCAATGATGTCTCTGATTTATGTACACAGTACGTATTCCAAAAGTTATCAATTTTGGAAAAAATGCACTTGGTGAAACAGAATATCCAAAAAATGCCCTAGTTGTTACGACTGTTCCTCCAGAACTTTCTGACAAATGGCTTGCAAAAATGGGAATTAAGGACTATATGCTGTATGATCAAGTAAAACCTGAACCATCAATTGATGATGTCAACGCTGTGATTTCACAATTCAAAGACAAAAATCCATCTACTCTAATTGGATTGGGTGGAGGAAGTTCAATGGATGTAGTAAAATATGCTGCACCAGAGATGAAAAAAGAAAAAATCTTAATCCCAACTACATTTGGAACTGGAGCTGAAATGACAACGTATTGCGTTTTGAAATTTGATGGAAAAAAGAAATTGTTACGAGAAGACAGATTTCTTGCTGACATGGCAGTAGTGGATTCATATTTTATGAACGGTACTCCAGAGCAAGTCATAAAAAATTCTGTCTGTGATGCATGTGCTCAAGCAACAGAAGGGTATGACAGCAAACTTGGAAATGACTTTACAAGAACCTTGTGTAAACAAGCATTTGAGATTCTCTATGATGCAATAATGAATAACAAACCAGAAAACTATCCATACGGTTCAATGTTGTCTGGTATTGGATTTGGTAACTGTTCCACTACACTTGGACATGCATTATCATATGTTTTCTCAAATGAAGGAGTGCCCCATGGTTATTCTTTGTCTTCTTGTACTACAGTTGCACACAAGCATAACAAATCCATCTTCTATGATAGATTCAAGGAAGCCATGAACAAACTAGGCTTTGATAAACTTGATCTAAAAGCTGACGTTTCAGTTGCCGCAGATACAGTAATGACTGACAGGGGACACTTGGATCCAAACCCAATCCCGATCTCCAAAGACGATGTCATCAAGTGTCTACAAGATATTAAATCAGGTAATCTGTAAAGAATTCCTATATTTTTTACATTTTTTCTATTTTATTTAATAACCTACAAAATTGGCTGCTTTGCCTAAACTTATTTATGCTGATATTGTTGTTTCAATGTATGATTACTGAAAAACCATTAAAATTCGGTATTCAAAATGGATTAAATGTTGCCCGAGCAGGATACACTGAAGATCAAATTTTAACTGCTTGTATGCTTGCCGATAAAACAGGTTATGATTCTATTTTCTATATGGATCACACAAATGTTCCACAATGGAAAAATGCAATTGTTTTAGACCCTTGGGTAATGTTATCTGCAATTGCTGCAGTTACAAATAATGTTGAATTAGGAACATGTGTAACTGATGCAATTAGACGACATCCATCAAATATTGCACTAGCTGCAATTACACTTGATAGAGTTTCAAAAGGAAGAGCAATCTTAGGAATTGGTGCAGGCGAAGCTCAAAATCTAAAAGAATTTTGTATTCCATTTGAAAAACCAGTTTCTAAATGGGAAGAACAAATTCAAGTTATCAAAACTTTGTATGGTTCTACTCCTGATCATACTGTAAATTATAATGGTAAATATTACAAATTAGAAGGTGCATGTCTTCAAGCACCACCAATTAGAAAACCACATCCACCAACATACATGGCATCAGGTGGTACACGTACTTTGGAACTAACTGGAAAACTTGGAGAGGGATGGTTGCCAATCGGTTACACACCAGAGTTGTTTGAAGATCATGCAAAACAAATTCAAACATCTATGAATACACATAACAGAACTCAAAAAGAAAAAGATACCTTCCAATATGCATTAGACATTGATGTTTACTTTTCAGAAGATGCAGAAGAATCTTGGGCAAAAATGAAAGAAGCAGTAAAGGTAAGTTTGTTCAAACCTGAAGTGTTACGTGTTCATGGTATTAAAGAAATTGAAGGATTTGATTTTGTAAAATACTTTACAGAATATTCAATGTCTGATCAATCTTGGATTGTCAAAATGAGAGAGGCTGCAACAAAAATTCCTGATAAAATTGCTCGTTCATCAACTGCTGTTGGTACACCCGATGATATAATTCCCACATTTGAGCGATTCATGAAAGCTGGGGTAAATCACTTTGTAATTAGATTCTGGGGTAAAAACTACTTTGGCTCCATTGACAAATTTGCAAGCCATGTCATGCCTTATCTACGAGAAAAACTGAAAAAATAAGAACAGTACATCGAAAATCATTTACTATACTAATTCTAGATGGTATCAATGGATGAACTTCCTGAATCAATAAAAAAATGCCTAAAAATTCTAGAAGAAAACATTGATATCTTATCTAATGTTGAGTTGGACTTGGAAGACCAAAAAGAGGATGAACTAACTTCTGGTTTGGAGCTACATGATCTATATGATATGACTGATGATGTCGCAGAATCTACAAAACTAAAACGCGCCGAATTTAGTCTTATGCGTAGAAAAGCAGATCCATAATACTAATTAATTTATGATTTATGTGGTCGTCTGTTTCTGCTTTTCATTCTAGTGTATGATTTTACTTGTCGTCTTTTTTGTTGTTTTTCTAATCTTTTTCTTGTACGTGCTGTGGAGTTGGTTTCACCTTGTATTATTTTGACTTTACTTCCATCTCTGAGCATTATTGGTTTTCCTTTAAATCTAAATTCTATGTCGTGACATTTTGTATAGTATTTTCTTAGACAAAAAAATATCCTGTTGTTTGTACCATGCATCTCTTTGACTTCTTTTGATTTTTTCAAATCATTGAGAATATTTCTTAGTAATCCTTTGTCAATATCTGTAATTCTGTGTAATTCTCTAAACCAAATGAATCTTGAATTAGTTCCCCATTCCTCTAGAACTTTAAGTGCCAAATTTGTTGCCCTTGATCGTTCTTCTTCTCTCTCGTCCAACTCGCTTGCTCTATATTCTTCCTATATTTTAGGAATTTTAATCACTATTGCAAAGTCTTTTTTGTTTTACTCATTTCTTTTAATCTTGATTTTGTTACTTTGACTGACTGTCTTTGATTTTTTTCCATCTCTTTTGCAATACTGTCTATTTTTTTTATAATTTTTGATTGTTCTTCAGATGAATTTGATTTTAAGAGATTTTTCTTTAATATTTTTAGTTCTGATGAATATTTTCTGAACTCATTTTTTAGGTCGTTTAGATAAGGATCATTCATTATTTTTCTTTAACCAACTGATATTTTAGAGATTTAGGATCTGGATTTATAATATTATTAATAAAAACAACCTTATTGCAACTAGTTGGAATTTTACAAATCAAGTCATCTCAAAAAATCCAAGAATTTTTGAACCAAGAGCACGTTGGACGAATTTCCAGTATTGATGAGAATGGATATCCTCAGATAATACCAATGAATTTTGTTTTTCTAAATGATTCTATATACATGCATTCTCATACCAAAGGTGAAAAACTTGATAACATCAATCGAAATAACAAAGTCGGTTTTGAAGTTGATAGGGAACTAGAGTTTCTGCCTTCCTACTTTGAAGATCCAAAAGATGCATCACTTGCAGATACATTCTACATCAGTATTGTAATTAAGGGAAAAGCATCACTAGTGAAAGATAGAGAAGAAAAAACACTTGCACTAAATGGTCTTATGAAAAAGTATCAGCCTGAAGGAGGATATGATCCAATTCAGTCTGCTATGAAAGTTTTAGATAGTGTTGCAGTAATCAAAGTTATTCCTGACACACTTTATGGAAAATACAAAATTGGGCAACACATGCGTCCAGAACATAGGATGGATTTGGCAGAAAAAATATTGAAGAGAAATTCTTCCACTGCACAAGAAACTTTGAAAATTATGGGATTTGAAATAACTGATAATGGATTACAAATGATTGATGAACCCATTTGGTAGGAATTATTTATGATATCACCATTGCTTTAAATTCAGTTTTGGATTATTGTAACTGTTGCAACAAATTCATAAATTTGAACTAGTATCTGAGTTTGAACCTACTGGTGATCAACCCCAAGCAATTGATGCCCTAGTTGAAGGTGTAAAAAAGAAAACAATTCAAACATTACTTGGCGTAACTGGCAGTGGAAAGACATTTTCTATTGCAAATGTCGTTGCAAGAACTGGAAAAAACACACTAGTCATATCTCATAACAAAACTTTAGCTGCACAATTATATTCTGAATTAAAGCAGTTTTTTCCAAAAAATAATGTGGGCTATTTTGTATCGTACTATGATTATTATCAGCCTGAAAGCTACATGCCTCAAACAGATACCTATATTGAAAAAGACACACAAATCAATGAAAAAATTGAAAAATTACGATTGGAGGCAACTGCAATGCTGCTCTCTGGGGACCCTACAATTATTGTCTCAACAGTGTCTTGTATCTACTCCCTTGGTAATCCTCAGGACTGGGAAGACTTGGCAATTACAATTAATGCTGGAGATGTAATAAAAAGAAATGAACTAATAAAAAAATTCATTGATGCAAGATATGAAAGAAATGACATTGAAGTAGCTCCTGGTAATTTTCGAGTAAAGGGCGATACGATAGATATTGTTCCCGCATATTCTGAAGATATTGTGCGCATTTCAATGTTTGGTGATGATGTAGAAAAAATCACATTACTTGATAATATATCGCTTAAAGAAAAGCGTAAAGTCACTCAGATGAAAATTTTTCCTGCAAAACATTATTTGATTGCAAAAGATGTTAGGGAAAAGGCTGTACTTTCAATTAAAGACGAACTAGAAAAACGATTACCAGAACTAAATGAATTAGAAAAACAAAGATTGGAAATGAGAACAAAATATGATCTAGAGATGATAGAAGAGTTGGGGTATTGTTCGGGAATTGAAAACTATTCAAGGCATTTTGATGGAAGACAACCTGGCGAGAAAGCATTTTGTTTGATGGATTTTTTTGGAGATGACTATCTACTTGTAATTGATGAATCCCATGTTACTTTGCCACAACTACATGGAATGTACAAGGGTGACTATTCAAGAAAAAAAGAACTAGTGACATATGGTTTTCGTCTACCAAGTGCATATGATAACAGACCATTAAAATTTGAAGAATTTGAGAATTATCTGAAAAACGCAATTTTTGTATCTGCAACTCCAAGTGAATATGAGAAAAAAATATCATCTCAAATCGCAGAGCAGCTTGTAAGACCTACAGGATTACTTGATCCGGCAGTGGAGATTAGGCCTACAAAAGACCAGATGGATGATTTAATTCAAGAAATTGCCAAAAGAGCAGCCAAAAATGAGCGTGTTTTAGTCACTACTCTGACAAAGCGGATGGCTGAAGACCTTGCTGAATATCTCTCAAAAAAACAGGTGAAGGTAAGATACATGCACTCTGAAATCGAAGGATTGCAAAGAACAGAATTAATTCGGCAATTACGATTAGGAGAATTTGATGTCCTAGTTGGAATCAATTTGTTAAGGGAGGGCTTGGATATTCCTGAGGTTTCGCTAGTTGCAATTTTAGATGCTGACAAGGAAGGATTTCTAAGAAACTTTACTAGCTTGATCCAAACATTTGGAAGAGCTGCAAGAAATGTAAACGGTTCTGTAATTATGTATGCAGATAACATTACAAAATCAATGTCTCATGCAATAGATGAGACAAAAAGACGTAAAGAAAAACAAATCCAATACAACAAAGAGCACAACATAACTCCACAGACAATCATAAAATCAGTTCCTGAACAAGTTACAACATTAGATGAATCTAAACTAAAATCAATACATGATCTTGCTACTGATATTATTGAACTAGACTCTCAGATGAAAAAATATTCTGAAGAATTAGATTTTGAGCGTGCAATTGAATGTCGAGATAGAATAAAAAGACTGGAAAAGGAGATTAAATTCAAAGATGGCAGAAAATAAATTAAAAATTCGTGGTGCAAGACATCACAATCTAAAAAACATTGATGTTGATATTCCAAAAAATAATCTTGTTGTCATTACTGGATTATCTGGCTCTGGAAAATCCACTTTAGCTTTTGATACAATTTATGCTGAAGGACAGAGACGTTATGTAGAATCGCTTTCTGCTTATGCAAGACAGTTCCTTGAAATGATGGACAAACCCGATGTTGATTCTATAGAAGGACTATCTCCTGCAATATCTATTCAACAAAAAACTACAAGTAAGAATCCGCGCTCTACTGTTGGAACAACCACCGAAATCTATGATTACATGAGATTGCTTTATGCACGAATCGGAATTCCTTACTGTACAAATTGCTCTAGAAAAATATCTAGTCAATCAGTTGAGACCATCTGTGATTCTATTCTCAAAGACTTTGCTGGCCAAAAAATCCTAATTCTATCTCCGATTATTCAGAGAAAAAAAGGAACATATGAGAAATTATTTGAACAGATAAAAAAAGACGGATACTCTAGAATACGCCTAGATGGAGAGATTTTGAGCCTAGATGAACAGTTTCCAACCCTTGACAGACAAAAATGGCACAATATTGAGATTGTAGTAGATAGAATCCAGACAGAAAAATCTGAACGTTCTAGACTATTTGAGGCAATACAAACTGCAATCAAGGCATCAAAAGGAGATGTCATGATTTCATCTGAAAAATCAGAAAAAATTTTTTCACAAAACAATGCATGCCCTTATTGTGGATTAACAATTGGTGAGCTAGAACCTAGAACCTTTTCATTTAATTCTCCATTTGGAATGTGTAAGGCATGTAATGGATTGGGTATAAAGATGGAATTTGATGCAGACCTTGTAATTCCTGATAAGAGTAAATCAATTTTAGATGGTGCAATTGTTCCATGGAGTGGACGATTTTCTGCATTTAGAAAACAAGCATTAAGAGCTGTTGGGAAAAAATTTGGTTTTGATTTGATGACTCCTATTGAAAAAATAACACCAAAACATCTTCGAATTATTTTATATGGTTCTAATGACATGATTGATTTTAAATATCGTTCCAAGTCTGGTGATTCTTCTTGGCAATATACTAATGCATTTGAAGGAGTGTTATCTAATCTCCAACGTTCTTTTATGGAAACTGATTCTGAATCAAAACGTGAATGGCTAAAACAATTCATGCGAGATACTCCTTGTACTGTCTGTAATGGAAAAAAATTAAAACCAGAATCATTGGCAGTCAAAGTTAACGACAAGGGAATTATGGATGTCTGTGATTTATCAATTGATCATTGCTATGATTTTTTCTCTACATTAACGTTAACTGAAAATGAACAATATATTGCACGAGATGTCCTTAAAGAAATTAAAGAGCGATTAGAATTTTTAATGAATGTAGGATTAAACTATCTTACACTGAATAGATTAAGTTCTACTTTATCTGGTGGTGAATCTCAAAGGATTAGATTAGCAACTCAGATTGGTTCTAATCTTACTGGAGTCTTGTATGTTCTTGATGAGCCTACAATTGGATTACATCAGCGTGATAATGAGCGTCTCATTAAAACGCTAACAAAGCTACGAAATCTTGGAAATACTGTAATTGTAGTGGAGCATGACGAAGAAGTTATACGAAATTCAGACTGGATTGTGGATTTGGGTCCAGGCGCAGGAGTACATGGAGGAAATATAGTCTTTGAAGGGACTATTGGCCAAATTCTTAATGGTCATAAATCTGTGACTGGAGATTATTTGAAAAATAATTCATTGATTAAACTTGAAGAAAAAATCCGTAACAGATCTGGCTCCTTAATTATTAAAGGAGCATCTGAAAATAATCTGAAAAACATTGATGTGGAGATTCCGTTAGGTCTTTTTGTCTCTGTAACTGGTGTGTCTGGTTCTGGAAAATCTACTTTGATAAATGATATTTTATTAAAATCTCTTGAAAGTCATTTTTACCAATCCACTATAAAATCTGGAAGTCATAGTGAAATTTTAGGTCTTGAAAATATTGATAAAGTGATTGCAATTGATCAATCTCCAATTGGGCGAACTCCTCGCTCTAATCCTGCAACATACATTGGTGTATTTACTTTTATAAGAGAATTATATGCAAATACAGAATTATCAAAAGAAAGAGGATATTCACTAGGGCAATTCTCCTTTAATGTAGCAGATGGAAGATGTTTTGCCTGTGATGGTGATGGTGTAAAACAAATTGAGATGCAATTTTTATCTGATGTTTATGTAAAGTGTGATGAGTGTAAAGGCAAACGATACAATTCTGAAACTCTTTCAGTTTTGTATAAAGGAAAAAATATTTCAGATGTATTGGATATGACAGTTTATGAGGCATTACAATTTTTTGAAAACATCCCTTCAATTAGAAGAAAATTACAAACTATTTTTGATGTTGGCTTGGGGTACATTAAGCTTGGACAGTCATCTACTACTTTGTCTGGTGGAGAAGCACAAAGAGTAAAACTTGCATCTGAATTATCCAAACGAGGTACTGGAAAAACATTTTACATTCTTGATGAGCCTACTACAGGGTTACATTTTGCAGATGTACAAAAACTTCTTGACGTGTTAAACAGGCTAGTAAATTTGGGAAATACTGTACTGGTAATTGAGCACAACATGGATGTAATCAAAAACTCTGATTGGTTAATTGACTTGGGTCCTGAAGGTGGTGATGAGGGTGGCAAAATAGTTGCTGTGGGTACCCCTGCTCAAGTTGCAAAAGCACCTGGAAGCTATACTGGAAAATATCTCAAAAAATTACTAAAACAATGACTTTTGATATTTCAAAAATCCACATCCCATCAAATCCGGGCATCTATTTGATGAAGGATTCTGATAAAAAAATTATCTATATCGGTAAGGCAAAAAATCTAAAAAACAGAGTAAGGTCATATTTTTTAAAAAATCAAAATTACAAAACGCAAAAGCTTGTGGAAAATATTTTTGATATTGAATTTGTTTTAACTGATAATGAAAGCGAAGCATTTCTTTTAGAATCCAATATGATAAAAAAATATAGACCAAAGTTTAACATTGAATTAAAAGATCAACAACGCTACACATATCTTAGAATATCCAACGAAAAATATCCCAGATTACTTGTTGCAAGACGAACACACGATGGAAAGTTTCTAGGTGGTGGAAAAATTTTTGGCCCATTTATGCAAGGCAGCTCAAAGCTACTTACTATTGGTACTCTACGAAAAGCATTTCAAATTAGAATCTGTAAACAATTACCAAAAAAAGTATGTCTGGAATATCATTTGGGAAACTGTGAAGGCCCATGTGAATTTAACGATGCTCAAGACAAATACATGCAACATGTATCTGCATTAGAAGAAGTACTAAAAGGAAAAAACCAAACTCAGATTTTTACCAAAAAATTAAAAGAAGAAATGACACAAGCTGCCAAATCACAACAATTTGAGCGTGCAAAGGATATTCGTGATACTTTGATTAGATTGAATAGTCTTCAAACAAAACAAAAAATGGAGTATGTTGAGAATTCTGATGAGGAATACTTTGGATTTAGAGATAAAGATCAAACTACAACTGTAATGAATTTTAGAATGATTAATGGGGTGATGCGAGACAGCGACAAATTCTTTTTTGATCTTGTTGGTGATAATAATTTTTCAAATTTTCTTTTTCAGTATTATGCTAGCCACAAAATCCCAAAATTTATCTTTGTTAGTGAACTTCCTGAAAATAAAATACTTTTAGAATCTCTACTTTCTGAACAGGCAGGATTCTCAGTTGAAATTATTTGTCCACAACGTGGTAGAAAAATTGATATCATTAATTTGATTTTGAAAAATATTTCATTGATTCATTCCAAGGGTGGTGATCTAGGTTTGATAGAACTAAAAGAGGCATTACATCTCTCTGCAATTCCTCATATCATTGAATGCTTTGATATTTCTAATCATGGGGATGATTTTGCAGTTGGCTCGATGTCTAGATTTGTAGATGGTAAACCAAACAAGTCTGGATATAGAAAATTCAAAATTAAAACAGTTTCTGGCAGAGATGACTTTGCAATGATCAGTGAAATAATTAAACGAAGATATCTCAGGTTATTGGAAGAAAATTCTCAGTTGCCTGATTTGATATTGATTGATGGTGGAAAAGGGCAGCTAAATGCTGCACTCAAATCATTGCAATCACTTGGGTTGCATCTTGATTGTATTTCACTTGCTAAAGAAAACGAGGAGATATTTGTTCCGAACCAAAAAAATTCCATTGTAATTTCAAAAGATAGGCCCTCATTGAAAATTTTACAATATGCACGAGATGAAACTCATAGATTTGGAGTGGCATACAATAGAACAATACGTAAAAACCAAATAAAATAATAAAAAAGAAAAATTTTGGTTAGTTCACTTGAATGTTTCCAACCATCCATGGATGTACCATGCAGAAGTAATCATAGCTTCCTGCTTCATCAAATGTGTTTTCAAATGATGCGCCTCCCATGATTAAACTACTATCAAATACACCAGATGGGCCATTAGCTGGACTACCACTTGTTACTGTGTGTGCGGCTGTATCTCCATTTGTCCATTCTACAGTATCACCTGCATTGATTGTAAGTGATGCTGGTGAAAAACACGCATTAGATGTTTCACAGCCTGGAGATGAAGTTCCTTTTGGAATTTCTACACTAACTGTTTCTGGTCCTGATGATTCCTCCATTGGTGCAGATGATTCTCCAACCATCTTTTCATCTTCTACAGTCTCTTCTGTTGTTGTAGATGCTGCATCTTGCTTTACCTTATTTGCAATGTCTGCAAATGGGTCTGCTTGTGTTTTTGGCTCCATAGTTTTTGTCATTACTGGAGCAGAAACAGCTGGAGCGTTGTCTTGAACGTTACCAGCAAAAGCTGCAAATCCTACACCTACAGCTACAATTGCAATAGAAAATGCAATTGCTGCTTTATCTATACTTGCCATAATTAATCCAAGGATTTCCTCAAGCTAAATAAATCTAATCTTTACTATTACGTTCACAACTTAAAATAATTGGAAAATTTAGAAAATTATGTCCCATCTGAATCTCAGTTTAAAATTTCGTCGTATGTTTAATTTCTGATTTTCTTCAAAAATTTACACAAATCTAAAAAAACTGTTGAAAATCTCATATGATCGCTTTAATTGATTTTAACTATAGTCAATCATGTTGAACAACTCTTTCTTTTATGATTCATTTCTTTAGTACAAATACAAAATGCATCGGAGCTGTCACCAAGTAACTCCCGTTTTTGGTCTTAAGCGCCTTTGCATTATATTTTTTTAGCAGCCAAGTTTTTGTCTGCTGTTATCAATTCATAATGAACTTTTAATTTTCTTTGTTCAATTAACTGTCTAATAAAACAAGTTCTTTTTTCAATAAATTCATCAGGACTTTTTTGATTTGTTGATAAATGCTCAAATATCGAGTTATCGTCTATTGCTACTTTTACCACATCTTGATTTTTTATGATAAATGTACCAATACACCAAAACAACCCAACATGCAATCCTATGTATTTTGATTGTTGATTTGTTACTTTATCCAAGTAAATATCGGCATGTTCTCTTTTTTGCTCTATGACTGAATTGTTTGTTTGAATTACCCAAGATATTCTCTTTGTATTTCCATCAAAAAATAAAACATGCTCCAATTGTCAACCAAAAAGCGGTTTTTTGTCTATATATTTTGAATCCCGCCCTTATGATCAAAGATTCAAAGAGCAACATATGCTAGAGTCACAAACATTCTTTTCAAAAATGGTCGATGAACTCGTAGAATTTTCAGAATATGATCCTGAATTAGCTGATGGAATTCGTTGGCTAGATGTTCAAGCACAAAAAAAAGGCATCACATTTTACGATATGGTTTTTGAAGTATTGTACAAACATGACGTAAACTCTAAAGCTAAAGAGTGGCTTAACACAAGAAATTAAAAATTATCTTCTCAAGTCTAGACCTTTGTATTCACAACCTTCCGGCCCGCAATATTTTCCAACATAGACTGCTTCTGGTCTGTACAATGCAGGTTTTGGTGCTGCTTCTGCAAATTTTTCTTCAATTATGTGCGCTGCCCATCCTGCAACTCGTGATATTGCAAAAATTGGTGTATTAAGATCCATTGGGATTTTTAGCATATAGTAAATTGAAGCGCTGTACAAATCTACATTTGGATAGATTTCTTTTCCTTTTTGCATTTTTATTTCTGCAATTGTAGTTGTTTCTACTTTTTCTGTAATGTCATACCATGGTTCATTTGTTTTTGCGGCAAGTTTTCTTGATAATTCTTTTAAAACTTGTGCTCTAGGATCATATGTTTTATACACTGCATGACCCATTCCCATGATTCTCTCACTCTTGCTCATTTTTTCCTTAATCCATGGAACAACATTATCTATTGTACCTATGTCTAAAAGCATCTTCATTACCTCTGTGTTTGCTCCTCCATGTAGTTCTCCACTTAATGCACCAATTGCTGCACTTGTTGCTGAATACATATGTGCTCTAGTTGATGCAACTTGTCTTGCAACAAATGTAGATGCGTTAAAGGTGTGCTCTGCATGAAGAATTAAACATGTATCAAAAATCTTTTCAATTTCTTTATCTGGTTTTTCTCCAAACATCATGTAGAGAAAATTTGCTGCATGATCTAAACTTGGGTCAGGATCAACTATTTCTAATCCATCTCTGACTCTTTGCCAACTTGCAATTATTGTAGGTACTTTGGCAATTAGATTAATTGCTTTATCATAGCTTGCTTCTTTGGTTGCAAATTCTTCATCATAATATCCTGCCAGTGCTGCAACAAATGCTTGTAGCATGTCCATTGGGTCAGCATCTTTTCTCCAATTTCCCATGTTGATTTGCATTCTTTTAGGAATCCATCTTGCCTCATTTAGTTTGGATTTGAATTCTGATAGTTGTTCTTTGGTTGGTAATTCGTCATGTAATAACAAATATGCTGTTTCTTCATAGTTTGATTTTTTTGTAAGTTCTAAGATGTCATACCCACGATAAATCAGCTTGCCTTTTTCTCCATCAATATTTGAGATTTTTGTATCTGCAACCTGAATCCCACGCAAGCCTGTGTTTTTTGTCTCCACGCACATCCTTTGAGAAATCTTTTATTATATTTTCGCAAGAAATCATGTCTGTGAAGTTTAGTAATTAGTCTAATATGTCAACTCTGGCTCATAAATGATTATTTTTAATTAAAAATTAAATGACTCCAGCTGAACGACAACTTTTAGAGAAACTTGACAATCTAGTCTTAACTGCATCTGGAGATGAGTTACGCAAAATTCAAGAAATTGATATTCAAACTCAGATGAATGGACTATCATTTTATGATGCATTTGTAAATTCCACATCTTTGACAAATCAAAGCCCGAAACAAGAATCTCAGAAATCAAAATAATAATTCTTGATTTAAATGAGGGTATGCAAGTGAATCGACAATAATGGTCGCATCTAAAATAAAGAAAACAACAAAGACTGTTAAGAAAAAAACTATGACAAAATCGAATACCACTCAACAACCAAGAACTAAAATTGTTTGTATTTCACACAAAGAAGATGCTGACGGTATAAGTTCTGCAGCTTTGATCAGACAGGCGTTTGGCGGTGATTCTGTATTAGTTGATTATCCCGGACAAATGGAGGCTATACAAAAAGTTTGTGCAGATGAAAAATTAAAATCATTATATATTTGCGATTTGGGTCTTAGTAAAAAGAATCAAGATGAATTTGTTGACCTCTTGAGAATTTTAAAAAAGAATCATGTTGCAGTAACGTACATTGATCATCATGATATTGATCCCAAAATTACCAAAGAATTAGAAAAAATTAAAGTAAAAATGATTCATGA
>JAHFUX010000045.1 GCA_023264875.1 Nitrosarchaeum sp.
TGTTTTTTTGTCTCCTTCCACTGTCCACTTTGAATACTTTTGTTCTGTCATACTTTACAGAAAATATCTTACCTAAAAAATATAGATCAAAATAATTAAAAAAGAAAATGTTTAAGGACAGCCTTCCATCTTTTGGATGAAATAACCTTTTTCCTTAATTGCCCGTTCAACAGGCTCTGGTGCACCTTGTGAATGACAGAATTGACATTCATTGGTTGTCATTGTTGCACCTGCCTCATCAACTGATTTTAGCCACTCTTTGCCATATGTTAGGGCTTTATCGTGGTTTTTCTCACCAGTAATTACATCAAAGTGCATGGTATGACCATCTTTGGCTTTGACATAGGTGTCGTATACGTGAATTTCCATAACTCTGTTTAAAAAAAGGGGTATTTAATTCAAAACACCCCTTGAAACGGGGTATTTATCACTCATTCTATAATCTAATAATATGCAGAGAATCTTTCTAGTCTTTGAAATTCTATCAAAAGTCAAGAGACTCTAAAAAGATACAAATATTATCTTGATATTTTCATTAAATTCTTTCATCTAAAAGATTATGACTCCTTAAGCTACTATGAATTCAAAACAACTTCAGGTAATGGTAGAAGACTATGTGATGGATTTGAAAAAGCATGTGAACAATTGGTTTTGTTTTTTCATTCATGAGTGATTCTATGATTCCTTTTTGTTTTATATTATTTGTAATAGCGTGTCTTATGGTTGACTGTTTTCTTTTTCTCGTTGCTCTGTACTTTCATTTTCTTCAGATTCATCATGTGTGACATTTTGATTTGTTAAAGTTTCACCAATTTCCCTAAGTTTTTGTTCTGCACTCTCTTGATTGTTTTCCTCATTTCCCTCAATTGCTGATAATCTGAGATGAACTATACCTGCTAATGCAGAAATTACAACTGCAACAATGATAACAGAGACTATTGCTATTTTTATTGGCTTTTTCAACTAGTCAATTCTGATGGGGTGATATATCAATCATATGTAAAATCTTTATTCTGATACAAGAGTAAAAATGACCCTCTTTTATAGGAATTGAACTCTAGATTTCCTTTTTTGTTTATGAAGTTTATAAAATCTTTTATTTTTTGTTCTATCTGATCACGAATTACTCTAACTTCCTCGATTGTTTTTCTCTTTGAATACAAAAATGGAAGAAAGGTTCTATATTATAACTACTTTAGAAAAACAATTGAAATCAAAGAAAAAGCAATTCTGTGGTTATTGTCCTGAGGACAAATGTTTGTTAGATTGTAAAATATGCAATCCTAAGAAAAATAATGATTGTAGTTGTGATTGTTAAATTGTATTTCTCACGCCTATCTACGTACTTTTATCCCCAAAAATGATAGTTGAGTCCCGTGGATTCTCGCTTTTTACTCCAAATATCTCAAATAATCCCCGCTTTGCCATGCCCAATACACATTATGATTGGGAACAATTACGTTTCAATTAAAACTTCTAAAATATTTGATTCAAGCACATATGCTTTGAAATTATTTGATATTCCTGAGTAAATTACCCATACAACTGGATTGCTGTACATGAATTTTTTATCTGTGTTTGACGGATATGCCTCAGAATTTGGATGTGAATGAAAAATGCCCACAACTTCCATCTTTTTCTCTTCTGCAATTTTGTAGCATTTGATTAATTGTTCATTTGAAATTGTAAAATTGACTGGAGATTCGTCTATGTTTTTTGTAAGAAATATCTCTTTTACTATGATTTTTTGATCGTCTACCATGCCAAATAATATGGCACATGACTCATTTGGTTTTTCATTATCTGCATGATTTGAAAGGATTTTTTTTTGAGATTCCGATATGATGATTTTTTGCAAGCCTATTGTATTTCAACAGAACCTGTCATCCAAGGATGCACCATGCAAAAATAGTCTTCTTTTCCTGGAGCATTAAATGTAAACTTGAATGAATCGCCTGCAGCAATCATTTCTGAGTCAAACGATCCATTTGCTCCTTCTTGTGAATTGCCTGAAGTCACTGTATGC
This sequence comes from Nitrosarchaeum sp., assembly GCA_023264875.1. Lineage (GTDB taxonomy): Archaea > Thermoproteota > Nitrososphaeria > Nitrososphaerales > Nitrosopumilaceae > Nitrosarchaeum. The sequence continues at coordinate 2,027 of JAHFUX010000045.1, forward strand.
ATTGCATCATCTGTGTTTTCCCAAACTACTGTAGTTCCAACTGGAATTTGAATTACTTCAGGATCAAAATAGATTTGTCCAATTTGTTGAGTTCCCGCACCTTGTGGAATTGTTACCTTGACATCTTCTTTTGGTTCTTCTATGATCAATGTTGCTGTCATCCATGGATGCACCACACACATGTATTCATATTCATTTAATGTTAATTTGCTTGTATCTAGTGTGAATTCCTCTCCTGCATTGATCATATTTGAATTAAATGTGTCCCCAAAGTCAACTGAGCTAGTTACAGTATGTGCTACTGTATCTGCATTTGTCCATTTTATTGTGTGTCCTTTTGGAACATGTGCCACATCTGGCTCATAGTCTAGATTCCCCTGTATAGACGAATTCTCTAAAATTGTAATTGTAAATATTGGACCTGCCAATTGCATTTCTTTTTTCTCCTCCTCTACGATTGGTTCATTAATCATGTAAGTATCTGGACTGACTAGTCCAAATGCAAACCACATGATAATTCCTGTAGCACTTGCTAGTGCCACAATTACTCCTACTGGTTTAACATATTGTGGCATCTTCATTGCCAAATACGCTATGATTATTGATGGAAATACAATTGCCATTAACAATCCTGCTAGGGTAATTGTATAATTTGATGAATTCATTGTTAATGCAAATGTCCCAAATCCTAATGCAATTGATATTATTACCAGCGTAGTTGCTTTGGCTCTGTTGCTAGTTGAGATGCCTCCATCTAAGATGCCCGCTGATAGAAAGATCAGTCCAACAAACATAGTTAGACCTGTCAATGCATGCATTCCGTCTACAAATGTATGAGCTATTCCTGCATAAGATATTGTTACACCGGCTAAACCTATAGCTGTTAATCCCATGCCTGGCATCATGAGGTCCCAATTACTCATTCAAGCTAGCTGTTAGGACTGAGATACTTATTCCTTTTGAAAATAACACAGATCATCAACGTCGAATAAATTAAATGGCTTCTGATTTGGATAGAGTAAGATTGGGCTTTAAGGAAATAATGGAAATATCCAAACCACGAATTGTTGTTTTACTAGTAATTACTGCTGTAACCTCGATGTATGCCGCAAACAAACTAGTTCCAGATGCACCACAATTAGATTATTTGGCATATCTGCATATCATTATAGCAGGTGCATTGGCTTCTGCCGGTTCAAGTGCTCTGAATCACTACTATGACAAAGACATTGATCCAAAAATGACGAGAACTAGTACTAGACCAATACCTTCTGGTAGAATGAAATCATCACATGTTTTGATTTATGGATTGGCAGTAAGTTGTGTTTCTGTAATTTATGGATATTTTGCACTAAATGCTGTCTCCGCATTTTTTATTGCGTTGGGAATATTTTCATATGTCGTAATATACACAGTATGGCTTAAACGATTAAACACATCAAATATTGTTATTGGCGGTATTGCTGGTAGTGCTGCAGCTTGGGCAGGTTGGTCAGCTGCAACTGGTAGTATGGATCTATTGGGATTTCTGGTAGGATTTTTAGTATTTGTATGGACTCCGTCACACTTTTGGTGTCTTGCAATGAAAATAAAAGATGAATATGCACAAGCCAAAATTCCAATGCTACCTGTTGTAATTGGAATGCAAAGAACATCAAAATACATTTTGGGAAATACTCTAATTTTACTTCCATACTCTTTGATGCTTTGTGCATTTGGTATGGGAATTGTCTATGCTGTAATTGCAGCAGTTTCAGGAGGTCTGATGTTATCTTATCACTACAAACTCACAAAGAATCCTACATCTGAATTTGCATGGAAAGCATACAAAGTAACTGCTCCATATCTTACAATAATTTTTGTTGCAATTGCATTAGATGCTGCATTTCATTTCCCGCTATTTTAGAATTTTAATTATTTTTCAAAGCCAGGAAAACTAGCTTCATAGTCTTTTTCCATCATTTCTTGATTTTGTTCATCAACTATGTCTATTTCCTCTTTTATTGTGACTATTTCTATTCTACGT
>JAHFUX010000027.1 GCA_023264875.1 Nitrosarchaeum sp.
CTTTTTACCAATGTGTCTTCCCAATGATATCCACGCTGTCTACGTGTTCGTGCAATTTTTTTATTATCTTTCTTTGTTTTTTCTTTTGGTTGCGTTAATGAAATTGTAGTCATTTTACCATCCATATTTCTTTATGTCTAATTTAGATATAGTAAAGCAGGTAATGACAGAATAACCTCGCATATAGTTTTGGCATTGAATATTTAACTAAATTCATGTTAAATTGACCATAGTAAAACAATTACAATTATGAACCAGTAATAAAGATTAAAAATAAAATTTGAGATTTGATGTGCAAGAACAATCTTGAAAATAATTAAATCAAAAGCTAAAAAATTGTATTTTCATAGTTATTTTACAATGAGTTTATCAATCCCATTTTTAAAATATTTATGATGCTTGATCAAATTGCCAAAAACCTAGTCATGTTAAAACAGGAATTTGCACAATCATATGATGGACATAGCCATATCCAAGAACTCATTCCTATTTCTGCCTCAGAATCTTTTCCAATAAATGATGATCATTTGGAATTTTTGCATAATTTTGCTGTAAAAAACCCAATCTATCATAATTCCTATGAACAAAAAATTGCAGGTATTTTGTGTAAAGTGTATGAAGGAGACATTAACGAATACTGGCTCAATAGTATCAAACATGGTTCTAGCTGTCAGCCATTTTATCCAACTTGGATTCTTTCAGCGTATATTGTAGCATTGATTGCAAAAAGTTTTGATTATAAAGAATTAGTAGACATTGGCTCTGGGGATGGGAGAATTGCATATTGTGCAAAAATTTTAGATTTACAAACAACAAGTATTGAAATTGATGATGTATTGGTGGAACTTCAAAATACTATTTTAACTGCAACAAAAGTTAATTTTAAGCCTATGTGTGTGGATGCTGTTGAATTTGATTACTCTTCATTGAATTTAACATGTCCTGTATTTTTTATTGGTGGATTGCCACAAATGGGTGGAGATATTTTGGCAACAAATATCATAGAAAAAATCTCTAAAACTAGTCTTAAAAAAAATACAGGTATTGTTTTTGCCGGTACTCACTCAAAGAGACAACTTTCTGATAATCAATCGGAAGGTGGATGGAGTTCATTGATTGGTAAATATGGTCTAAAAGTAATAAAAACCGCCTCACTTCCAACTATTTGGACTTTTGATCAACTAGATGATACGCCTTACATCTATACTGAATTCACTTGATCATATTAACGACATTTCAAAGTAATAATTATCATCTTTTATTCCACACCTTTCTATCTTTACATGTTGCCCTACATTTGGAATTCCAGATGATATTTTTCCCATTACCTTTATAGTATTTTCAATTTCTACTAGACAAAAATAATTATTGTTTTGTTTTGAAAATTCAATAATTTTGCCTTCGTACAAACTTTTTCTCCAAGAGACTTCTTTAAAACATTGATTGCAAAATTCAGATGGCGGCCATACTATTTTTTTACAATGTACACATTCAGATATGAGAAAATTTCCTTTTTTTAACTCAGATTCAAAATTCATCTTTCCAAGATCAAAACTGTTGACGATGTAGCTGCTGCAGACATGTTATGAACTAATCCTGTTTTTGCATTCGCAATTTGTCTTTTGTTTGCACATGATTGTAATTGCTGAGTAATTTCAATAGTTTGTGCTATTCCAGTTGCACCTAATGGGTGTCCTGACCCAATCAATCCACCCCTTGGATTAATTTTTAGATTATTTGTAGCGTGCAAATCTTTTATCATGTCTATTCCTTTTCCTTTATCGGTAAAACCTAATGATTCTAAAGCCATTGGTTCACAGACAGAAAATGCATCATGAACTTCTGCAACATCTATGTCTTTTACGTTACATTTGGACATTTTAAATGCAGTCGATGCAGCAATTTGTGTTGATTCCATAGAGCTAAATGACATGTTTTTTGTAAATCCAGCAGAAGTTGTTTTTTGTCCTATTCCAGTAATCCAAATTGGGACATCGGTAAATTTCTTACATGTATTTTCTGAAGCAAGTAATATTGATGCTCCACCTGTACATGGTCTTGAGCAATCAAGCAATCTAAGATCATCTGTTAATTTTTTGGAGTTTATTATATCTTCTAATGAATATGTTTTTTCCGAAAGTGCATTTGGATTATTTTGAGATTGTTTGTGATTTTTTACTGGCACTATTGCCAGTTCTTCATCAGTAACTGAAAATTCTCTCTTGTATGCTTTTGTAAAAATACTTGCCCAAAAAATAGGATGTTTGAACTCTCCTCTGGAATTATCCCATTCTAGAATTTGTCCTGGACTATCATATCTTTCAGCTCCAGATACTAACACTGCATCTGCTAATCCTGATGCAATGTATGAATATGCAGATACGATTGCATTTGTTCCGGAATTGCATAGGCTTTCAATAGAATGCGCAATTTTAGGCTCAATTCCAGACATTTCAGATAGAATTGCAGATAGATATTTTGAGTTATTATTGGTAGATACTAACACTGCATCAATATCATTACGACTCAAGTTAGGACTGTTATCAAACAGGTTTTTTGTTGATTTTAATAAAACAGATTCAATTTTTGAATCATCCTTTGTGAACTTTGTGATTCCACATGATGCAATTCCTACTTTGGGCATTATTTTTCCTCAGAAAAGGTATCTGTAAATAATTTAAAAGAGTCCATCACATTTCCAACTGGATTGAATTGTATTGTTGGTAAATCTATTCCTGTTTCACGAAATTTTTGTAACTGTATGATGCATTGATCGGGTGTACCTGCAATTGTTAATGATTTTAGCATGTTATCTGAAATTAATTCATGATTTGATTTAAATCCAGATATTTTGAATTCATCGAAAATGTTTCTAGTTTCAGTTTCAAATCCATTTTTTGATAAAAATTCACGGTATATTTTTCCAACAGAAATATAAAATGCAAGGGTTTGTTTGGCACGAGTTATGGCAATTTCTGCGTCATTAGACACACAACTAATGATTTGACATGTAACATCTATTTTTCTTTTTGATTGCATTTTTTGTATGGTTTTTTTCATTTCATTTAGTGGACGTAAATAAAAAATCACCCCATCTGAAATTTCCCATGTTAAATCTACCATTTTTTGATTGACTGCAGCTAAATAAATTGGAATTTTTTCTCTATACGGGTTTATTAATAATGTAAAGTTTTTTAATTTAAAAATTTTTCCTGAATAATTAACTTGCTTTCCAGACAACACCATTTTAATAATCTCTACATATTCTTTCATTCTTAAGACAGGATTCTCAAATTTGTATCCATGAAAATCTTCTACTATTGATGGGCTGCTTGTTCCAAGACCAAGTATCAATCTCCCATTTGATATAGTGTCTACTGTTGTAGCACCCATCGCAATTGCTGATGGGCTTCTAGAGTAGATATTGATTATAGATGAGCCTATTTTTGGTTTTGGCGCTTTTTGCGATACTGTGCTTAACATGGAAAAGTTTTCCATCCCCCAGGTTTCTGGAATCCAAATTGTGTCTACATTAGTATGAGATAATATTTTGGAGCATTCTAAAACTTGATTTACTGTAAGAAGCGAACCCAAACTGTATGCTATTCGCATAGATTAACTGTAATTCTTGGATATTCTAGTGTTTCTGATTTTTTGATATATCATATGCTTGATCTGCTTTTGACAGTTTTTATGGTAAAATCATGCTTCATGCTCATCATATGATCTATATTTTTGATCTACAATTTAGTCTAATTCTAAAATGAGGTAAAATTGGTCTAACTCTTTTAGCATTATGTTAATTATCATTGAGGTTGAATATTATGAAAGCAATTTCTAATCTCAATTATTGAACGAACAAAGTTACACTGAAAACCCTACACAAAAAAGCTCCTTTTGGGACAATGCTACAAAATATGCTGCATCGGCAAATGGAGATGAACCATTTGTAAGTGAAATAGCATACATGATGGTCACCCTTCATAGAACAGGCGCATAAAACTAATTACTTATTTTATCTAATTCTGATGAACATTCTTCAATATCTTTGAATGAATCAATAGAGTGCCACATAATATTTTTGAATTTAACAGTGGTTAATTTTCCTTTTTTTGCATAATCTGGAAAGACTGTTTTTTCTATATCTCCTTTATTTGGTAAGTCTTTCAATATTTCTTTTTGTAAATGATATATTCCTGCGTTCATCCATACATCTGAAATTTCTTTTTTCTCGTTAAACTTGGTCACCTTATCATCTTTTATCTCTATAATTCCAAATTTTGTTTTTAATTCAATTGATGCAATGGAGTTTTGTTTTTTTGCTAATTGATTGAGATCAATGTTGGTTATGGTATCACCATTTAACACAAAAAAAGATTTATCCTTTAGAGATAATCCTGCTTGTTTGATAGCTCCGCCTGTACCTAAAGGCATTTTTTCTACTGAAAATTTTATTTTAACCCCAAGATTATTTTTCATGGAAAGAAAATTTTTAATCATTTCTGTCTTGTAGCCTGTACAAATTATGATATCCTTTATTCCAAATTTTTTTAGATATTGTATTTGCCATTCTATAATTGGGATATTATTCAGAGGAACAAGTGATTTTGGGACATAATCTGTGATTGGACGTAAACGTTTTCCTCTACCTCCTGCCAAAATTATTGCTTTCATCAAAATATCATTATTAATGTGACATTATAACTTTAATTGGATTTTCTAGTTGTTCTAATTTGATCTAAAATATACATCGAACATATTTCATGTAGATTCATCTTGTTTCTTTTTACAAACTAGACAAAAAAGATGCCCGTCTTTGTGTCTAATCCAATAATGACGAGTATGATCTGTTGATTTATCTATTCTATTGCTTTGAAAATTTATGACTATTTTATTGCATCTTTGGAGGATTTTGATACGTGGGTAATAATTATTTTAGAAAACATTTAGAGTTGCTATTCCAAAATAATACCCAGCACCAGTTAATGCTATACTCCATATGCAGGATCCTATCAACGTAAAAATCAAAAATTTAATTGGATTCATATTAAAAATTCCAGCAGGAATTGACACTAATTCACGAATTCCAGGAATAACTCTGCCAATTATTACCGATTTATCTCCATATTTTTCAAACCAATGATCAGCTTTTTTTAAACTACTTTCTTTGATTTTTGCATATTTTAGATATTTTATCAATCCTATACGTCCCAATCTTTTTGATATGATGTAAATCACAAATGCACCTACCGTTGCACCACAACCGCCGGTTATTCCAACACCTACAACATGAAATACATTCATTTCATTTTTTAATATGCTATATCCAGCTAAAGGAAACACCACTTCACTTGGAATTGGTGGAAAAACTGTTTCAATTAATGCAGCTAAAAACACTCCAGGGTAAATATTCTGAGATGCTAATGAGACAACCCATTGAATAAATGCGTCTATTTCACTCAAATCATTTTTCTTCCGTTAAATAATAATGTAATTCAGTATAACATTCAGTGCAGTATTCTTGATCATTAGTATGATCACAATCATAAACTTTTGATACTTCGTTATTGCATTTTGCACAAGTTGGCATTCTATGATACACTAGTTCTAGATTTTTTTATCTTTATTGCACCTAATACTGCGATAATTCCTCCAATTATAATGAGACTTCCTCCTTCCCCCATCATTCTTGTGGAATTTTCTGTCTCTGCTGCGCTAGTTGTAGACATTATTCCTCCAATAATTATCAAAATTCCTGTTACTATCAACATTATACCCAATCCTTTGTATGGTGGTTTTTTTGATATGAAAAATGCAATTATTGATAAAATAATTGGTGGAAAACCAAATGCTATTCCGCGTGTCATGGCATCAAGTGGTAAGAATCCATTTCCTGCTCCACCACCTACAATGACATCTGACCCATAAATGACCAATAAAATTATAGAAATTCCTGAAATTACATATGGAATTGAAATTGTCATGCTTGGATTTCTTTATTGATATTTAATAAACCTATTATGACAAGTTGTTCTTTATGCTGGATTTATCGATACTTTGTCTTTGAGAGATTCTAGTTTTTTTAATAGTTGATCTATTGACTCACCCTGCTTTCCTACCAAATTGAAATGTCCTAGTTTTCTTAATGGTTTTGAGATTTTTTTACCATACATTTTAAGAAAAACATTTTGTTCTGATAGTACTATTGGTTTATACTCCCCCTCAAAATTTTTTGGACCTAAAATATTGTACATTATAGTTGGATGTAAAAGAGAAGTATTTCCTAATTCTAAACCCAAAATTGCTCTGAGATGTTGCTCAAATTGCGATGTTTCACTTGATTGTAATGTATGATGACCAGAATTATGCACTCGTGGCGCAATTTCATTTATTATGATTTCATCATTTTCTGTAACAAACATCTCTATTCCAAAAATACCTGCCCCCTTTAGAACACTCATTGTAGTTTTGGCAATATCCTCTGCTTTTTTTGCAATTTTTTCAGATACTCTTGCTGGAGCTATGGTTTCACGAAGAATATTATCTTCATGAATATTTTCTACAAGAGGAAATATTTTTATTTGTCCTTTTGTGTTTCTTGCAGCAATAATTGATACTTCCATTTTAAATGGTATAAATTTCTCTAATATCAAATTTTTTTCATTAAAATAATTAAATGCTTTTTGAATTTGTTTGGAGGAATCTATTTTAAAATTACCTCGTCCATCATATGCATCACGTCTAGCTTTGAGTATTGATGGATATCCAAATCTTCTCGACCCTTGCTCCAAATCAGAAATAGATTCTACCAGAATAAATTCTGGAACGGGAATATCATTTTGTATTAAAAATGATTTTTGTAAAAATTTGTCTTGAATTATTTTTAGTGTTTCTGGTGATGGATTAATCTCCGCTTCCTTTTCAACTGATTTTAATACTTCGCTATCGCCTGATTCTATCTCATATGTAATGATATCAGATCTTTTGGCTAGTTCGATTATGGCGTTTTTATCTTTAAAATCTGCAATTATTTGCTCTGCACCTACCTGTGATGCAGAGCAATTTTTTACAGGATCTAAAACTATGATTTTTGAAATATGCTCAGGCATTTTCTTGGCTGCCTCAGCTATCATCATTCCAAGTTGCCCACCGCCTATTATTCCAAGTATCTTGCCCATGTCATTTTCTAGATTTACGATTAAAAATATCTAATGCTAATTTTTGTAAATGTATTGCTTTTTTCAATGTAGGTTCAACCATTAAGGAACCTGATTTTGGCCATTATAGATAATAACTTGCTTTATTTTTCTATTATTGTGAGCTATACAAAGAAACCTTTGGTTGGAATCATTATGGGTTCAAGCTCCGATAGCAGAATAATGAAAGATGCTGCTGAAATTCTTGATAAATTTAAGATAAAACATGAGGATCAGATTGTATCAGCACATAGAACACCTACTAGATTAAATGAATATGCAAAACATGCAGAAAAAATGGGATTTAAAATAATAATTGCAGGTGCAGGTGGGGCTGCACATCTTCCAGGGATGATTGCATCGCACACAATAATTCCCGTAATAGGGGTTCCAATCATGGTCTATAATGATAAGCAATCTAAAAAAACAGATAATTCAAAATTTTCTTCTTTTGGAGGATTGGATTCACTTCTCTCTATCTCAGAGATGCCATCTGGTTCGCCTGTTGTAGCAGTTGGAATAAACAAAGCAAGTAATGCTGGAATATATGCAATGAAAATTTTGGCAAATGAATTTCCCGAACTAAAAAATAAATTAAAACAACATAAATCAATTCAGCATAATTCAGTGCTAAAAGAATCAGAGGAGTTGAAAAAACAAGGTCTTAGTAAATTTGTTAAAAAAAAATTCAAATAAATTTATGTCATTAAACTAAATTGAATGTTTTTCTTTTGTAATGCCTCAATTAGTTTATCTGCCTGTTCTTTTCCCTGTGTTTCTAAACTTAGAGTAACTCCTGCAGACCCTGCGTTAATGTTTGAGCTTAACCTATCATGTACTACTTCTACAATATTTGCATTAGCTGCACTGATTTCATCTACTATCTCCTTAAAGGCACCAGGTCTGTCAGGTAACAAAATAGATAATTTCAGTAAACGCCCCATTGTAGCCAAACCTTTGTCTACTATTTGTCCTAAAAGATACATGTCTACATTGCCTCCTGTTAAGATCGCTACGACTTTTTTTCCAGGCGAGGGTTTTGCTGAAATCAAATAAGCCAAACCCACAACACCTGCAGGTTCAACTACAAATTTCATTCGCTCCATTAACAGAAACATTGCTTTGATAATTTCTGAATCATCAACTAGTACTATCTCGTCAATTAATTCTTTAATTTTTGAAAATGTTATTTGTCCTGGTATTTTTACCGATATTCCGTCTGCGATGGTTCTTGCACCACCGCATGATGTTAATGAGCCATTTTTAAGAGATTCATACATTGATGGAAATGCTCTTGATTGAACACCGATTACTTTGATATTTGGATTTTTTTCTTTTATTGCAATTAAAACTCCTGCAGCTAATCCTCCACCTCCAATTGGAACATAGACTTCATCTACATCAGGGAGGTCTTCTAAAATCTCCAATCCTATTACTCCTTGTGCCGCTATAATTTGTGGATCATCAAATGCATGTATCATCGTGGCACCAGTTTCTTGTGCAATTTCTTTTGCTTTTGCAGATGATTCATCATAGTTTATTCCCTCTAAGATCACATTTGCACCATAATCTTTGGTTGCAGATACCTTTGATGGTGATGCATTTTTTGGCATAACAATTGTACATGGTATTTTTTCTAATGATGATGCAAATGCAACACCTTGTGCATGATTGCCTGCAGATGCTGCAACTACGCCGTGTTTTTTTTCATCAGCAGACAATAATTTTATTTTGTAATATGCACCACGCATTTTAAACGAACCAGTTTTTTGTTGAAATTCTGCCTTTAGATAAACTTGTGAACCTGTAAGATTACTAAAAATCGGCGAGTAAACTAATGGTGTTTTTTTTACCTCATTTCCTCGCATAGAGTTTGCATTTTGTATTTCATTATAGGTGGGGTTCATTAGAAATTCTGCTAGATAAGAGAGATATTTGACTTCTTCCATTTCAAATTTGGATTTTTAATCATATTTTGTGCGCAATTTGTGAGAAAACAAAGAATAATTCAAAATAGTCATCAAACCTAATCGGATGACTAAATTATTGCAATACGGACATTTGTCTAGGTCTAAAGGCGAATCTGTTTTTTAAATAATTTCAAATATTATAGTGCCAATAATTTAGAAAAGGCATCTAAGCGTTTGACAATATTTTCTTTTACTGACTCTGGGATCTTTCGAGGATCAAAGAGACCTTCTTTTGTTTTATTTCTGATAAATTCAATATCAAATGTACACAAACATCCTTCTTCACCTGTTATCAATCGTGTATCGTCAATTAAGACAGGACTTGTTTGATATGTTTCAACTAACATATTGTCTAATTCATTGATTAGATCAGTTTTTTTATTTGATAAATCTTGAAAATCAACTTCAATATCTTTTTCAATTTCTTTGTATATTTTTTCTCTAAATTCATCGTTTTCGTAAAATATTTCAAATAATTTCTGATGATCAAAGTCTTTGTATCCTTTATCCTTTAATTTGTTTAGTACAAATTGATCACTGTTATCTGACATTTGTTGTTCTTTGTTTTTTGTCAAATCAATTATCTCCGATAACTCTTTTTGTAATTGTATGACACGCTGATCTGGTTTGTAGTATAACAACACGTGATATTGTATTGACATGTGTCCTGAAATAAGATAATTTCCTTCTCTAATCTCAAATTTGGTAAAAATTCTTCTAATGTCTTCATTATTTGAAATTGAAACTTCTTGAACTGACCAGTCTTTCAAATCTTTAATGATTGTTTGATAGAAACTATTTACAAGTGCAGGATCAAAAGTTTTTTGCTCGGTAATTGTTGCATCTCCTAACATGACTTTGATACTTATTGATTTGGTAAGATCTATTATTTTTGCAAGAAATGACTGCTGAATATTCTCATTTTTGTTATTCAAGTGTTGAATAAAGTCATTTGGAGATCGTGTACCTAAACGCACAAGAAATAACAAATTTTAACTGTCCTTAAACCTTAAGATCAAAGCTAGTATCTCTTAAATAGAAAAATCAGGTTATTTTATGCATGGCTAGAGGAAAAATTCGCTGTGAGATTTGTAATTCCGTGATTTTACAGTATTACCATGAGGGTTATAAGGGGAAGAGAGGGAAATGTCCTATCTGCAATACAGATTTTCCGCTAGAATGAGATGATAAAAAATGTCCACATCTGATGAATCCAACAAATCTCAAATTGAACAAAATGCCAAAATATCAACTGAACAATCCAGTCCTAATTTGATAGATGTGTTACTTGGCCAAAAAGAACACAACGTGGTAGATTCTGAAACAATGATTCTAGAAACACAGAAACGGATTTGGGGGGCATTAAAACAAGGTTATGAATATACTGGAATTACAGATGAGTCAGAAAAATTTCTGCGCAAAAATGTTTTTTCCAAATTTGACATAATAGTGCTTTATGTTGATTTAGTGGGTTCAACTACAATGACATTAGAATTACCTGAAGACAAATTAGCAATCATAATAAGCTCTTTTGCTCTAGAGATGGCATCAGTCATTACACTTCACGGTGGATATGTTTTAAAATTTGTAGGTGATGCAGTGATTGGATATTTTGTTGCTACTGAGAATCCACTTTTAGCTGCAGATAATGCTGTAAGTTGTGCAAAATCTATGTTAACAGTAATCCAAAAAGGCATTAATCCTATTTTGAATCAATATGATTATCCTGATTTAATGGTAAAAATTGGTGCTGATTTTGGTCAGAGCATAGTTGTTAGATATGGTTCAAATCCAGACGCTTCTCCTGTTGATTTGATGGGCCCTGCAATGAATATTGCTTCCAAAATTCAATCACTTGCAAAACCAAACCAAATATTAATTGGCGACGATGTACATCATAGATTGCATCCCTCTTCTCAAAGTTCATTTAAGGAAATTGTTTGGAGAAACAACGAATGGAAATACCGTTCTAGGTTAACGGGTAAAGTTTACCCAGTTTATGAGTATAGTGGTTAAACAGTAAACTTTTCAGGGCATTCTACATGTTCATAATGATGCTCTGTGAATTTTTCTTGAATCACATAAATTACAATTTTATGTAGATCTTCTTCTTTGATGTTTTTGTTGCATCTGATACATGTCTTTATTGATTCTGTCATGCGTATTTGCGATCTAAAACAGGAATCTATAAGGATCTGCGATCAGCTCAAATTGAGCTAAAATGACTCCAAATTAGCTGCACAGTATATCAAACGCCTAAAGACAAGGCAAAAATATAGCAAAAATAGCAAGATATTGTGGAAGATTTACTAATTAAACAGCTAAAAGACATCTATGGGTTAAACCCAAACATACCTCATCTTGCTTTGCAATTTCCAAGACTGCCTCCGGGTTTATCTAATCCGTTGTTTAAAATTTTTGAAAACCCAATGAAGGAAAAATTTGCTGAAGAAAATGCATCAATCAATAAAAAACTACAAGGGTTTCAGCAATCATATCAGAGATATGCATCTGGACTATTAACCATGAATTCTGGTGGGATTGTTCCTCCGGGACATCCATTATTTAGTCGACAAAATTCTGTCAGTACATTAAAAACAGAAAATGATAAATTATTAAAAGAAAATCTAGAATTAAAGAAAAAACTAGATGACAAAAAAGAATCTAATTCCAGAATGCACTAATTTATTGGGCATAGTATTTTTAAAATATGATTAATTTTCAAGAAGAAATTTTTTTAGATTAGTAAGAATCCTTATTAATTTCAAATCTAATTTTGATTGTGGTAAAGACACCTGCTGAAATATGGAAAGATAAAATAATTCAATATAGGAAAAAATGTCAAAAGATTCTCCAATTATCAGATAGGATCAGATATGCAGGTGTGGTAAATGCCTATGGCAGAACACTGACAGGAATTATTAGACCTAATGTAAAACCTATGCTAAAATCAGAGCAAGTCAAAAATGAATTTTTCATAATATCCACATTAATAACATTAAGAAAAGACACCGTAAATGCAATTGGTAAATTAGATCATGTATTACTACAACACCAAAAAGTATCTATTGTAATTTTCCAAAAAGACGACATGACATATTATATCTCAATTGATAGACCGGAAAAAGACATTGATAAAATAATAGCATCTATTAAAAAAACACTCTAAGCTGGAGTAAATCCATGATATCCACCTGTCTGTTCTGCTTTATCTTCAAAGGTTGGCTCAAATAACGAAATCAAATAATCATCAGGATCTAAAATGACTGCGTTTTTTCCTGCATCCTTATCTATAATGTCCCGATGAATTTTTACCCCCTTTGATTTTAATTCCTCAACTGCAGATGCAACATCTCCTACCAAAAATCCTATCGTAATTCCGTTTTCAATAGAACTGCCTATGTGTTGAGCAGTTATAGATGCTGGATGTAAGCTCAATAAAGCCCCCGAAGTTCCCAAATCCACCCAAGAACGCCTTTGCATTTTTATTGGTAGTCCAATAATTTCATGATAAAATTTTATGGATTTATCAAGATCTTTAACTGCTAAAATAACATTTCCGACTTTTTTGATATTCACAAACAGTATACTCCAAAGTATGTTAAATTCTTTGTCATTGAACTTCTACCATAGTTTCAGTTCTTTCTACGCCATTAATTTTTTGAATTTGATTAGTAACATCTTTGATTTTTCCTAGGTCTTCTACCTCGATAATAGCTACGGCATCAAATTGTCCACTCGTGGGAAAGGAGTCATAAACGGAATTGACCTTGCGCAGTCTTGCAGCAATTAATTTTTTAGGGGATTTTACTAATACGATTGCTCTTACCATCCCATATTTACCTCAACTTCAATTAATGTCTCAGTGGTTACAATTTCTCTAATTTTTTTAAAATCTATTACAGTATTGTTGATCTCATCGATATTACCATGTAATACCGCAGTAATATCTGCACGACCCGTAACTATCATTACATCTTTTACTATTTTACGTTTTTTCTTTAGAATCTCAACTACTATGTCCACTTTACCTGGTTTTACAGTAATCAAACACAGTGCTTTCATAGTTGATATGTAATGTTGGATCGAATAAAGATTGCTTTAATCATACGCATCTTGAGACCTAGATTCTTCTAGATACGCTCTTCTTTCTTCATTTACTTTTTCTTGATCAATGGTGATATCATCATCTACTATTACAATACCCATATCATCACTTTGTTCTTCTTTTAGTTTTTTTGCCTTTGATTTTGCTGCTTTGGCCTTTGGTGTGGTTACTTTTGCCTTTGATTTTGCTGCTTTGGCCTTTGGTGTGGTTACTTTTGCCTTTGATTTTGCTGCTTTGGCCTTTGGTGCTATTTTCTTTACTGCCTTTTTTTCAGTCATTAATGTCGAAAAACAAGAGGCTACCCTGTTTTTAAATATTATGCAGAATAATTCTTTTAAAAAAGTAGAATCGAATACGTATGTTTTGATAATTCATACATGTTAAATCAAAGATACTAAGTATATTGTCTAATATAGGATATTTTTAGAAATTAATTGAATCAAACAATTCTATTAATTCATAAATTTTAGAATTTGTTAGAGTCATCATTAAATTAATCACATCAAGATAAAACAGCACTGATGTTTACTTGAGATGAATTTGTGTTTTTTTGTATCTAAAATCAATCCCCCATCTAGAATTTTTATCTAAATCTCAGTTATCATTAAAACATTATGTATGAAATGTAGTACAACCGTTTATTCCGTATTGGGATAGAAAATATAGTAATACTGCCCATTAAAGTCAAAAACTTTATGACACTACACAGTAAATAATTCTTCCATAGAACTAGGTACAGAAATATACATATTTTTGAAGTATAGAAGTTATTTGTAAATTTGAGATCTTAAAAAATAAAAAATGCCAGCGGGGGGATTTGAACGCCCGACGGCCCGGTCTTCAGCCGAGTGCTCTCCCAGGCTGAGCTACGCTGGCACAACAAATTTGCTTTGAGTT
>JAHFUX010000007.1 GCA_023264875.1 Nitrosarchaeum sp.
CAGTTGTTGAAAAAATGTTGGCAAAAATACAAACCCAACAAAAACAATACGGCTATGCACTAGTAAGTATGCAGCCTTCAGACTTTGCAGTAAGAGATGGTGAGTTTAAAAACCAAGTAAATGAAGAACGCATGCAATTACTTGAAGAATTAATTTCTCATCTCAAACAAAACAACATCAAAATTGTGTCCCTGTCGGATATTCCTCAAGAAGTGTCATTTGAAAAATATCCTGTATGGATTAAACAAATTTACAGTTGGCATGAACAAGGACAAATAACCGATATAGAATTTGATAATGCAATTAACAATCTCATATCAAGAATGATCATTATAACACACTAGTTTTTTTTAGTTTAAACATCATATGTAATAAAAATAGAATAGTTACATACTGATTGTTTTATAGTTAGGACTGGTTTTCCATCTGCATTCATCAAATTTGAACTTATTTTCACATTTTAAACAAAGATAATCAGTTGAGATTTCCGAAAAAAATCCTTTACAATTATTACAAATATAGTGATTTTGCATCACTCTGTAATCCACACCTAATGCTTTTATCACCTTGTTACAACTAGGACACATATCATTTCCATATGTATTTTCTTCTGAAATATTCCCACAGTCATAATGTTCAATTAGTTTGCCTAGTTTAAAATTTGAACTCTTACAAGAAGGACAATAAAATGTCTGAGTTATTTTTACAGAATCACACTGATTACAAGCGATTTCTTTTTTATCATCAATACGAATTATTTTTCCTTTATCTTCTAGTTCTTTTAGATAAAAAGAAATAGATTCATTAGAAAATCCAATTAATTGTTCTATCAAACTTAAACTAATTTGTTTTGAAGAATTTATTATAACATTGATCTGATCATGGATTTTTGTTTGATCTTCTTGGTTTAGTATTTCAACTTGTTTAGATTCTTTTTCAAAAAAAGACTGCTCTTTTTCAATAGTTTCAAAAATAGATTTAAGATTTTCAAAACGAATTGGTTTTTCTAAATATTGGTATATTCCTAAACGAATTAGATCTTTAATTCCTTCATCGTCTTTCTCAGTAGCAGTTTCCAAGACAACTCGTGCATTTGGTTGAACTTCAAGCATTTGGGTTAGAATTGATCTGGCATCCATATCTGGAAGCATATAATCAAGTAAAACTATTGGATGTTTTTTCAAAGTTACAAGTTCTTTGAATGTTTCAATAGCAGTAAAACCATTAGTACAAGTGTAAATTTGCGTATAACCTAATTTTTCTAGATAATTTTTTAGTAGCATACCTATTGCAGGACTGTCCTCAATAATCAAAACATCATCTTTAGAACTCATTAATATAACCACGTTTAAGGTAGAATAAAAATTCCATGTTTAAAATAACAACGATTCATTCAATTTAATGAAAGCAAGCCCCTAAATTGTTTATAAAATAATTAAATCTTTGATATAGGATCACAAATGAATTTTAATGAATTTTTGATATTAATACTAATTCTTAAGAATTCCAATATTAGAAACTGGTACAGAACAAATAGTTCCAATCAATGATTCAAATCCATACAAATTAAAATGCTGTACAAAAGACTAAATGTCGCAAAAAAATTCAACTGTCAATGATTCATGTTCAATCTTTGGCAATAGGTGCCGGAATTACATCAGTTTCAATAATTGTGGTATTTCTGGCATTTGGCATATTAAATAATGAACCAGAACTTGCAGTAGAACCAACACCTATGATTCAAGAGTCAGGACCTGCAAAAATTACAATAAATACGTTTATGGAAAATGGGTCACCAATTCTAGGAGATCCTAATGCGCCAGTAACATTGGTGGAATTTGGTGACTATCAGTGTTATTTTTGTAATCAGTTTTTTCATACAACAGAAGATGATCTTTTTAAAAATTATGTAGAGACAGGTAAAGTTAAAGTGATTTTTAAAGACTATACAATAATTGGTCCAGATTCCATTACTGCAGCTCATGCCACTCATTGTGCAGATGATCAAGGAAAATTTTGGGAATACCACGATACATTGTATGATCATTGGACAGGTGAAAATAACGGATGGGCATCATCTGAGAATTTACTTCAATTTGCAAGGAACATAGGATTGGATATTGATGAATTCTCCAATTGTATGTTAGATTCAAAATACACTTCAATTATCACAAATAGTAATCAGGATGCAAAGGACTTGGGATTGACAGGAACCCCGGCATTTTTTATTATTGGCCCCGATAATAAAATAACAAAGATCGGAGGGGCTCAACCATATGATATTTTTGAAAGAATTTTCAATTCAGAGTTGGAAAAATAGAAAAATCATAGATCAATTAGCAAAAAGTACATAAAAAATTGTAAAAATTCCCTGAGAAGTAAGATAGAATTAGCTCAATATCCTTATATGAGTATAGACGGAGGCAAGCTAAGATGGCAGCTGGAATAGATGACATTGCAATTTACATACCAAGATTATACATAGATGCAGCTGATTTTGCAAAAGCCAGAGGACTAGATCCTGAAAAACTCCAAAAAGGTTTGGGAGTATCTCAGATGGCAATTGTCGATACTAATCAAGACCCAGCATGTCTTGCAGCAAACGCATGTCTTCAGATTATGCAAAAAAACAAGTTATCTCCAGAAGACATTGGAAGATTGTATGTATCCACTGAATCTTCATTTGATGAATCAAAGGCAATGAATTCTTATGTCATTGGAATGTTAGAGCAGGTTTACGGTCAGGGTGCTTTTGAGCACTGTGGTGGAGTAGAGACAAAATTTGCTTGTGTTAGCGGTTCTTATGCACTTTATGATAATACTAATTGGATTAGAGCAGGAGAAGCAGAAGGAAAACATGCACTAGTTGTAGTATCAGATATTGCAAAATATGATATGGGTTCTAGTGGAGAGATGACACAGGGAGCTGGTGCAGTAGTAATGCTACTCAATGATGAGCCAAGACTACTGGCATTTGATCCTAAAGCAACAGCGACATCAATTAAAGACGAATATGATTTTTACAGACCATTTGGAAAAGAAACACCAATTGTACATGGTCAGTATTCTAATCTTTTGTATATGATTCAGGTAAGAAAAGCACTAGAAATTTACAAGAAAAAAGCTCTTTCGTCAGGATTAATGAAATTAGAGTCAGGTGAAACAATACTAGATCATATGGATTATCTTAACATGCACTTACCATACAGTAACATGGGCAAAAAGGCTCTTGCGTATCTTGTAAGACATGAATGGCGCCAACTTCCAAGATGGAAAAAAATAATCCAAGAGATGGGCATACAAGAACCAGTACCAAAGGATCCGCGTGGAACAATCGAATCAGTATTAGGAGATGAAGAATTTATGGCAAAAGACCACGAATTTACAAAATTATTTACAAAGACAATAGAATTTCAAGAAGTGTATGAAGCAAAACTTGCAAGCTCGTTAATTGCATCAAAGATGATTGGGAATCTATACACAGCGTCATTGTATCTTGGGTTTAGAAGCTGCCTCGAGTTTGAATATCAAAAGGGAATTGATTTGAATGGAAAACGTGTTGGATTTGGCTCATATGGAAGTGGAAGTAGTGCAATGGTGTTTAGTGGTACAATTCAACCTCAATACGAAGAAATTGTAAAAAATATGAATTTAGAAGCAGAGCTTGCTCCAAGAAGGAAACTTACACTGCAAGAATACGAAATACTACATGAAAATAAGCTCTCACCAGAAGAACCAATGCTTCATACAAAAAGAGAATTTGTCTTAGTGGATGTCAATACCACTGTTGAATCAAGAGGCGAAAGACGATATATATTCAATGAATAATGCAAGAAGAACCAAATCTAATCAAAGACTTCTTATTTGATTACCTAAAAAAATCAGAAAAAAGAATTCAAGAACTAATATCACAATCAAAATTTACTGAAATAATTGATGATGTTTTAGAAAATTGTTATGACAAAGTAGTTTTGATGGGAGAAAAAGAAGAGAACCTAGAAATTTTAGCCACAGGATTGCTACATTATCTTTTAACAAATGCCGTAATATCGAGCCAAAGAAAAATAGAACATAACGGGATACAAATAGATATCATCATACCAGATTTAAAAACGCTGCAAATTGATCCAAAAAAAACTTTGATAGTATGCATCCCAAAAACTAGTGATAAAAATACAATAGAACAAAAACTTGACCAATTACAAAAAATTCAACCAATTAAAGATAATATTTGGCTAGTAATTACAAAGAAAATGGATTTTCAAAACAAAACATATGTTATTGAAAAGAAGAATAGTTCATTTTCAAAAATAATTTATGATATTGCACAATTTGTAAATGTACAAGGCCAAAGCAAATTCAAAATATTACGTATTTAATTAATTTAACAGAGATTTAAAATCAATATTTTTTTTGAAAACACGATATAATGATGCATCACTCATATCATCTATAAATGGAATTGATCCCAATACAGACATATTTGTTAAATTTTCTAAATCTCGTTTTAGTTCCTTGACAGGATATCCACCAGTATCAAAATTATTAATTACGATGCCCTTAACTGGAATTTTGTATTTTTCACACATATTACAGGTCATTACGGTGTGATTTACAGTTCCGACTTTTGTTCTGGTGACAATTATTACAGGCAATTTCATATCTTTGATCAAATTTGTTACAAAGTAATCTTGAAGAATAGGAGTCATTATACCACCCATTCCTTCGACTAACAACATTGAATGTAGTTTTGATAATTTTTCAAATCTGTTTAAGATCAGTTTGATGTTTGGTGTTATTTTCAAATTTTTCAATGCAGTATAAGGAGATGCAGCAATTGGAAAAAATTGCGGATTTAGTAACATTTCAGGATCATTTACCTGCGCAGCATTTGCTAAAATTTCGACGTCTTCGGATTTGAATCCAGTTTTTTGTGCAATTCCTGCAGCAAAAGGTTTCATTACTCCTACATCAATTTTCATCTTTCGAAGAGTGACTGCAAGGCCAGTAGCGACATATGTTTTTCCTACATCAGTGTCAGTTCCTGTGATAAATATGGAATTCAATAATAATTCACTAGAATATTTTATTGATTAATCTTTCACTTATCTAATGATATCAACTTCTTGTTATTGATATTCCAAAAAGGTAATGAAATACAACAATAAACTGAAATCAGATAACTAATTTTTGATTTTAATCAACATTTTATTGTAAAGTATCATTTTTGTGACTAAAATCATCTTATCCATGGGTATGTATCCTAGAGAAACTAGCTATAATCATGCAAGAAAAAACACTGGCATTATTGAAACAGGACATTCTTACGTATTGGGCAGATTTAGAAAAGGGAGATTTTGAAGATAAGGATTTTTTAAAAGAGCTTAATGCGTGTATTGGGTATTACAACGAGTATAAGCGTGGACAGGTAATAAAAACAACAGAAAAATGAAGACAGAGATATGTTTTGATTGTTACAGGATAATGGAAAAAAGAGAAGAGAGTAAAGAGGATAATTATAGAATAGTTTGGATTTGTGAATCATGTGGTAATAGAAAATACGATGAACATGATCAATTAAAGATAAACTAGCAACACCATAATTATATCGTTGATTTCTTAATATACTTGATTTAACATATAGTATTTATGAAATATTGTCATGATTGTTTAACTCCAATGAATCGTAATTCATCAGAGGAGTACTGTAGTTTCTGTAAGAGAGACAGAGATAACAAAAAAACCATCAATCCTACGACATAATTTCTTTCTAAAAATAGGATAAAAAACATAATAGTTTACTTCAAAAAGTAGTTCATTGATCATTAAGAAATAATATTTCAGGATTTTACATCATAAAAGAAGTATTATGAAAAATAGGAGTTCAGATAATGATACAAATAAAGAATTATGCTGGTATAACTAAACGTTATAATCTCTTTTTATAAAGTTACAATACTAGTCATAAGTCATTAAATTTTTTTCTTCAAGCATACTATGAATTTGATGAACAGAACGATGAATATCTTTTTCAAGTTTAGCACCAACACAGACTAATTTACCTGATGCAAAAATTAGAATCACAGTTTTAGGATCTAACATTCTATGTATTAATCCTGGAAACTGTTCTGGCTCATACATGCTCCTAGGAAGTGTCCTAGCTGCTTGCTCCAAATTGACTCTACCTCCAAGATTAATTGATGAAACGATATTTTGTATTGTAACTACAGCATTATTTTTAATTTTGATTTTACCCTTTCTCAATATCTCCACTACTTTAGACACTGCAGTTTCTGCTAATTCTTGTGATTTGGCACCAGTGCACACCATCTTTCCTGAGCTAAAAAGCAGTGTAGCAGTTTTTGGATTTTTAAGTCTGAAAACAGCTCCTGGAAATTGGTCTGGATGATATTCCACATCTGGAAATTTTTTTGTTATATCTAAAAGATCCAACCTTTGATCTATTGTTGCAGACGCTACAACATTCACTATTGCAATTAAAGGTCTTGTTTGTGTCATGTTTTTATTATTTTTTTAACCTACAAAGCTATATCTTGATCTAATCTTAAACCCTTGTACCTATTTCTTATTGTAACCTCAGTTACACTGGCAGCTTCAGCAATATCACGTTGAGTCATATTTTCACCATTTTTAACACATGCTAAATATAGTGCAGCTGCTGCAAGACCCATTGGATCCTTGCCAGCTGATTCTTCATGTTCTTGAGCTATTTTGAGTACTTTAACTGCATAACGTTTTGTCTTTTCTGTAATTCCAAGCTTGCTTGCAATACGGGCAACACATTGAATTGGATCAACTACAGGCATCTTTAGGTCTAATTCTCGATGTAACAATCTATAACATCGAGCAATGTCTTTTTTCTTAATATTACCTGCATCTGAAACATCTTTTAGGGTTCTAGGAGTTTCTGTGTCTCTACATGCAGCATAAAGTGCAGATGCAATTAATGCTGAAATTGAACGTCCTCTTACAAGACCTTTCTCTAATGCTTTTCTGTAAATGTATGCTGCCTTTTCAATTACAGCATCAGAAAGTGAAAGTTTGTCTTTTAGTCTGTTTAATTCACTTAATGCCTGTCTAAGATTTCTATCTGCAGAAGCATGAACTTTACTTCTACTGTCCCATGTTCTTAGTCTTTCAATGGTACTTTTCATAGCAGATGTAAGTGGTTTTCCAGATGAATCTCGGTTTATTGGATTGATAATTGTAGCAAGTCCTCTATCATGTATGGTAAGCGATGTTGGAGCACCGGTTCTAGTTGGATCCGTACCACCTTCTTTTGAAAATGATCTCCATTCAGGTCCAGAATCAGATAATATTTCAGAAATAACGTATCCACATTTTCCGCAAAATCTTTCTCCGGTTACATTATCTGTTAACATGCCATTTTTTCCACAACGTCCACAGATAGTATCTGTATTGATAATTTGTAAAACCAAAAATAAGATCAATAGTGGGTAGTTTGTTTCCTATAAGAACCAGCTTATTTCATAATTTTTCATGTAAATACTCAAAATCAAATCGTCAAGCATTACAGAGTAGATTGCACTATTTTACAGTGATTTTCACATTACAAAAAATCTAGGGTTAAATTTAGATACAAATAAACTCAAAGAACAGTGATTTAAAATAAATAGAGACTAATTATTTACATTTTTATAAATTTTTTCAAAATCCATAATCAGATAAAACGGTCATATTCACTAAAACCCTACATTAATACACATTCAATATGACAAGAAGTATGAAACAAAGTAATTGTACAAAATACAAAGTCGGAATAAGTGAAAGACAAGACAAATACCACAACACAATTGTACAGATTGTTCAGAAGGTTTTTGGTAATTAAAATGAAAGGGTTATGTCATCTCTGTCATTCAAGTAATGTTGAAATAATAATAGATTCAGATAAAATTCCAATTTGTAAAATATGTAGAGAACGTCTTGGTTTGATTTAACGCGATACAATCTCAAGAAATCTATTCAGGTTTGTAAAATATGTAATATAAAAAATTGTAGTAGATACAACATCGTAAACCTTAAGTTCACACAAAATAGAGAAAAATATGGGATTATTGAATAGTTTACGTAAGTATTGTATTATGAAAAAAGTTAGAGATAGTGCAAATGATTCTGAAAAAAAGAAATTAAAGCAAGAAGAGATGAAAGAAGAAACACATCAGCATGATCTTGAAGAAAACTATGAACAAGATGAAAAATTTGATGAATCTAAAGATTAATTTTTAAGCAAATGTGTATAGAAAAATCATATTTGAATTTGGCATAATAATCCTGAATAAATTCTTTTTATACAATGTAAGAAAACTAGAATTTCTTTTAAACAGATATCGTTTAATTATTAAGATCAATTAGGATTACAAAGATCGTTTGAAAAAGAAGAGTTTTGTTTGGCATCCAAATACACAGATGAGAGAATGGGATTCATTTAATGAGATTGTCAAAGCCAAAGGAATGTGGATTACAGATTCAGATGGGAATAATCTTTTGGATGGAGTTGCATCAATGTGGTGTAATGTGTGGGGCCATTCCAAACCTGAATTAGTCAATGCAATTGCAACACAAAGTAAGAAACTCCAACATTCATCTATGTTTAATTTAACAAATCAACCTGCAGAAAAACTAGCAGAGAGCCTGGTAAAAATATCACCTGGAATGCATAAAGTGTTTTATTCAGATAATGGTTCTTCTGCAATGGAAATTGCATTCAAGTTAGCATTACAATATTGGAATAACATTGGAGAAGGAAAGAAAACAAAGATTGCAGCATTAGAAAATGGTTATCACGGTGATACGTTTGGTGCGATGGCTGTAGGTTATATTCCAGAATTTTTTGGTAAATTTAAAAAACAGTTATTCACGACAATACAAACTCCAGTACCAAACAAGTATAGAATTCCTAAGGGATACAGTTATTTTGATTATCAGAATTTTTGCATAGATAAAATTGAAAAACAATTTTCCAAAGATGATAAAATTGCAGCATTTGTTATGGAAAGTGGAGCACAAGTTGCAGGAGGAGTAAACATATTTCCAAAAGGATTTCAAAGAAAAATAAGTAAACTATGTAAAAAATACAATGTGTTGCTAGTATTAGATGAAATAGCAACAGGTTTTGGACGTTTAGGTTCTATGATACAATATACAGAAGAAAAAAGCATTCCCGATATTGTAGCATATGGAAAAATGTTAACGGGTGGATATTTGACTATGGCTGCAACTTTAACAAATAAAAAAATTTATGATTCATTTTTAGGTGAATTTAATGATTGGAAGCATCTCTTTCATGGGCATACATTTACTGGAAATCCAATATCTGCTGCAGTTGCAAATGAAAATCTAAAATTATATCAAAAAAACAATTTGATCAAAAAAATTCAAAAAACATCAAAAGTTTTTGAAAAATATTATGACAAAATAACAGAAATAAAAACAGTGGGAGACATTAGACACAAGGGAATGCTTATGGGAATAGAGTTAGTCAAAGATAAAAAGAAAAAAATACCAATCAATCCTAAAAAATCAATAAACAAAATTTTCTTTGAAGCAGGAAAAAAACATGGGATTTACCTTCGCACATTAGGCAATGTTGTCATGATTGTACCACCATTAGCAATATCTGAAGAAGAGTTAGATTTACTATTAAACAAAACAATAGCCACCATCAAATCAGCACAAAACCAAATAGTATAGATATTAATCAATTACAAATAGTATGGGTTATCAATTCTTTAATCAACTTTACAAGATAAAAGCAACAAATGAGGATTTTACAAAGTATGAATCATACGCATAAATGATGATTTTCATGTCACTAATCTTTTTTAATGGAATTTTAGGCAAAATATCATGAGTGATATGTTGGAATTTATCAAAGAATGTCAAGAAAAGGTATTTTCAGGAATTGGAATATCAAGTAATGATGTTGAAAAACTGTTTAACATATCAGATGAAAACATCAAAGAATTAGCTAGAGCGGCAAATCAGATCACTAGAGATTTTAATGGAAATAAAATAGATGTAGAACAATTAAACAATATTAAAAAAAATGCATGTAGTGAAGATTGTTCATTCTGTGGTCAATCTGCATTTTTTGATACTAGAATTGAAACATATCAATTACCAACAGCAGAAGAAGTAGTGATTAAAGCAAGTAAAGCAAAAAAAGAAGGAGCAGAATCATACTGTCTTGTTGCAGCATGGAGAGAGCCATCTCCTAAAGATTTTGACAAAGTTTGTAATATCATTAAAGAAATTAACAATAAAGTAGGGATTAATGTAGAGTGCAGTCTAGGATTTCTTACACCAAAACAAGCAAAAAAACTCAAAGAACTTAATGTAAAAAGGTATAATCATAATTTAGAAACTTCAAAATCAAAATTTCCAGAGATTTGTACTACACACACATATGATGACAGATTAAAAACACTACAAATTGCACGTGATGCAGGATTAGAACTGTGTACTGGTGGAATTATTGGGTTAGGAGAAACAAGAAAACAAAGAATGGAACTAGCACTGGAATTAGCCGCACTCTATCCTGAAGAGGTTACCATAAATATACTGGTTCCAATTCCTGGAACTCCATTAGAATTACAAACAAAAATAGCAAATTCTGAGATTGTAAGGATGTTTTCAGTGATCAGATTTCTTTTACCAGAATCTGTGATAAAAATTTCAGGTGGGAGAGAAACAAATCTTGATGATTCAGGTGAAGAGTTATTGCAAAGTGGCGCAAATGGTATAATCACATCAGGATATCTTACAATGGGTGGAAATGACTCTGAAAAAGATTTTAAAATGATCAAGAAGATGGGCCTAGAAGCCTAACAATCGTATTTTTCATATTAGATCTATACAATAAAAATTGCAATTGCATAATTAACCCATGTAGAAAATTCTATGAAAAAACAATGACATATTTACCATAATTAAGAAATAACATGTTACTTAATCAAAAAAATAATCTCCACATTAGATTTTGTTATAATAAAAATTAAATTATGATTCAAATACTTTAACATTTAATTTTTTCTTTCTTTGAAACTTTAATTTTTTTATTGCTAATTCTAATTCCACGATAGTTCTTTGATCTTCAAATGTTCTCTCTATACTGTTATCCAAATCTATTGTGTCATGTGTTGTGAAGATTTAAGATTTACCGTGAATCTTGAGCCTGATTGGTCACACATGCATTTTGTAAGTATTAACATATAATTTAGAATTAACAACATGTTAGTTAAAAAACAACAAAATAAGAAAAGGATTTACGCATGATTAATTTCAATTTAGAACAGTCAGTCTTGAATCATAAACTAAGCTTTGTAGATTTGGAATTAGAGCAAATAAAACAAAACAATCTTTATAGAAAATTAAGATATGGTAAATCAAATCACGCACATATTACAATTAATGGAAAAAAATTACTAAACCTTTGTTCAAATGATTATTTGGGAATGCCAGTTACAAAAATAAAAATAAAACAAATGCAATCAAGCTCAAGATTAGTTTCAGGAAATGACGAATCATATAAAACACTAGAAAAAAAACTTGCAAAACATAAATCACAACAAACTAGTTTGATTTATCCTACAGGATATATGGCTAATTTAGGTTCGATTACGGCGGTTGCAAAAAAAGGAGATTTAATTTTAAGTGACGAATTAAATCATGCAAGTATAATTGAGTCATGCAAGCTTGCAGAAGCAAAAGTTTCAATTTACAAACATAATGACATGGGTGATTTAAATAAAAAACTCAAACAAAAAGGTAAAAACAAATTTGTTATCACCGAAGGAGTATTTAGTATGGATGGAGATTTCTCAAAACTAAAAGAGATCACAGAAATTGTACAAAAATCAAAAGCAATTACCATACTTGATGATGCACATGGAGATTTTGTTATTGGTACAGATGGAAAAGGAACTCCAAATTACTTTAATGTCACAAAAAAAATTGATTTGTATATTAGCAGCCTAAGTAAAGGTCTAGGATCATTTGGAGGATATGTGTCATCACAAAATAATGTAATAGACTTGTGCATAAACAAATCAAAATCTTTTATCTACACTTCAGCACTGCCATCATTTTTAGTTGAATATTCATTGAAAAGATTTGAATCAAATAGAGAAAAACAAAGAAAAAAACTAGAAAACAATACAAACCTACTTGCTAAAGGTTTGAGACAAATAGGTTATCAAATTGATTCAAAAACACACATCATTCCAATTATCATTGGTAAAGAAAAAACAGCAATGAATTTTGGAGAATTTCTCTTTGAAAAAGGAGTATTTGCCCAACCCATAAGATATCCAACTGTTCCTAAAAACAAAGCAAGATTAAGAATATCAGTTACCGCTTGGTTATCTAGGAAAGATATCAATATCACATTGGCTATTTTTGAACAAGCTGCTAAAAAATTCAAAACATGAATCAAAAATCAGCGTTTAATGTGTAAAACTGCATTCATAGCATATAACAAATTCAAAATGAGTGATTATAGGCAAAATTGGAAACAATAAAAGAATTAATCAAAACAGAAAGATGATCGTAATAATAATAATTTTGGTGTTAATTTTTGACCATATTTAGAATATAGAAACAGCCACTATTCATTATCTGAACATATCAAAGCCACCGACAGCGGGTGAACCAATAAAAACAGCAAATGCAACAATAATGCCTAAAACAATACCCACAATAACAAAACGCTTGTTCATGCTACAAACAGTTCTAACCTAGATAAAAACGAAATGTCTTTGCATCAGACAAGATTTGGAACAATCTTTTAAAAGAAAAATTTACACTTTAATTCATGACAGATGTCACAATACTTGTAGCCATAATTGCTGGCCTAGGATCATTTGTTGCCCCATGCATACTTCCAATGATCCCAGCTTTTCTTGCATACATATCAGGTACTACAGTTACAGAACTTGGTTCTAAAAGTGGATCTGCCATCTCAATTAACAGAACTAACATAATCCTAAATACTGTATTTTTTGTATTAGGATTTTCAGTAGTATTTTCGGCTTTGGGTGTTTTAATTAATAGCGTTCTATCTGGTGTAGCTGGAGACATATTACAAAGTTTAAGCTATATTGGAGGAATAATCATCATATCATTTGGAATATTTTTGTTATTATCAACAAAGATCAGAACTCTAAATGTAGAAAAGAAATTTTTTCCAAAAAGAAAAAAATCAAGTTATCCGCTATCTTTTGTATTTGGCCTAGCTTTTGCCGCTGGATGGACTCCATGTGTAGGCCCTATACTTGGAACGATTCTAACTTTAGCTGCAACTACTCCATCAGTATCATTTCATTTGTTATTGGCATATTCTTTAGGCTTGGGAATTCCATTTGTTATGATGGGTGTATTTTTCTCAAGGGCTACAAGAGTAATTAGAGCAATGAGCAAGCATCTAAAATATTACAATTTGATATTAGGTGGATTTATCATAATTTTGGGAATTCTTGTATTTACAAATCAGCTTGCATACATTGCAAACTTTCCACTTTTAAATGAGCTGATATCATTAGGGTGATCATATGAGAACAGAAATAAAGATTCCATTAATTTTAGGAATAGTAATTGTATCTGCAGTGATAGGATTCAGTCTATTTTTATCATCTCTAGAATCTCAAGTTTTAGAATTCAAAAATGGAGACAATCAAACAAATATTGTAACTAATGAAAATAAAATAAATAAATCTGAATTCAAAAAAGCTCCAAAATTAGTTGGAATATCAGAATACATCAATACACTCCCTGATGAATTACAAGAAAAAATTGATCAAAGCGTAGTATTGTATGATATCTGGACTTATAGTTGCATCAATTGTATTCGTACTTTACCTTTTATTACATCGTGGAATGAAAAGTATGCTGATGAAGGCTTGTTGATAATTGGCATTCATTCTCCGGAATTTGAATTTGAAAAAGATGTTACAAATGTAAAAAATGCTGTAGCAAAATATGGCATAAAATATCCTGTGGTGCTTGATAATGAAAAGAAAACATGGAAGGCGTTTGAAAATAATTATTGGCCTCGCAAGTATATTGCAGATCATGAAGGATATATTAGATATGATCACATTGGAGAAGGAGGATATCAAGAGACTGAAAAAGTAATTCAGAAATTACTCAAAGAAAGATCTGACTCTATGGGAATAGAACCGATACTAGATGAAGAACTAGTACAAATAAAAGAATTTGAGCATTCTTGGATTAGAACACCTGAATTGTATTTCGGGTATGATTTTGCCACCGGAAGAAATCAACTTGGAAGTCCAGAAGGATTCAAACCAAATCAAGATGTCATATATTCTATCCCAAAATCGACGCAACTCCATTACTTCTATCTTGATGGAACATGGAAGAATTTGGAAGGGAGTATGAAGTTAGTTTCTAATTCAGGCTCTATTGTTCTTCCATACAGTGGAAAAGAGGTCAATATTGTAACTGCTGGTGAAGCTAATCTAAGAATTAACATTGATGGTATGACTATTGACCCTTCAATATATGGAAAAGATGTAGGAGTTAATGGACAAGTACATGTGCATGAACCAAGATTGTATAATATTGTCCAGACAGATAAGCCTGAAGAACATACTCTAGAAATATTTGTAGAGACTCCAGGATTTCAAATATACACATTTACCTTTGGCTAACATGTAACCAAACCCCCATGTTACTGTGGTTACACATACGCTAGTGACAAATTCATTTAAAACAAAATTTCACATCATTAATGAGGAAATAAAGATTTGATAAGTAATTCATGGAATAAAGCGGAAGGAGAAAGCATTTCTCAAAGAGTAATGAGTAGAGTAAAGCCAGATATTCCATTAAAAACAAGAATTGAAGAGGCACAAAGAAAATTACAATTTCAAATTAGCAAATTAGAGGGAATTACAGAAAAGTTACAAATTAAACATGACGGAATTTTTGAAAAGGTGGTTAATGCTCAAAAGTCACATAATAATGCATATGCTCAGGCATATGCAAATGAACTGGTTCAAGTTAGAAAGATGAAAAATATGGTAAGCGGAGCAAAACTATCAATGGAGCAAATTCAGTTAAGACTCAATACAGTATCAGAACTTGGAGATGTTGTAGTAACACTTAGTCCGTGCATGTCAATAATCAGGGGATTAAGTCCATCACTTAGTGGAATAATGCCAGAAGCAACATCATCCATGCAAGACTTGTCACAAATATTAGGAGACGTAATGACGGGCTCTTCAATTGAAGGAAGTGATTTGATGAACACGGGAAGTGTTACAAGTGCAGACACACTAGCAATTCTTGAAGAGGCACATTCAGTAATTGCAGGACAAACAAAATCATCAATTCCAGACATTCCAGACAATCTAAAACATGAAATTATTCAGAGAAGAACATCCGATGTTTTAATTTGATTAAGATCTAATTTTATTTTATTTTCTTTTTACTTTTTTGAATTAAGATTTTTTTAATTCTAGATATTGTGGGATAACTGTATCCTCTACGTCTATAATTGGCAATCATCATTTTCCAATTTTTTAATCTCCATTGAGCTTGCTCGGATGTAACAGAATGGACTTCTTTTTGAATAATACTTTTTCTTCCAACTTTTAGCGTGCCAGCATCTTTTGCAGACCATCGATTTTTGGCAAACTTTAGACCAGAGAGAATATCATCAAGGGGCATTTCCTTAAGATACTCCCGTAGTTTTTTTAATTCAGATTCAGTAGGTTGTTGTGATATTTGTAATTCGATTATGGGTTTTTGCATGAAATTATTAGAAACTAATAGTTTAAGAATTCTTGCTGAATCAAATTTAACTAAAACAGGAAATAAATGAAAAGGGATTCACTATTGAAACAGGCTAGCAATCAATGATTGCCAAGCTAGAATTTTTACAAATTTCCATATACATCGCAATTCCAAAAATTAGTGTAGCAAATACTACCAATGGGATTAGGATGAAAATTTTTGTCTTTAAACCCATATTATGGATTAAACGTATTCATATAAAATTGTCACAGATCTAATCAATTATGATGGTTAACGTTCCTTTGGTTTTTGGATTTTGTAGTAGTGATATCATCTCTCTTGGGATAAGATCAGATGCTTTATTGCATTTAACAGCCAATGTTCTAGGACATACGAAGTTACTTTTTCTAATTACGATGTCATCCATATGAGTAAGAACAAGATTCTCATGACCTCTGCCCTCAACATTAAATTCATGTTTACCTACTTTGATTGAAAACAATACTTTTGAATTTGGATTTTGCAATTTTTTTTTTAATGAGGACGGTAAATCGGCACAGCCAGATGATGCATTAACTCCAATAATACAATCACCACTTGGAGTAAGATGCGATTCTTTTGTGATTTCAATTGTTTTCTGATGATTTGATCTAATATTCTCATGTCCAGAAAATTGAATTTCAAATCTCACGGCAGTATAAATAGCCAGACTCAAATTAAACTTTCTTGGATTTTTTGCTCATATTAAGAAAACACTATTCTATTGAAATGAAATACTGGATTAATGCATATTTTTATAGAAAAAAGTATACCATCTATTTAATTTAATCAGAAAACAAAAATGATTTTTATTAAAATACCATGATCTATGGCATTACTTGAATATTGAGCCTGATCTATCATCATGCATAAATTTTAGTAAAGACAAGTAACGCTTTAATTAAACTTTCAAAGCACTGAAATCAAATGCTTCCTGCACAACAAGGTTATGATAGAGCAATCACGGTATTTTCACCAGATGGTAGACTTTACCAAGTAGAATATGCCATTGAAACTGTAAGAAGAGGAACAATTGCAGTTGGAATAAAATCCAAAGAAGGAATTGTAATTGCAGTGGAAGAAAAACCAAGAAAATTACAGATAACAGATATTGCTCAAAAAATATTTCAAATTGATGATCATGTAGGAGTAGCTGCTGCAGGATACATCCCAGATGCCAGAAGTCAAGTAGATAATGCAAGGTTCTTTTCTCAAAGTAATAAGATGATTTATGATGAAGCAGTGGAAGTTGAAACAATTGCAAAACATTTAGCTGATCAATGTCAACAGTTTACACAATATGCAGGAGTAAGACCTTTCGGAGTTGCATTAATTTTAGGTGGAGTAGTTAACAATAATGCTCAGCTTTACCTAACAGATCCAAGTGGAACTTACATTTCATATGATGCAATTGCAATTGGTTCAGGGTCAGATCAAGTAACTGATTTTCTAGAGAAAACATACAAGAAGGAATTATCTTTAGATGATGCATCAGTATTAGCATCTGCAGCAATTTATCTATCAAGTGAAGATAAAGAAGGGACAAGTCACATTAGAATGGCACAAATCAAATCAAAAACAAGTCTATTTGAATTAGTATCAGATGAACAAATAGCAAAATATGCAAAAATAGCTAAAGAAAAATATCCTCATGAAAAAAAATAGTAAGTTACAACTAAATATGTGATTAAATTACTTTGAAAATATCTGTTGCAATTCCAGAATCAGCATTATCTGATGAATCCTTAAAACTTGATAAGACTAGAAAGATATCTGTTCTTGCTAGAGCCTGTGCAATTTTTAAAATAGATACTATCTATGTATATCAAGAAGGAAATTACAAAGAAGACGGAAACTTACTTGTAACTATTTTAAAATATTTAGAAACACCTCAATTTTTACGAAGAAGGCTTTTTCCAAAAATGAACGAGTTAAAATTTGCAGGGGTTTTACTGCCATTGAAAATTCCTAGTCACTCAACACCAGCAAATCCTAGAAAAATAAACAGCGGAGATGTAAGAGAAGGAGTCGTAGTAAGTATCAAAGGCAAGCGATTTGTTGACGTTGGAATCAATGAGTTGATACCATTTTTTGGAAAAGAAAATGTAGGGAAAAGAGTAACTGTTCAGTTTAAAACTGGATATCCTGATTTTTCAGTCAAAGAAATTCAAAGAAGTGAAGCTCCAATGTATTGGGGATTTGCAGTAAAAGAGAGAGCAAGTTTATTTTCATTATTAACTGAATGGCAAGGAAATATAATTATCACATCAAGAAAAGGAAAGACAGCCACTAAAGAGCAACTAACGAAATACCTAGATTCAGATATTCCAATTTTGGTAGTTTTTGGTTCGCCCGAGAAAGGAGTACATGAAATACTTGGCGGTAAAATGAAAAATGTTCAAAATGCTAAAACATTAAACTTCTTTCCAAATCAAACAACAGAAACAGTACGTTTGGAAGAAGCAATTCTAGGAACATTATCAATAATTAATTCGCATAGAATAGGCTAAAACAAGATATGGCTGAAAAACGAAATTTTCTAATTTTAGCAATGGGGTTAGGTGCTATAGGAATAATCATTGGTGGAATAACGATTTGGAATTTTGTAAATAATTCGATAAGACCTTGATCATAATTGAAATAGTTCGTTAACCTAATAATTTTAATAGGTTAACCACATCTCACATAGTTTATTAGACGGTTGAAGACGATTTCGATTTATCCATGGGACATAGAAAATATGCTCAACCACGTAGAGGTAGTGCCGCATACTATCCAAGGAAACGTGCCAAAAGTATGGAAGGCAGAATCAGATCATGGCCAAAAAATAATTCAAATGAGCCAAAAATTTTAGCACATTGTGGTTTCAAGGCAGGGTGTGTACAAATAGTGACCATAGATGATCGTGAGAAAACTCCAAATGCAGGAAAACAACTGGTTAGTCTTGGAACAGTTTTAGTTACTCCACCAGTTTCAATATTAGGAGTTAGAGGCTATTCAAAAGATCATTATGGATTACATGCTGAATTTGATGTATATGCAGATGAATTTCCAAAAAGTATCTCAAAAGAAATTAATTTAAAAAACAAAGAAGGATCAATTGAAAATGCAGAAAAAATGCTTGGCAGAATCAAAGAAATTTTTGCAATAGTTGCAGTATCACCACGTGCTGCAGGATTAGAGCAGAAAAAACCATACATCTTTGAAGCATTAGTTAGTGGCGGCGATGTTAAAAAACAATTTACCCATGTCAAAGAATTATTAGGAAAAGAAATTAAGATTGATCAAATTTTTGAAACAGGTGCAACTATAGATGTTGTAGCAATTACAAAAGGTAAAGGATGGCAAGGAGTCATACAAAGATTTGGAGTCAAGAAAAAACAACACAAATCAAGAAAAACAGTGAGAGAAGTCGCTTCACTAGGTCCAATTTCACCATCAAACGTCATGTATTCAGTTCCAAGAGCAGGACAAATGGGATTCCATCAAAGAACAGAATATGATAAAAGAATTATGATGATGGGCAATACAGAAAATAACCAGATAAAAATAAACCCAGATGGTGGATACAAACATTTTGGCTTAGTAAAAGGCGATTTCATTATTCTAAAAGGTTCAGTTCCAGGAACATATAGAAGATTAATCAAACTAAGAAGCCAAATTAGAAATGCACCAATAAAAATTTCCAAGCCAAATATTTTAGAGGTAGTAATATAATGAAAACAACAACATTTACAATAACAGGAACTAAAGATGGGGAAGTTGAACTTCCGCCAATATTTTCAACTCCGTTTAGAGCAGAACTAATTCACAAAGCATTTACAAATCTAACTTCACATAAATTCCAACCACAGGGAAGACATCCCACTGCAGGCATGGATGTAGTGGCAAGATCAAACGACCCACCAACAGGACAGCATACAGCACGTATTGCAAAAATGAAAGGTGGTGGAGGTGGAAGACAGGGTCAAGCAGGTGGTGTTGCATCAGTAAGAGGTGGAAGGCAAGCTCATCCTCCAATTGTAGATAAAGTAATTTTCAAGAAACTAAATAAAAAAGAAAATAAATTGGCACTGTGTTCTGCAATAGCTGCAACAGCATCAAAAGATTTGATACAATCAAGAGGTCACAAAGTAGAAGATATCAAATCATTTCCAATCATAGTATCAAATGATATAGAATTGATTTCAAAAGCAAGTCAAATGTCTAAAGTATTGGAAGATCTAAAATTGATGAAAGATGTGGAGAGATTACAAGCAAGAAAACCACGTACTGGAAAGGCTTCACTTAGAGGAAGAAGTAAAAAAGTTGGAAAGAGTGTATTGTTTGTTACAAAAGATTCATCAAAAATAAGTAAAGCATGTGGTACACTGCCAGGAGTAGAAGTAAGAGCAGTTAAAGACTTGAGCGTATTAGATCTAGCACCAGGTTCGGATCCTATTAGATTAACAGTTTATTCAAAAGCAGCAATAGAAGAAATTGCAAAAATAAAATCCATACATCTAGAATTAATGGTGAAAACACGATGAATGTAGATCAAGCAAGTAAAATCATTTTGAAACCATACATCACTGAAAAAACATTTGCTATGATTGAAAATGAAAGTAAAATTTGTTTTATTGTAGATAAAGCAGCAAGTAAACCACAAATAATGGAAGCTGTAAGTGCACTATACAATCAAAAAGCCACCAATGTAAACACAGCAAGAACAATTTATGGTAAGAAGGCATTTGTCCAGTTTGAAACTACAGAAAAAGCTAGAGATTTAGCCACAAAGATAGGAATGCTATAATATGGACAATGAAATTTCATCAATACTAACAGAGGAGAAATAAGATGGTCAAAGAATTTCTATATCGTGGATTGCCAAAAGAAGAGCTAGACAACATGTCATTAGAGAAATTATTCCAAATATTCAATTCAAGACAAAGACGATCACTCACAAGAGGAATTACAGATGATAAGAGAAAGTTGATCGAGGAAATAAAATCTGCAAAAGCAGGAAAATTAAAGAATCCGATAAAGACCCATTCTAGAGATTTAATTATTCTACCATACATGGTAGGTGTTACAGTAAATGTTTTCTCGGGAAAAGAATTCACTCCAGTTCTAATAAAAACTGAAATGATTGGTCATTATCTGGGTGAATATGTAATTACAAACAAAAGAGTCTCACATGGTGCACCAGGTGTTGGAGCATCAAGATCCAGTCTCTACGTACCATTAAAGTGATTGTTATGGGCAGATTCAAATACGCATTTCAAAATTTTGATGCAACAAAACATGTACGTTCTTCACTAAGAGAAAAAGATATTTCACACAAACATGCTCGTGAAGTAGCTGTTGCAATAAAGGGACTGTCCATTGAAAGAGCACGAGATTACTTACAGGCAGTAGTTAACAAAGAAAGAGCAATTGCATTTAGAAGATTCAACAATCAAGTTGGACATAGATCAGACCCGGGAATGATGTCAGGACGATATCCACAAAAAACAGTCAAAGAATTCATCAAGGTATTAGACAACTTGGAATCAAACGCAGAATACAAAGGAATGGATTTAGATAGATTAAGAATTATAAACGCCACAGTGCACAAAGGAGTTATTGTAAAAAGATTTATTCCAAGAGCTATGGGAAGCGCTACTCCAAAAAACAATGTATTAACACATGTAG
The DNA here is from genome assembly GCA_023264875.1 of Nitrosarchaeum sp. Taxonomy (GTDB): domain Archaea; phylum Thermoproteota; class Nitrososphaeria; order Nitrososphaerales; family Nitrosopumilaceae; genus Nitrosarchaeum. Next base: position 21,511 of record JAHFUX010000007.1, read on the forward strand.
AATTGGTGGCACAGGAGATATAACATGTCAGCAGTAAAAAATGTAATCAAAGATAACTACAACATGATGCTTCTCAAAGATTATCTAAGAATTGCAATTAAAGATGCAGGGTTTTCACATGCAGAGATTTCAAAAACACCTATGGGAACAAGAGTTGCACTTCATGTAACACGACCAGGTATTGTCATTGGAAGAAAAGGTTCTGGAATTAGAGAACTAACAGAGAAACTTGCAACAGATTTTAAATTAAAAAATCCACAAATATCAGTAGTAGAAATTGAGAAACCAGAACTTTCACCAAGTGTAATGTGTAATAGAATGGCATCGCACTTAGAACGCGGTACAGCATTTAGAAGAGCCACCATGTGGACATTAAAACAAATTATGGAAAATGGTGCAATGGGAGTTCAGATAACAATTTCAGGAAAATTACGAGGAGATCGTTCTGCATTTGAAAAACACACTGCAGGAATTCTACCAAGAGCAGGACATCATGCAGAAGTGATTGTAGATGAAGACATTGCACATGTAAAAACTGCAATGGGATTAATTGGAATTAGAATAAGAATTGCAAGAAATGAAAAATACATTCCAGAATTTGAATTAAGAACTCAAAAACCAAAGAAAGCAAAACAAGTCAAAGATGTAGACACTGGAAAGATGAGAGATGAAACAGAAGTAGAACGTAAAGCACGAACAGAGTCTGAACAAATTGCAATAGAAGAAGAAAAAATGAAAGAACTTGAAACACTAGAAGAAGAAGAGGCGAAATTATTGTAATGACACGATTAAGTATGAAAACAATAAGGGAATTAAACGAAAAAGATCTTAAAAGTAAAATTCAAGAAACACGAAGTGAGCTTGCAAAATTAAGGGTAGATGGTTCAAAAGGCACGTTAAGAAAAGAAAGTGGAAAACTAAAACCTCTCAGACATGATATTGCAAGAATGATGACTAGATTAAATGAGATGAAGACAAAATGATTACTGCAGAGAACATTGCATTACATGAATTAATTGGATTACGCACAGAAATTGTAGAGTCGTCAAATCCACAAATCATAGGATTAAATGGAACAATAATAGATGAAACAAAATCAATGATCACCATTAATACCGTAAATGGAACAAAAATGATTTCAAAATCAAATAACAGTTGGAAATTCTTAATCGACAACAAAGACATTGTTTTAAACGGTTCAAAAATTGCAAAAAGACCATTTGACAGAATAGGAGGAAAAGCATGACACTAAACATTGGATTAAAAGTAAAAACACCAAGCAGAGAATGCACAGATGCGCATTGCCCATTTCACGGTAAATTATCAGTACGAGGAAAGTTGTTTGATGGCAAAGTTACAAGCAACAAAGCAAAGCAAACAATTACACTACAAAAAGAATCACCAATTTACTATATGAAATTCAAAAGATATGCAAGAAGTAAAAACACAATTCATGCTCATGTGCCTGAATGCATAGATGTTGAAACTGGTGATCATGTATTGACTGCAGAATGCAGACCGATATCAAAATCAGTGTCATATGTTGTTGTGGAGGTTAAAGCCTAATGGCAAAACAAGCTGGAAAAGGAGTAGCAGAATTTCGTCCTTATGTAACAAGAGCAATTCCTATTGGTGCACGAGTAGTATGTGCAGATAATACAGGTGCAAAAATTTTAGAAATAGTAATGGTGCAAAGACACAAAACCAGACATGCGCAATTAGCAGCTGCTGCAGTCGGAGATTTTTGTAATGTAGTTGTGAAAAAAGGCCCTGCTGAATTAAGAAAACAGGTGTATGGTGCAGTGATAATTAGACAAAAATATGCAGTTCGCAGATTAAATGGTGTAAGAGTATGCTTTGAAGACAATGCAGCAGTTTTGATAACTCCAGAAGGAGAAGTAAAAGGAACTGACATTAAAGGACCAGTTGCAGCAGAAGCTTCAGAAAAATGGCCAAGAGTAGCTAATTTGGCATCAATGGTGGTATAAAATGAAACCAACAAAAATGCGTAATAAGTTGATTTATCGTGCAACATTTCATACACGAAGTAAACAATTAGGTAGTCAATTATCAGAAGATCTTCGTAAAAAATATGGTAAAAAAAGTGTAAGAGTTATCGAAGGAGATAGCATAAAAATTGTAAGAGGTGAATTCAAAGGAGTAGATGGTAAAATATCAAAAGTATCAACAAAGAAAAATAGTGTTGCAGTAGAAGGAGTAAAAAAAGAAAAGACAAAAGGGGATAAATTTGATGTGTATATTCATACCTCAAATCTTCTAGTTACAGGCTTGAATACAGAGGATAAATGGAGAATTGCAAAACTAGAAGGAAAAAAACCAAGTGAAAAACCAAAAGCAGTTATAGAAAAAACAACAAAGAAAGAAGATACAACTAAAGAAACAAAAGTAACAAAGACTCAAAAAAAGGAAGTTGAAAAATAATGGTAAGCATATCTGGAAGTAAGAAGCTCAAAAGACAAATGGCCCCACAATTTTGGGGAATTGGGAGAAAAGAGAAAAGATTTGTCATTACAGTTAGACCAGGTCCTCACAAAAAAGAGTATTCTGTACCAACTGCAGTATTTCTCAGAGATGTACTAAAAATTGTAACTACTTTAAGAGAAGCAAAGGCTGTAATCTATACAGGTAAAGTCAAAATTGACGGAGTTGTTAGAAAATCACTCCATCATGCAATTGGATTGATGGATGTTGTAGAATTAGAAAATGTTCCAGAAATATATCGACTAGTCCCAATAGAAGGAAAATTACTAAAACCATTACAAATTAAAGAGTCAGAAAAAACAAAAAAATTAGTTAGAGTTACAAGTAAATCAACGATCAGTAAGGGTAAAATGCAAATAGGATTTCATGACGGTCGTTCAACAATTTCAGATACCAAAGTAAATGTTGGAGATACATGTTTAATACAAATTCCAGATCAAAAAATTCTTGAAGTTATAAAATTAGAAAAGGATTCACAGGTTTTGGTAACTCGTGGAATTAACGCAGGACAAATCGGTAAAATTGAATCAATAGAAGACGGAACTTTTATTCTACCTAGACGAGCAGTTCTAATTTTAGGAGAGAGAAAAATTGAAATTCCAACAGACATCATAATGGTGATAGGCAAAAAGGAGCCTATAATTCAAATAAAGTGATCATATGTCCCAAGTAATACAATCCCCAATGAAAAAAATATCTTTAGAGAAAGTTGTTCTAAATATGGGATTAGGAAAATCAGGAGATATTATACAAGTAGCAAAAAAAGCACTAGATCACATTTCAGGTAAAAAATCATGTTCACGTGATGCAAAAGAAACACAAAGAGAATGGGGAGTAAGACAAGGAGAACCAATAGGTGTTGCAGTTACAATTAGAGGAAAAGATGCACGTGAGTTACTCAAACGATTACTAGAGTCAAAGGGAAACCAAATCAACGGAAAATCTTTTGATAATTTTGGAAATTTTTCATTTGGAATTAAAGAACACATAGATATTCCAGGTGTAAAATATGATCCACAAGTAGGAATCTTGGGTCTTGGAATTTCAGTAACACTAACTAGACCAGGATATGGAATTAGAAAAAGAAGTAAACATAAAGCAAGTGTTGGAAAAGCACATACAATAAAAAATCAAGAAGCAAAGGATTATCTAGTTAAGGAGTTTGGAGTGACGATAGTATAATGGCAAAAGATAGATCATACGAAGCTACAGGTAGAAAGAAACATGATTTTGGTAGAGGTTCCAAATGGTGTAAAAGATGTGGCGACTATACAGCTGTAATTCAAAAATATGATCTAATGATTTGTAGACGATGTTTCAGAGAAGTAGCAACATCTTTAGGGTTTAGGAAAAATATGTGATAATAATGCCGGCACAAAATGTTTTAGCAAATCTATTTGTCACATTATATAATAATGAAGCCAGAAGAAAAAGTGAGTGCATTATTCTTCCAACTTCAAAATTAGGTATCGAGGTTCTAAAAACACTTCAAAAAGATGGATACATTGGAGAATTTGAGCATATAGACGATAAAAGAGGGGGTAAATTCAAAATAAGATTATTAGCAAAGATTACAAAATGTGGTGCAATTTCACCAAGATTTAAAGTAAAAAATGAAGAGTATAATGATTGGGAGCAGCAATATCTGCCAGCATATAACCGTGGAATGCTGTTAGTAACAACAAACCAAGGTGTTATGTCACATCATGAAGCTGTAAACAAAGGATTGGGAGGATTTTTGATAGGATATGTCTACTGAGCAAATTGAAAAATTCCAAGAGATAGTGGAAATTCCTAAAGGAGTAAATGTCACATTAAAAAAACGTATGCTACATTTTCAAGGTCCATTAGGTAAAACATACAAAAATTTCAGATACATACCAGTCAACATAGAAGTCAAAGATGGAAAAATAATACTCAAATCACAAGGTTATAGAAAAAGAGACTATTCAATACTGCACACCGCAAGATCAATTATCAGAAATATTTGTGAAGGTCTAATTACAGGATATACAATTAAAATGAAAATAGTATTTGCACACTTTCCAATTACTGTAAAGGTTCAAGACAAAACTATTTTGATTGAAAATTTCCAGGGTGAGAGATCAGCAAGAGTTACAAGAATCATTGGAAATACCAAAGTAGTTCCAAAAGGCGAGGATGTGATTTTAACAGGTGAAGTTTGGAATGACATTACACAGACTGCAGCAAATATAGAACTACGTAGTAAAGTAAAAGATAAAGATCATAGAGTTTTCCTAGATGGAGTCTATGCCTATGAAAAGAAAAAAGGAATAGAAAAATAACACAATTTTAATTTTTGATTATACCACATGACACTTGACTCTGAGTTTTCAAAACAAACATCATCACTTATTGAACAAACATTGGAATTATACAAGAGTGCAGGTGCATCACCAAGAGTAGGCCAATTATGGAATTGTCAAAATGTTGGTGATTTTCTTTGTGGTTTTTTTGTAGGCGAAATGGTGGGTTCTGCATTAAGTGCATTTCAGATTGTTCACAAACGTGAACCAACTGGAGAAGAACACATGGAAATAATTGAACTGGTAGAAAGTTATTCCAAAGAGATCAAAGAATTCTTTGATAAATTCAACTAACAACATTCAGAGATAGTCTAAATCTAACAGGCGCAAGGATTAAATCGCTTTTACTAAGGTACAAACTTGTGCCTCCCTAGCTCAGCGTGGTAGAGCATCCGACTGTTAATCGGATGGTCATCAGTTCAAGTCTGATGGGAGGCGCTCTTTATTTCTAATCTCGAATTTTGAAAGATAAGTTTCCAAGTATAAAATTCAGATAGGATACATCTGAAAATGATATTTCTAAATTCGAATTTAGAAATATTGATCGATTGAAACAATTTAGTTTACTCTATTAGACTGGATAGATCTAATAGATGATCGCATATTAACAATAATGCAGGAGGTTTACATTGGTCAGAACTAGAAGGGCCAACAGATATTGTGTTGATTGTGGGTCAAGATTAGTGTATTACCCCAGATTATCAAACCCAAAAGCACCAAATGAACATAGAGTTTTAGTCTATGCGTGTCCAGATTGCACCGAAGACTTTGAAAAACCAAAGATGTTTTCAATTAGACGAAATCAAGTAGACGATCCACTTGAAACCGTTGAAATAGAAATAACTCAAAACCAGAAAAAAACAAATTAAAAAGGAATGAATTTTATGGGTTCACCAACTAGATAGAAATCAAAATGGAGCATGTAAAATCCAGAAGCAATATGTGGTATCTTTTACCAATATTTGTAGGATTGATTGGTGGTGTCATAGCATATTGGGTTTTAAGACATGATGATCCAAAGAAAGCAAAAAAATGTTTGTACGTAGGTATTGCGCTAGCAATAATTGGAATTGTCATCAATGTTTTGATGATGACACATATTCCAAGTCTAGCACCAGATTTTAACGTAAATGTCTAAAAACTAGGTATCAAAATAGGTTGCAAGCAGGCATAATTTTAGAATATGTCTAAATTCGAATTTAGAAATAATTGAAATTAACAGTATAAGGCATACATAAAATTTAGAATCATATAGACCTGAAGAGAATATCTCAATATGCCTAGTTCCAAGATGAAAGATGATGTAGAAAGATGGTTAATTCACGAGAGTCATTCATTTGAATCAGTTAAAAATCCCGAAAATAGTTTCCAAATCCTAGTAAAACATGCAGGTCCATATGGAATCCCTGTTGAAATATTTGAACCAAAATCACAACCAGGAGTTATTGTAATAGGTACCAAAGTAATAATGAAAAACAATCAAATTGCAAGATATTTGGGATTCAATGACGAAGAAAAAGCCAAGTTTGAGAGAAAAACAACTGATTTTTGTAATTCAATACAAGCAATCAACCGAATAATCACAGAAGATGGCAAGAAAAAGGTAGGAGTTTTTGTAGTATTAGATGCCAAAGAAAACATTAACCAACAGATGATTTTTGATGCAATTGACAGAGTATCTGAAATGCATGAAAAAACTGCACGTTTTTTGATGAAGACATTCTAAATAGACAAATTTATTGATTCTATAATGATTCATCATTTTTGAAAAATTAGTCATAAAAGCTAAACCCCCCATCAATTTTACATCAAATAGGCACAACGTCATATTATCAAAACAGCCCATTTTTTGAGGGGGTTTAACACTTGTGCCTGTCTAGGAAAGGCAATCACAAAACCACCAAGATGCCCCAGATAAACATGCCATGTGTTTTTTATCTAGGCATGAAAGCTAATCCCCTCTAAAATAGAGAAAAAGACATCATTTTTGAGGGATTAATCAGGCAAATTTTTAGAAAATACATGCTAAATAAATTCAGTATTTTTTCCATTTTACGCTTCAACTATATACTAAATTTTTACAGATCAGATAATGGTACAAATGGGCATAGTAATTGTAATTGGAGTAATTATAATTTCAATGGCAGTTGCGATGTACATGTACACACAATATCAGACAAACTTTATCATGGTAAAAACAGGAGAACCAGTAGTTATAGGTCCTGTAGAATACACAGTAACATTTGACGGAACCCACAAAGGAAACAAAGAAACAATACCTGCAAATACATTTGTGAAAATAAAAATAGCTGCAAAAAATATCAGTGAGGAAAAAACGTGGATTTCAGGAGCGCAATTTTATCTAATTGATGAAAAACAACAAAAATATCAGTCAGTATATGGTGGGTTTTCTACAGAAGATCTGTCTAGTAACTGGTTAGAGCCACACAAATCAGTAATGTTGACTACACAGTTTGATGTTCCATACGATGAGACAAAACAATACAACATTGTAGTTCGTCCATCAAAACAACAATCATCTGTAGATACTGCAGTAATTTGCATCACTAATTGCTGATCGCAAAAAAATTATTGTCAAATTTTACTAGCATTGAGGCAACTATGTGTGACTTTAACCATATAACCGCAATGATAAAAGAAACTAGGCATGGCAACATCCAAAGCCAAAAGAGCAGAAGCAGCTAAGAAAGCCGCACGTACAAGAAAAAGAAATGCGGCAAAAAAAGCAGCAGACGCAGCTAAAATGGCAGCAAGAAGAAAACGAAGTAGAGCTGCAAAAAAAGCAGCAGCAACTCGTAAGAGAACAAGTAGACGAGCAGCTCCAAAAAGAAAAGCAGCAAAAAGACGAGCAGCTCCAAAAAGAAAAGCAGCAAAAAGACGAAGACGTTAAACTGCTTTCCTTACCTTTTTTCCATTTTATTTTACGGATATAATGGAATGTTTCTAAATTCGAATTTAGAAAGATTTTATGTTTTAGTTATCATTTGTTTTTAATTCAGGCATAACAAAAACATGCTCCGGTTTTATTTTGAGAATTATTCTTTTCTCATTTTCTCTTTTGAATGGATAATGTTTTTGTCCCATGTATTGCTGAGTTAATTTATCAGCATGTATGTAATCATAATCAGGAATTATTTCTTCAACTGTACCTTGAATTGTAGTCATATCAAGTGGGTTATCATTAGAGACAACAGAAACTGCAACACGAGGATCACGTAAGATGTTTTTATGCTTAATTCTACCTTCTGCAGTATTTACTAAAACATAACCAGAATCATAGTTGGCCCAAACTGGTGAAAGTTGTGGAGCACCATTCTTCATTAGAGTTGCAATAAAAACAATGTTTTTTTGCTGAAATAATTTTATTGCCTTTTCTTCCAACATTTACCACATTTTCAAATATTCTTTGCCTGAAGCCATTTGCAATGCTTTTGTTGACTGTTGTTCATGATATTGGAAAAAACTAGACATATTTGATCGATTCATGTTTTTTACTTGAATTCTCCATAATATTTGTCATGGCACGGTTCATGATTTCCATTACCAAATATTGAGAATAATTGCCAGAGTGTTCTCCTTTAGTTTTTTTTGCTTTTGTTGTTTTTGGAGTAAGGTTTCTTAGAATTTTTTCAATCTTTATAGATGTACTATCAATGACTTTAGAATATTTTGAATCAAAATCATCAGGTGCCGCATAGCCAAGTAATTTTGTAGAGGTACTGTAAAATTTAGTGATGGCACCACGTGATTCTTCAATTTTGGCAATTTCAATTAGGCCAGATCCTTTTAAAATATCAAGATGATGTCTAACGGTAGTAAGGGCTTTTTTGTATCCTGTTTTTTTTAGCTCATTTGAAATCTGGTCTGCAGACAATGCGCGATGATATAGAATTTCAATAATTTTTGCTCGGGCAGGGTCTTCAATTGCACGTGCGTGTTTAACGCTTGTTGTAAGAATACGATTCACTTTGATTTCTTTTTCTAATAATGTAGACATGCTGATAATTGCTTTAATTCTGATCTAAAAGATCCTCGTATCATATTTTTTTGTCTAATCGCATCAATTTTTTTTTGTTATAATAGTTTTAAGACCGATATCAAAAAGACATGGACTATTACTAAAAATACTAGAGCATAAGCATAATTATCATCATCATTATCATAAATATGATAGTGGTTGGATAATTATTATATCGGTATAATATATTAGAAAAAAATAATAAAAATAAACAAATATGAAAATATATGGCATATCATAGAAGCAAATATCACAATAGGATGCAATTGAAAATGAATCAAAAATAAAATTCGAGTTAAACGTTAGTTTTGTGGTTAACATTTAATCATAACAAAAAAGAATTAAAAATATTATGACTATAGAGGATGTCCTGTTAGTTTTTCATATGCAGTAACATATCGGTTTGTCATTTTCTGAATTATTTCTTGAGGGATAATAGGTGCTATTGGTTCTTTTCCTGCATTTAGTGCATCATCAAATTGTTTTTGATATCCATGTTCAATTAGCCAATCACGTAAAATTTGTTTGTCAAATGCCTCTTGGGTTTTGCCAATCATGTAGGAATCCTTTGACCATAGTCTATACTCATCAGGACCAATAGAATCACCCAAGACGATATTGCCATCTAAAATTCCAAATTCGAGTTTTAAATCAGCTAAAATGAATCCCGCCTTGTCTGCAATATCAGACATTCTTTTGTAAATATCAATAGATGTTTTCTCTAGCCATACATATTGTTCTTCAGTAACTAGTTTCATCTCCAGAGCCTTTGCTTTGTCAATTGGAATGTCATGTTCTGACTTTGTAGTAGGATCAAAGATTGGCTGTGAGATCTTTGCAGCTAGTGTTGTATCAGAACCATCAGGAAGTTTTATTTCGCCTTTTTTCCATCTTCCTACCAAACTACCATAAAAATAACCTCGAACCACACACTCGATTGGCAGCATCTTCATTTTTTTTACCACGATTTCAGTATCGGATTGTCTTTTTACAAAATGATTTGAAATTGGTAGCTGATTAAACCAAAATTCAGCAAATTTACACAAAACCTCGCCCTTTTTAGGTATATTTTCTTTGAATTTTACATCAAATGCTGATACTCTGTTGGAGAATTTGAAAAGTAGAGTCTCATCATCAAGAGAATACAGATCCTTTACTTTTCCAGAAGCAATAAACTTCAAACAAACAACCTTGTTTTCAATATGATTTAACTGCTATGAAAAATCTACGAACCCATCATGCCAACCATCTTTGGAGGAGTACGGTATGCTTTGTTTACAAAAATATCATTATCAGCAGTAATCATTACAAATTGCATGGAATTGTCAGGCGGTGGAGAAACAATAATTTTAGCACCGGGTTTTATTAATCCAATATCCAAAATATCCCCGTCGCCAAAATTAATGTGAATATTAGTCAGAGATTTTGCTCCAATATTTTGTATGCTCACTCTCCCAGTTACAAACAAATTTTGATTGTCAATAATAGGATCAACAAAGATAGCATAGTCTTGAGTAGCTATGGACATTTTTATAATGTCAAGACCATATACTACACTCATCAATACTATCACACCAACAACAATTACAATTAAAATTGTGTAGTTCTTCACCAAAGATACAATGTGTTTCTATTAATTAAGAATATTATTCTAGTTGAATATAATTCCAAATTATGTGCATAGTTTCATTCCCTAAAAAACAATATTTAAAGAACTAAATTATTTTTTGTTTTGTTCTGGAATTACAGACAAAGTGGTTGTAGAAATTACATTTTTTATTTTTCTGATTTGTTTTGTAATTGCATCTTCTACTTCTTTTGAGGTTTTTGCCTCAACTTTTACAAAAATATCATAGACACCAAATGTTCCCTTGGCTTCTTTTACAGCGTTTATTTTTAAGAGATCACTCATTACTTCCATTTCATGAGCCATTTCGCTTTTGACTAAAACATATGCAGTTTCCATATTACTCACCTTTCATCTCCATACGGGTTTTAAACTCTGGCGTAATTCCCAATGAATCATAATTTCCAGACGAACAAGTAAAACACATTGAATCTTTTGGAATCCCTACAGCAGCTGCAAGGTTTTCAGCATCATTGTAACCCAGAAAGTCAGCCCCAATACTCTTTCTGACCATTTCAGTTAGTTCCTCATCAGTCATATCCTTTCCGTTTGAAAATGTTGCAAGTTCTTCTTGAGATGGAAAATCAATTCCAGCATAACACGGAAATTTGATTGGCGGGTATGTGATAACCATGCTGATTTTTTTTGCACCAGCTCTTCGTAGTGCTTGGATGATTGCTTTAGAACTAGTACCACGAACTAGACTATCGTCAATTACAACAACATGCTTGCCTTCAATGATTTCTCGAATGGGGATAATCCAGCGATTAATTTCAATTCGATCACTTTGATGTGGTTCGATAAAACTACGTAGTGGTCCTTTCTTGCTATATCTATCTTTGAGTAGTCCTTCATCAAATGTAAGACCCAATTCTTGGGCATACCCCAGTGCTGCAGGTCTTGCAGAATCAGGAACAGGTATTACAAGGTCGGCATCTTTAATTGGGAATTTTCTTGCCAAAAATTGCCCAATTCTTTTTCTTGAGATGTAAATGTTAGCACCTTCCATATTACTAGAAGGATGTGCAAAATAAGTAAATTCAAAAGAACAATGAGCGCGTGACATATCATCAGAGAATCTTTCAGTTTCCAATCCATTTTTACTGAGTTTGATCAGCTCACCGGGTTTGACATCTCTTTGAAGGGTTGCACCTACTGCAGAAACTGCAGATGATTCAGATGCAACAATGTATGTATCGTCAGATTCTTTGTAACCCAAAACCATAGGCCTGAATCCTTTAGGATCCCTTGCAGCATACACAGAATTATCATCAGAGATAAACGTAAAACAATAAGAGCCAACCATTTCGTTTTTCAAAATTGCAAGGGCTTTTCCCATTTGACCATTTTCAGAAATCAATGACACTAGTCTCTGTGCTGCAACTAATGTATCACTTGCATTTTGAGGGGTAAATGAGCATCCTCCAACTAAATTAGACAGTTCTTGGACATTTGCGATAGTTCCGTTATGAGCAATACAAAGGTCTTTGACTTTGAGGGGCTGAGCATTTTCAAGTGTACTTCTTCCCATAGTAGAATATCGAACATGGCCAATTACTGATGGCGAAGAATAATCTTCGCAAATTTTCTTAAATTCTGAGGAAGCGCCAGATACAAGACCTAGTCTTTTTAATGGCTCTTTGTTGGGAATTGCAATTCCCCATGCTTCTTGTCCTCTGTGTTGTAATGCCCTAAGTGCATCAATTGCCATAGGAACAACATTAGTTCCACTAAGACTAAAAATTCCAACCACACCACAATTTTCTTTAACCATGCACTACCAACTCCCTTAACGAATTAGACCAAGTTTTTTGTGCCTTATCAACTCTTAGATCTATGACCTGTTTGTTTTCTTTATTAAATCGAATATTCTCACCGCCAAATTCTCCAATCATTTTGTATGAAGCTTTGCTTGTTTTGAGAATATCTTCAAGTTTTTTGAGGTTTTTCTTTTCTAAAACCAAAAGATATCTAGAATGACTTTCAGAAAACAAGATTCTATCAACATCCAATTTTGGACCAGGCACTTTCTCTAATGAGACAGCACACCCTATTTGATGGGTCATACAGATCTCTGAGACAGCTACTGCTAGACCACCTTTAGAGCAGTCATGTACTGTTTTGAGAAGATCTTTTCTGATCAAATCTAAAACTATATTCATATTAGTTTTAGATTCCTGGAAATTAACAACAGGACATTTTCCTCCAACAAACTTGTGAATGTATTCAAAGTATTCAGAACCGCCCATTTCATTTTTAGTATCACCAATAATTACAAGACAATCTCCAGTAGTAATTTTCTGAGAATATAGAGGAGTTTTATCAATCAAACCCAAGATTCCAATTATAGGGGTAGGCTTAATCGGACCAGATGGTGTTTCATTGTACAAACTGACCTTTCCACCAATACATGGAATTTCAAAGTATTTTGCAAAGTCAGTGAGACCTTTTAGCGATTCCAAAAATGTCCAAAAGATTTCAGGATTTTCTGGATTTCCAAATTGTAAATGATCAAGCATGCCAATTGGTTTTGCACCAGTACAAACAACATTTCTGCATGCCTCCTCAAAGCATCCTATTGCTCCTTCCCTTGGATTGACATAGCAGTGTTTTGGATTACCATCTATTTTTGCTGCCAAAAATTTACCGTTATCAAGTCTAAGAACGGATGAATCCATGCCAGGTTTGACTACGGTTCGAATACCGACCTCATGATCATATTGTCCATATACCCAAATTTTGCTTGCAATGTTTGGCGATGAGATAAACTTCATCATCATTTTGGAATAATCTAAAATTGGTTTGAGTTTCTTTTCCTTTTCTATGTTTTCTAAATATGCAGGCTTTTTGGAAGGTCTATCTAAAAGAGTAGCATTTGCAACAACATCAGTTGGAAGATTAGCACATGTCTTTTTGCCTTTTTTCACATGCATCATATTATTTGAAGTCACATGACCAATAACAGAACACGTAATGCGAAATTTTTTGCAGATTTCCTGTAGTTTTTTTAGTTTGGCATTGTCAGTTACTATTAACATTCTTTCTTGAGATTCAGACACCATAATTTCATCAGGATTCATATCAGATTCACGAGTGTGAACTTTATCTACATCCATTTCGATTCCAATGGATAACGCATCTGCGGTTTCAGACACAGCACAAGATAGTCCTCCACCACCAAGATCTTTCATTGCATGAATGAGATTCTGATTTCGAGCTTCAAGTATTGCCTCTATGATTAATTTTTCAATAAAGGGATCTGGAATTTGGACTGCAGATCTATTCTCAGATTCTAAAGAGTCCGAAGCAAATTGCGAGCCGCCAATTCCATCTCTTCCTGTAGAGCCTCCAAGCAATACTACAAGATCACCTTTTTTAGCATAGTTTTTGATCAGATTCTTTTTCTTTCCAAATCCAATAGCTGCAACATCAACTAGTGCATAATTAGAATAGCATTCATCAAATTCAACTTCGCCACCAATGGTAGGAATTCCCAAGCAGTTTCCATAATCTGCAATTCCAGTAACTGCATTTTTGAAAAGCCATCTTGCTTGTAGATCTTTTTCAATATCTCCAAATCTCAAACCATCAAAAATGGCAATAGGTCTTGTTCCTGCTGAAAGAATATCGCGAATAACTCCACCAACACCAGTTGCAGCCCCACCATATGGCTCAACAGCTGATGGGTGATTATGACTTTCAATATGAGCAGTTATGACATAGCCATCGCCAACATCTAAAACTCCGGAATCGTATCCTTTTTCAGATATAACCAATGGTCCTTTCATGGGCAACATTTTGAGATGTTTCTTTGATGATTTGTATGAGCAATGTTCAGACCATTCAGCAGCTACAATTTGTAATTCAGTAGATGTGGGTTTTCTTCCGATTTTAGATGTAAGATCATCTAGTTCCTGTGGTTCTAAACTCAATTTTTAACACCAATTGTAGTTAGTAGTGATTCAAAAATAAGAGAAGACGGCTTATTGTCAATTGGATTAATTTCAGATTCAGCTGCTCTTTCTGGATGAGGCATCATACCAACAACATTGCCATCCTCATTACAAACTCCAGCTATTCTATCCGAGGAGCCGTTTACTACTTCACTGTACCTAAACACAATTTGATTTTTTTTCTTTAATTTTTTAAGTGTCTCATCATCGACATAATATCTTCCCTCGCCATTGGCAATTGGAATTGGAATTTTTTGATGTAGTTTTAATTTATTTGTAAAAGGAGTCTTGTTATTTTCAACTATTAGACTAGTCCACTTGCACATAAAATTAAGCGATGTATTTTTGAGCAATGCACCAGGTAGTAAGCCAGCCTCTACAAGAATTTGAAATCCATTGCATACACCTAAAATTGGAATTCCTTTTTCTGCCATTTTTTTGACATCTTTAATTATTGGACTATGAGCTGCAATTGCCCCTGACCTCAATCTGTCACCATAAGAAAACCCGCCTGGAAGGATTACAGCATCAATGTTTTTTGGTAATCCTTTATCATGCCAAAAATATTCAGCATCAAGTTTGAAAACATCGGTCAAGACATGATACATATCTCGATCACAATTACTACCTGGAAAAACTATTACACCTATCTTCACAATTAGTTTTATCTGCAGCGATATTTAATTTGAATCTAGTCAAAAATACCGAAATGAAGAATATTTGATCGCTTGTCACTAAACAGATGGAATAAAATCAGGATCTGGGGATGCATTAGTAAACTTACGCATGAATTGAACAATTTAGTAGATAAAATATCAACTAAGCAGCAAACACATCAATTGTGATTTTGCTTACCATGGGATTGTAAATACGTAATTCATCACAGATTTCTTGAACTCTAGTTTGTGCAGATTTTTTATCTTTTTCTTTGATTGTAAATTTTAGCATTTTTGCAGTTTTGATTTTAGATATTGCAGAATGTGTACCTTTCAATACAAGATCATTTAGAATTGTTTCACCTTCAGGATCACTGATTCCAGGTTTATTTTCAATGGTAACATGAACATTAAAAGTAGCCATTAATAATTTGCAAAATTAAAAAGAGGTTAATCTATCTTCCTACTAGGTTTATGCTTTGATATACAAATTCAGAAAGATTAACTAAAAATATTTAGAAATTCTTTTATTTTAAAAATAAAAAAACTAGTTGCTTCCTATTAGGAAGACAACGTTGGCACTGGTACTCACATCTTGATCAGATGAGAATATCGGTGTTTGAACAGATGATTTCTCCATTGCACCATAAGCCATGTCATACATTGGCGTTGGATATGGCATTGAAAATTCAGATAAGGATATTTCCTTTACTCCAATTATTTTATAATTGAGTGGGGATAGTGCCTTTCCTGCTTTTGACTGTGCATTTAGAACTGCTTTTTCTAAAAGGTCATCTTTAAGTTTAGAATAAACTTCTGGAGATAGTGAAAAAAATACACTATCAACTCTGTTTACTCCTGCACTTACTGCACTATCAATGATTGAAGCTACACTGTCAAGTTTCTCAGTTTTTACATTGATGATATTGCTTACTCTATATCCAACAAGTTCTTGTGTATATTTACCAGTTACAGGTTCCTGATAGTTATCATATACAGGATAGATGTTAAACTGGGATGTACTGATTTCTGAATCAGTAATTCCAACTTGTTTTATAGAGTCTATCACTTTACTCATCAATTCAGAGTTTGCAGTTAGCGCATCTTTAGCAGTTTTCTCTTGAATTTCAACACCAAAACTAATGTTTACAAGATCAGGCTCTACACTTGAAACTGCAGTACCTGTAACAGATATCACTTTTTCCCGGGATGGGAATGGAGTGACTTCTTGTGCAGTTGCATTTGGTGTTGCCGAAATTGCGCCCATAGTCACAGAGACTACCAGCACAGCAATCATTGCTGTTATGATTGGTTTTGAATGTTTCATAATATACAATATTAATTTTTGTAGATAAGGTTTGATTAAATTTCATTTTAACAACAAGTCTTAATAAGACACATCAAATTTTATTGGTTCAATGAAAGATGTTGTGGAAGATGATGCAGTAGGAATTTCAGACAGAGTTGAAATTATATCAACCGAAGATCAAAAGATGAAGGCAATAGGAGAAATACTAAGTTCCGATTCAAGTAGGGCAATTTTAAAACTTTTATTTAATGACTCATTGACGGCAAATCAAATATCACAAAAAACAGAAATTTCATTGCCATTGGTAATTTATCATTTAAAAAAGATGCAAGAATCAGGAGTAGTAAAAATCACAAGTGTTGGGAAAAATACAAAATCCCATAACATGAAGTTTTACACTGTAGACAAGCTTGCAATAGTAATAATACCAGCACAGATGTCAGAGCCTGCAAAGAAGAGCAAGTCTCTTTTTAATTCATTTACAAGAATTCACAGATTGGCTACACTTGGAGGAGTGTCCATAGCTGCATGGTTTTCATCACAGATTATCCAAAAAGGAGCAGAGTCCAGTACAAACATGGAAGAACAAACCCCAATGATGAGTTCCACACCTTCAGAAGCACCAGAGATGGCACTCAAATCAATGCCCATGCAAGACACAGGCAATACCATAGCTGCATCCACACTTACAGTACAAACCGTAGACCCATTAGTTCAACTATTATGGTCTGCAATAGCAGTGCTAACAGTAATAGTTACAGGTCTTGTTATTGAAGTAATAATTTCTAAAAAATATAGTTCCAAATCAATCAATCGCATTTCTTGAAATTATATCAAGGCAAAATTGAAGCCACTATTTCATTGGGAGACATTGGAATTTATATCAGATTACTGGAGAATATGACATATTGTCAAGATCAAGATATTGGAAGATTACTGCAGATGAAATGCAAAATTTTGTCTATAATGAAGAAAAATTACTAAATTGGGAAATTAAATGCATTAGAGAGCCAGACGTAGAAGCAATTTTCATTGGTATCTTCATGTATAGAAATGGCACACCATATGACTATGAATCAATCAAAGGAATTACATATTATTACAACAATATACCAAGAAATGAATTACCTTCTATCACAAGCTTCCTTCAAGAGAGATTTGGTGGAAAAGAGATGGCAAAAGGGGAGAGAATATTTCTCAAA
The DNA here is from genome assembly GCA_023264875.1 of Nitrosarchaeum sp. Taxonomy (GTDB): domain Archaea; phylum Thermoproteota; class Nitrososphaeria; order Nitrososphaerales; family Nitrosopumilaceae; genus Nitrosarchaeum. Next base: position 39,126 of record JAHFUX010000007.1, read on the forward strand.
GATTCAAAAGAAATCTATTCCAGCAAAGACATTGCATCATTAGCAAAAAGTATGGAACAGAAATTTAAGACAAAAGCAATTATCTCCTTAGAATTCCATGATTTGAGTACGGAAGAACTCAAAAATGCGGGATTGCCAGAAGCAAAACTACTTCCAATTCCAGGCAAATAGATAAAACAGTTTAAGATAGATGAATTTGGATGTCATCAATTGAAGGTATCAATCAACATCTAGAAGAATTAAGAAAGAGAATTATGCGAATCATCATAGTAATAGGAGTAATTTTTGCATTTATAATTTCATGTCATTTATACCCAGTTGATATTGCAGGATTTCATCTATACTATCCTGCACTAGATCCAATCAATAATGTTGCTGCACAGATTACAAATCATATGAAAAATAATTTAGTTCCAGAAGGAGTTCAACTAATACAAACACAACCAGGACAAGCACTCTTTGCCCAAATTTATGTTGGAGCACTTGTAGCGATAGTAGTTGGAATGCCCGTAATAATCAAAGAGTCAGTAGGATTCATAAAACCAGCATTAAAAGAACATGAAATCAAAGTTACACGTAGCATTGCACTTCCTGCATTAGCATTATTCATAACAGGCTGTGTCTTTGCATATTTTTTAATAATTCCATACATGTTAGAATTTCTTTACATGTATGGAGATGCATCTGGATTAATCACATTTCTTAACATAATGGATTTCATCACATTTGTTTTACAATATTTACTTGCATTTGGGATATCATTTCAAATCCCATTGATAATGTATGCATTATCAATATCAGGAATAGTAGGCGATAAATTTTGGAGAAAAAACATAAGATATGCAATATTAGCAATTGTAATCTTTGGTGCAATAGTTACTCCAGATGGAAGTGGGATCACCATGTGGTTTATTGCAGTACCTATGATGGCACTTTATCTCGGAGGCATGATAATAATTGAGCATAAAAAACGTAAAAAAGATTTAAATCTTAAATCATAGACTAGAGCTCAGATGACACTACAAAATATCCTACTTGCAATGCCTGGAATAAATGAGATATTGGTAATTGTAGTACTAGCAGCAGTAGTTATCTTTGGAGCAAAGAAAATACCAGAACTAGCTAAAACTTTTGGCAAGGCAAAATCAGAGTTTGAGAAAGGCAAGATTGAAGGAGAAAAAGAGCTCAACGATTTTAAAAATAAAGAAAAAGCAGACTAGTTCTCTGCAAGTAAAGCAAATTCATCAATCATTTTAGAATACTCGTTTGGAATTTTGTCTTTGCCAAAAAAACCTAGTTTCTTTATTCCTTTTAGTTTCCATTCAACTTCCAGAGTTAATCTAGTCCCATTTGGTAGCTGATCATACCGTGTAATAATATGAGTGCCTTTTGCATCTCCTCCCACAATAAAGATTTCATGCAAAATCGGTTCATCAACGATATGCTTTGCCATCATGACTAATTCTCTCCCGCCAATTCTCAGGTGTTCTTCTACAAGGGAATTATTCCCACGGACTGATATTGTTCTAGTTGATGGATAGTATTGTGGAAGAATTTTTTGAAAATTTTCATAATTTGTTGTAAGTTCAAAGACTTTTTTCCTGTCAGCCTTTATGATTTTTTCAAAAATAAATTTGGCCAATTATAATTTAAAAGTGCCCCAACGAGGGTATAAACCGTGCTCTAGATCAAATTGGTCCAAACACTTTCCAACACCATGATTTACAATATCATCAATAGTTTTTGGTTTTGTATAAAATTCTGTAACAGGTGGTAAAATTACAACACCCAATCTTGATAGCTTGAGCATATTTTCAAGATGTATTGCAGAAAGTGGAGTTTCTCTGACCATTAAAATTAGTTTTCTAGATTCTTTAATTGTGACACCCGCTGCTCTTGCTACAAGAGTATCATCGTATCCATTTGCAATTGCAGATAGTGTTTTCATACTGCACGGCGCAACTATCATACCGTCAACTTTATGAGTTCCACTAGAAACACTAGATGCCATATTTTTTTCATCAGAAGTGTTTGTTGCAAGAGACTTTACATGATCAAGTTGAAATTCTGTCTCCATAGAAATACACTTGATAGCCCACTCAGACATTATCAGATGAGTCTCAACACCTAATTTCTTGAGGACCTCTAACAAACGAATTCCATAGATAGCACCAGTGCTACCAGTAATACCGACTATTAACTTCATTATGAGTTATCTAAAACATCATTGGTATTTTATCTATTAGATATCAAGTGTAATTATAAACTAGATATTTTGGACATTATCATCGTGTGCATCTAATTTGTGTTGCTCTTTTCTTCTTTTGAGCCATAAAGAAATTCCACCTACAGCCATTGCAGATAACAAAATTACCCCGGCCATCTGTAACTCAAGAGTATACATCATACAATTACCTACAAGTCTTTTTAGAAAAATCTTGTGATCAGAGAATCGAGCCAGATAATTGAAAATTAGCTATATTAGTTCCTGTATTGTAGCCAATATGTGATTAGTAGTTCTGAGATTAAAAAAATTGTGAGTAGTTATTCTGATGTAAGAATAGGAGTTATGGGGAGTCATTCAGCATTAGAAGTTATGGATGGAGCAAAAGATGAAAATTTTCAGACTGTTGTTTATTGTCAAAAAGGTAGAGAAGATCCTTATCAAAGATTTAGCAGGATATCTGATGAAATTGTAGTTTTAAATAAATTCAAAGACATGGCATCACCTAAAATTCAAAAAACTATGAGAGATACAAACACCATAGTAATTCCACATAGATCACTGACTGTATATCTTGGATACAAAACTATTGAAAATTCATTCAAAGTGCCAATATTTGGAAATAGAAAATTATTCCAAGCAGAAGAAAGAACGGCCAAAAGAAACCAGTATTTTTTATTAGCAAAAGCAAAGATAAAATTTCCAAAATTATTCAAAGACCCAAAAAGCATCAATAAACCATGTATTGTTAAAGTCCAAGAAATGAAAAGGCCGTTAGAACGTGCTTTCTTTACCGTATCATCATACAAAGACTATAAAGAAAAATCAGAAGCCAAGATAAAACAAGGATTAATCTCTAGAAAAGATTTAGAAAAATCAAGTATAGAAGAACTAGCAATTGGAACATACATGAATTTTAATTTCTTTCATACACCAATATCAAAGCAAGTTGATTTTATAGGAATAGAGAGAAGACTCCAAACTAATGTGCATGACTATAACGCACTTCCTGCAAAACAGCAATTAGACATAGATATTGATTTACAAAATATTGAAGTTGGTCACACTCCAGCAAGCATTAGAGAATCGTTACTTGAAAAAGTAATCAAGATGGGAGACAAATTTGTGGCTGCTGTCAAAAAAGAATATGCCCCAGGAATTATAGGACCATTTTCACTACAAAGTGTAATTACAAAAGATTTGGAATTGGTAGTGTATGATGTATCACTTCGTGTTCCAGGTAACCCAATTGTAGCAACTACTAGCCCATACACAAAATATCAATATGGTAAAACCTTTGGAGTAGGCAGAAGAATAGCAATGGAAATAAGACGTGCCCAAGAAGAAGACCGTCTAGATGAAATAGTAACATAGAATTTTATTTAATAATAAATGCCAAAGACATATTTCATGGATAATACAAATGATATTTGTTAATTGGCTAGATTAGGAAATATATTGAATACCTAACGTTTTGGTTCAAATAATTAAAAGAACGGTTTTTGTTTGAAACAAAATGCTGGATGCCAGTTAACATTAAAATACAAACTCTTTTCTGTCAGACTTTTGTAAAGTACACAAATGCCAAGAACAATTTACATACGGGAAATAATCACAATACTAAAAGAACCAAAATTATGCCCCACATGCCAAAAAGATGACAGATTAGAAAAAAACATTGTTTTTGAAAGAAGATCTGACGGTCAGACAATACTTTGCACACGTTGTGAAGCATTAACCGTAATTACAAACCACAATCTTAGAGAAGTTGAATTGTCAGCTGCAAAAGACTATCAGGTTATGTTAAAAGAGCCACACCTAATACGAAAAGTAACATACTAGATTTCAGATACAAAAAATATCATAATCAAGAAAGCAACTCTTTAATGATATAATTTCTAACGTATGAAAATTCCCATTCCTTCAAATCAACATTCTTACATTCTTCTTTAATGATTAATCCAGCAAGTCCTTTACTCCAAATGTGTCTGTTTACATCATATACTTCTAAAATTTTACCATGTTTTGTGATTTTGATACTGCCATGACATCTTTTGATAACTTTAGCAGCAACATTTTGATACAAAACGTCAAGATTAGCCATGAAGAAGTATTAGTTTTCGGCATATGAAAAATGTTATGATTTGTTAAGCAAATATTGGTTACAATACTCATATATCTTAAAATGTAGAATAATCAAATGCTGATGATTAATAGAAAAGCTATATCTGATTGCTGATGAGTTTGCCGAATTATGAAGCATTTACCGTATATATTTTAGAATTCCAAACAAAGAATTAGAGAATAAACCTCTACATATTAGAAAAGAAAAGATATTGCGATGGAAGATACAACAGATATTGTATTAGGTGCAAAAAAATTTGCCCAGGAAAAACACAAAAATCAAAAAAGAAAGGATGGAGTAACCCCATATTCTGATCATTTAGAGGGAGTTGTAAACAGGCTCAAAAACTTGGGAGTCATAGATAAAGAGGTATTGTGTGCAGCATGGCTTCATGATATCATAGAGAATACAGATGTCACTTTTGATCAAATTAATGAAAGATTCGGAAGAGAAGTTGCAGTAATTGTTTTATCATTATCAAAAGATCAAAACATTTCAAAAAAAGACAGAGAAACACAGTACATCAACCAGTTAAAAGATGCATCATTTCAAACAAAAATTATAAAATTATGTGACATATCTGCAAATCTAAAAGACTTGGCAAATGCACCAATCTCAAAAACTCAGAAAAACAAACAAATCAAAAAGATTTTACACTATCTTAGAATAATTAAAAATGACATATCTGAAAATAAATCAATGTATCCAAAAATTCAAGATATTATTGATGGAATAAATACAATAGGTATTAAATTTAATCAAAAACCAATTGTAATTTAGAATATGAAAATCATGTAATAATGTCTATAATTCTAATAGTTATTGAGATTGATTCAAGAATCTATTCATAAGACCATTTTATGCTTCCATGTGTTCTTTAAGGAGATTTTTTCTAACTAGAATTGGAATATTATACAACGTCCCCAAAGCCATAGCATCAGATGCACGATAATTTCGTAATACTATGTCTTTTTTTCCAGTGAAATACAAATTAGCACGCAGCACCTCGCCACTTTCATAAATTTTGACCTTAACCAAAACCAGTTCGTTCTCTTCACATATTTCTTCCATCATTTTGTAAATTGAGGGTACTGAATCGCCTGCACTTTCAGCAAAGCTGGATATGTGTCTAGCAACTTCGCCAGAAAACGCCCTCATGTGGAATTCTTTTCCATCATCTCCTTTTAGAACCAACATTCCTTCAACGGCATAAGGATCTACAAACCCAACATAATCAATTTTGACCGATTCATAATCAGGCTCTTGTGCTTGATCAATTTCCATTATATCTACGCATAATGTTTCAATTCAGTGCTTATAAAGATACTAAAATAATTGACTGAATTTGTGTTAATTTTTTATAACGATCTGAACAAATATGTAATCCCAAATTATTTAATGTCAATAATTAAGTAAAGTTGATGTCACTAAATCCTGAACGTTCGGTATCATATGTTCTTACAAAACATGTCTCATCATATATGAGTAAAGATTTTCTGTTGTTAAATCAAAATACACTAGTTAGGGAAGCAGCTAGAATGCTGCAAGATTCTGAAAGAGACGATATCATTGTAATTGATGACAGTCATTTACCAATTGGAATTGTTACAGATGAAGACATCATAAATAAAATGAGTGAGATCATGACATATGCAGAATCAGCATCTTTGAAAGATATCATGTCTACGCCGTTAATTACAATTAGAGAGAAAACAACACTGCAGGAAGCGCTTCATACAATGAGGGATAGTAAAATTAGAAAACTACCAGTTGTGTCTAAAAAAAATGAAGTCATTGGAATAATTTTTCAAGGAACTATTGCAAATGTGATAAGAGATGCCACAGCTACTGCACCTCATCTATTTAGTCCTCCTGTAAAAGCGATTTTAGGAAATCTTGGATTCGTATTACAGTTTGCAGGAGTTTTGTTACTTGTTCCTGCAGTGTTATCAACAATATTAGGAGATACTGTAACGGCTGCAGGAGTTTATCTTACCACCGTACTTTTACTGGTAACAGGATTTTTCCTTAATGCATACGGAGAAAAAGCGAGTCTGAATATTCAACAAGCATCAATTCTCGTATTATCAAGTTTGTTGATATTATCACTATTTGGAACAATTCCATATCTGTATGTGATGCCAAGTCAAGAATCGGCAACGGAGGGATTTGTCAACGCATTTTTTTCAAGCGTATCGGGATTCACCACATCAGGGCTAACATTAATTGACGAGCCAGAAAATCTGCCTCAGAGTTTTACATTCTATAGAAGTTTTACACAATTAGTAGGTGGAATGAGTTTTATTTATTTAGTAATCACCGCACTTTATCCAGAGTCAAAAATACAATCAATGCGAGGTTTTATTTCAGGTAGATCACTACACATGAAAGAGCTTTTTGGAACCATTACAATAATTTTTACATTATACATTGTAATTGTTGTGAGTCTGCTCTATTTGTTTGGAGAGATAAACATCATAGATAATTTTTCATTGGTCATAAGCGCATTTTCTACTGGTGGATTTTTACCAACATCTACAATTCTAGATGACTTTGGATGGGAAGAACAAATAATTTTAATGAGTGCAATGATATTTGGGGCATTACCATTTACATTTCACTATTCATTTGTTAGAAAAAAATTTCTCTCGCCAAAACTTGGCAAAGAAGTCCTAGCATATTTTATAATTTTATCTGCTGCAATATTATTATTCATTTTATTTAGTGGGTTAGATCCTTTAACTAGTATGTTTTATGCAGTATCAGCCAGTACAACATCAGGATTACATTCACAAGAAAATGTAAATTTTAACGGTGTTACCCATACCATTTTGATTTTATTAATGATCATAGGAGGATGTGCTTTTTCAACTGCTGGGGGAATTAAGATTTTCAGGGTATTACAATTAAGAGATTGTGTAAAGGCATTCAGCAAGACATATAGATCGGAGTTAAAACCACAAAGAAAAAAAGAGTTGGTATCAACAGGATTGATAATAATGTTATTTTTAGGAACTATAGCTGTAACAGCAGAATATTTGACAACAATTGAAAAGAAAAGTTTTGAGATTGCATTCTTTGAATCAACTGCCATAATCACTACCACAGGATTAACCTCAGACATAGTAGATTGGGATACAGACATTACAGTAAAAATGGTGATAAGTTTGTTAATGATAATTGGAAGAATGGAAATTATTGCAGTAATCTATATTTTTGTGCCTAAATTAAGCTAAAAAATAGTTGAAAAAACAGAATAGAATTAATTCAATAACATTCAACGGAGCATGTTGGAAAACCAAATATCCAGTCACAGTGGAAAAAAATTAATAATTTTAGGATTTGCAGCAATAGCAACTATATTCATAATGTATACAAGATATCAAAATTCAGAATTAATTACACCTGATTCAATAGATGCAATTCAGAGAATTGCTTATGGTTTTTACATAATATTATTGACAGCATTTGGAGCAATAGCATATGGAATGTATAGATATCATAAGGAAAAAGTAGAAAAAAAAGGAACAGACATTGCAGCAATCATTGCAATAAGCACATGGAATACAAGAGCCAGAAAAATTTTTGTATTAACGTTTATTGTATATGGTATTTTCTTTTCATTAGTATCTGGAACGCTCGTGTATCAACCAGAAGTAAATTTTGCTACACATTATGGAGCGGTCATACCATCTGGATTTGTGTCACCGTGTTGTGATGAACCTGGATACATGCCAAAGATCATAATATACTTGACAGAACACATAGGATTGCAGATCATACCCATCAATTTAGTGTTGCAAGTAATCGTATCATATTTGGTGGGATTAAACATGTCTATTGCAGTTAATGCATATACAATATCAAAAAAAGGCAGTGGGATAAGTACAGTAGGAGCTGCAACAGGATTATTCATAGCATGCCCAACATGTACAGGGACATTTTTATCAATTTTTGTAGGAACAGCAAGTGGAATTGCATTATCTATTGCACTAACACAACTACAAACACTATTTATCGCAGTATCAATTCCAGTGTTACTAGTAACACCTTTTGTAATGGCAAAAAAGTTGAGAAATTTAGATGGTAGTTGTAAAATAAATCCTACAAAATAAATTTTTTCACTTCAGGAATTTTATTATTTCCTATATCATATCCATCTAGCCTGAGAAATTTTAAAGTCAATTTGTAGATTAACTCATCATGATCCACTTGAGCTAATATTTCAGTCCATAGAACTTTGCCATATTTTTCAATATGGTCTTTAAATACAGGATTCATACGTTCTGCTTCCTTTTTACACTGATCAAAAGTTTTTCCATTTTTGTATGCACGAACTCTAGTATCACATGTATCCATAATACACAATAAGTAAAATTCTAAATAAACTAGATGTTAAATCAAATACTAGAAATTCACATCAAAAATATGGGAATAAAAACAACAAGAGATTACGTAAAATTTTACATAAATCTAGATATGCAAAATAGTGTTAGTTTTTTGAGTTTTATTAATAATGAGAAAATGGTTTTAAAACACAAGCTAGAAAATATGAAATTAGATAAGAGCCCAATTTTAAATGGAATTAGAATTTTGGAAGAATTAATTGATGAAATAAAGAAAAGTGGAGAGAAGGCAATCTTAGAAAAATATAGAGAAAGTTAGAAATTTGTAAAATTTGTCAAAATAAACAAACAGTCACAAAAAACTAGAAAAAAAATTGTACATTTAAGTAAATGAATTCATCATAAAAATAAATGGTCCTAGACGCAGATATTATCAAAACAGAGATTTTACGCGTTTTAAATGAAAGTGGAAAAATACGTGGAAGCGAACTCACTAGCAGGGTGATAAAAAAAGTAGGCAATGAAAAATTGGTTCATAGAGAAATCAGTGCATTAGTAGAATCGGGAGAGGTAGAAAAAAAAATGTACAGTAAATCACATATCGAATACGAGTTGATCAATATATCAGAATCAGTCAATAATCAACTCAAAAGTGTACATAAAGAAATTGAGATGGTTTTTGAAGAAATAAGAGAGTTTAGCCAAATCATACAACAAAATAATGTAGAATTTCAAGAAAGATTACGGACAACGATACATTTTATCCACATAGTTCAATCTACTGACGCAGTGATGAAATTGTTATCGCATTATCCAACATTTAAAAAAGACAGAATGTTTGCACAAATCACGAGAAAAGTAAGCGATTGTTGGGAAAACATAATGGAAAGTATAGTTCATCAACCCGAAGGTGAGTTTCTCAACGAAGTAATAGCAAATTTAAGAATTTCACAAATAGGAACAGAAAGCGTAAACTAGAGAGAACAGATCATAATATTAAAAAAATTATTGCATATGTTTTAGTTTATCAACAACAATTTTAAAAATTTCTTCATTATCAAGCAGTATAAACGGTAAATTATTTTCCTCACATGCTTGACCACTTTCAGTATCTCGTGTAACCAAAATCATGCCGTTTTCTTTTGCATAATTGATTACAGAGTAATCAGTACGTAGTTTGTGACCATCAGTACGTAATTTTTTGACACTGTATGCATCATATCCCATTTTCTGAAGCTTATCATCCCAGCCATCATCCATCTCATCAATTAAAATTTTAAGTGGTTTTGACATAAAGTCATCTAATCAAATTTCAATATTAGTGTAAATAATCACAACAAAAAAATGCTTACCACATAAATCGGCAGCACTAGTGAGACAAATCATATAATTTTTCACAGAAAGGAGTCAATCTATTAGCTAAAACTCCATCAAACCAAGAGAGTTCTTTATCTATGTTATAGCCTTTAAACGATGATTTAGGATAAGAATTAGAATCAAGAAAAGCAATTTCGTTTTCAAATAATTGTTTTATTTGATTCTGCATATCCAAAGTTAGATCATAATTGCAAGTCATCAAGTCAATTTGAACATAATAATTTCCATTACTGAGGTTTATTCGTGCCTTGATGAAGGGTTGGTTATTTTGCTGACACTCTCTATAATGTTTATCATATTCAAACATTTTAGAGTCTGCAATGAATTTTTTCAGAGACATTTCATGCAAATATAAAAAAAATTAGAACTCACAGATTAGCCGTAATTTTTTTAATTTTTGTTATTATACGAATTTTTGTGTTAATCGGCATTTCAGGCTCCATAGTAAAATAAACAGTATGTCTTTTAACATAAGTTACCATCTGGGTTACTTTTTCCCTTTCAACGTGAACATAACGAACTTTTCCAAGTGTTCTATCAAACTCTTGTCTCATTTTTCTTCTCTGAGCAACTTGTTTACAAAAATGCTCTTCTTCTTTTTGAGTTTTCAATGAGGTTTTTCCACTTTTCATAATTGCTTCTCTAATGTTACCCTTAGCATCGATAATTGCAGCAAATCGCATTTTTGGATCTAAATTAATTATAGATTCAACAATTTTTAATAGATCAATTTTTGCTCCCATAATGAGATTGCAAGTAATTGCACTAAATATAATCCAATGAAGTACTTCAAACTTGTATAATATCAGAAATTACAAGAAATTTAATAGCATTTACAAATTCTTGATCTGAAATTAGACCATCTGCCCACCAATGTGCAGTATTTTTAACCCAATTAGGGATTTGTGCCTCAGATGAATCAGAAGGAACCGAATTAGGAATTAGGATAATTTTTTCTTTGATCATAAATTCTAGCCCTGTTGCAAAATCATCATCTGTAATTTGTTCTTCAATCCACCAATAAGCATTATTACGAATCCAATCAGGAACAATAACAGTCATTTTTGCTGAAGATGCAGGTTCGCCAGATATGCCAAAAACTGCAAAAGATTCAACAGTTCCATATTTCACATGAATTTTCCATGAACCTTGAAGTGAATTTATTTCTGATATATGAGGAATTGTAAAAGTATTAGAGGCATAAGTGACAAGAGAGATTTGCTCACTATTATTTCCAGAAGGATCTTCAAACCAATAAGAAATATTATTTTCTATTAACTTACTGGTAATGATTGTGGCATTGATGAGTTCTCCAGGTCTATACTGAGATTTATCCAGAAATATGTCAATATCAAATTCAGACAAAGTAGGTTTTGCAAGTGATTCTATCAGTACATCAAAAGTTTTTGTAGCAATACTATCCCCATAATCAAATCTAACAGTATAAGTTCCAATTTCAGATGAGGTGATTCCATCAAATTGTACTCTACTCAAAGAAGATACAACAGAAATGGTTTTTGTGCTTACTTTGCCAGACGGTGACGTTATAGTCAAAACACCAGAACTTGCAGATAGATCAGGTATAACGATGTCAATTTCTACAGAGTCGCCGGGATCATAGAGACTTTTATCGCTGCCCAAAAAAATAGTTTTAGAATTTATGTCATAAACAACAAAAGGAACGTCTACTTGAACACCATAATAATTTACAACCGCATGATAATTTCCAGGAGAATTGTATTTTAGTAGTTCATGCATTGAGAAACGTGGAGTAATATTTGATTGAGATACTTTGATTTTAACATCGTCAACTAGTTTGGCAGGAACTCCTTTGTCATCTAAAATTTTTATATATAAAAATTCAGCTTTGGCAGAATTTGGATCATAATAATTAGTAGAAAATTGAACAGTTGCAATATCATTTGGACCGTATGAAAGTTTATCAGTTGTAGCTGAAACAGTTAACTGCTCAACTTCAACATCAACTAGTTTTTTTACATCATTGTACTGATATTCTATTTTCCAATGTCCAAATTGATTATCAAAGGCATTTCTAACAATTGTGTGAGTTGTTTTTGATGCTTGAAGACTTGGAATAGTACCACTGACAGTAGCACCGTCTGGCTGAGTTGCATTCCAATTTACATCACCGCCAGAGTAACCATCGATATTGAGAAAAATTTTAATCCAATCATTAGGACCAAAAATCTCTTTTTCAGAAATGGCTGAAATTTCAGATCCATATGCAATTTGAGGAACAATAAATGAGAAAAATATCAAAAAAAACAGAACATTCATGATATTATTTTGATTCAAATAGTGTTTATTTCAAAAGGAGAGATTAACAATGAACGACATGATTGTGAATGTTCTCATTGGATTAATCAAAATCACATAATATCAAATCAGAAATTTAATTGAAACTTTGATTTTTGCCTTACCATTATGATGCACATAGTAGCAATTGCAAGTATAACAATAGATATTGCTCCAAATTCAGGCACAATAAAAGTTCCAATTATGGTTAACAGTTTTGAATTTTCAGGCATAGAAATTGAAATCGTGTTTAGATCATTGTCTTTGAGATATTCATAGTCAGTGATCTTTTCTCCATCAACTATTATGACAAATGGACCATCAATGAGTGCAGCAGGTAAGCGAATTTTCAGAGTATTATCATCAGATTGTGAATGTCCAAGGATTTCAAACGTAAGTAATTTTTGCTTATCATCTACTAGAGTAAGAGACAGAGCTCGATTGAATCTATACTCTACATCAAACACTGCATTACCATCACCTACAGTTTGTCCGACATCAGGAATTGTCTGATATCCATCAGTAACCAAAACAATTCCAGTCATCCATGGATGAATTACACAATAGTATGGATACTGACCTTTTTTATCAAATGTGAATTGGTATGACTGTCCAGAATTCAAAAGATCAGGTGTTCCAAAAATACCATCTGGGCCATCACTGGGAGTTCCGGATGTAACAGTGTGTGCTACGGTATCTGCATTTTTCCATACAACAGTATCATCAATTAAAATATCCATATCACCAGTAGCTAGCCCAGATTTTTCATTTTGCCAAAAATATGGGGCATCTGGACTTGCAGCTCCTGTGGGTATGTTAATGTCATAACTTGAAGCAAAGACAAGATTGGGAAAAGCAATAGAAAATAGCAGAATTAATGTCATCAAAAATAAAATGTTCATACTAGTTAGAAGTCAATTTAATTTAAATGGATTATGGTGTTTAAAATTAATCACATAATCAGAGGGAAAAGAATTGAAAACAAGCAAAAAGATATCGGAGTTTATTAGATGGCATGGGTGTAAATAATCAATGAAAAGCGGTGTCGTAATTATTGTTGCAGGAATAATTATGGTAATATGCGGATTGATATTGTTTTATGTGGTCCAGAGTAGCCCCCAGATAGAATCTTTTTTTAGAACAATAAAGCATGCAGGAACATTTATCGGATTATTAGGCATGGGTGTAACGTTAGCAGGGGTTTTGTTGTATTTAATAAATAAAAACCAACCACAAATTCAAGATTTTGATGTTCGAGAATAGTGATTGCTAATTCAGAAATGAATCATATGCTAGATAGTATCTTTTTGAATTCATCTACAGGAACGACAAACTTGCATGCCTTACAGAATAACACTTCCTTGTTTACCATATCTCGTAGTGTTGTGGGAATTTTTCCGCAATAAAGAGAGTCATTAGCACAGTTTGGACAACGTGCAAGTAAAGGCTTCATGCCAAATTCATTTTTGAGATTCAGTAAGTTAGTTAAGCATTTCTTGTATATTAGTGACAAGTAGAAATCATACTAGTGATAAAACAGGAGTGCAGAAATTATAATAACACTGAAAGCCAACTTGAAAAATTGTCAGATAAAATGGAGCTAGGCATATATCTGAAAGACGAAGGAGGATATGAAATAGTTTTAAAATCATTAAGCCATTATAAAAAAAGATTAAGAACCATAGGAAATAGTCCGGAATTAAAAGATTCATCGGCTATGTTTGGAACAATACTGCAACAAGAAGCCATGAAGACCATACCAAAAATCGATGAGATGGTAAAAAAAATCCAAGATTGTTTATCAGATACAAAATTGCTTAATTCTTTAAATGAAGACTCGCCATTTTTACTAAAGGCGCTTTTGTGCTACGAGTCAGATATCAAAAAAGCTCAAGATACAGGACATGAGTATTTTTTGAAATTAATAGGGGATTTACCGCTAGTCAAAAACGACTTGGAAATAATCAAAAACGCATCAAACAAAATCAAGCAATTTTCAGTCTAATCACATTCCTTGAATATACCAATCAAGGTACGGTTTGAGATTTTTACATAATTTCTTCTTTTCAGCACTATCACTTATGCCTAGAATTGCCTGAATTTTTCCCTGAAGATAAGCTTGGGTAATATCACTTTTAAGAGTGGGTTGAATTTGGATTAAAATTTCAAGAATTTTATCAGGGGAGGTATTATCAAAATCATTTAAAATTTGTTTAACTTGATCTTGTAATGACATTATAGAATCTAATGTAAATCCCATTATTACTTTATTGATTAAGAGATTTTTGAAATGAGATCATCATCATCCCATGTAAGACGAAATTTTCCAACAACTCTGAAAAGTTGCAATTTTCCACCTTTTTTAAATTTTAATTTATATGAATTCTGAGATGTATCATAAATCTCCAGAGAAACATCGTCA
>JAHFUX010000046.1 GCA_023264875.1 Nitrosarchaeum sp.
TGATCCGCTAGTAGATAATTGGATTGTATCCCTAGAAACCTTTGATGGAATTATTCCTCAAGCCCAAGCAATGAAAGATATGCCTATCAAAGTAAAGTATAGAGCACATTCAGAAACAATTACTGTCAAATCATCTTAAAACCTCACTATATCAAAAAATGATACAATATTGAGAAATACCATAGTTTTCTGATTTTCTTTCACATATAATTATCAATCTCCAAAATCTACTTTGAATCATACAAAGAATCCATATTTTGTTTTGTAATTACTTTGTTCATTATTTTATGAAATAGTTTTGGGAGATATTTTGCATTTCCTTTTCATTGTTTGTCTGAATTCTTGAAATTGCATAAAATTGCTTTGTAATGTATTTGGAACAAGTTGATCGTCATTATTTTACACAATTATAGGTTTTAGAATGAATTGAATGTATGATTGTCAGATAATATATTGAAATAATTTTTTAGTATATTTGATACGCACAAAATTAGACCAAATTGAAAGAATGTATAGTATGACACAAATACTGCAATCAGTAAATATTACCAGTTTGCTTCAAATCCATTATAGTTGCAAAAACCATACCTAAAGGTGGTAAAATTGTCACACATACTGATCTTTACATTTACATCTCTGATAGTTTTTAGCATTATTGCTTCAAGTGAAAACTTTGCTGAAGCAAAAAGTTCTGTATCTCCAATGGATCAGTTTCTCCAATACAGGACTCAATATGGCAAGGATACGGCCAGAGAAGACATGATGGACAACAAAGTAATAGACAATTCAATAAACTCTGTTGAATTTACATATAATGAATTTGGATTACTTTCAAAACATGAAGATTCAGCAAACACAATTCTAATTCAGAGAACCATCCCAGATAATAATAAATTTGTTTATCATTGGGAGCAAAGCTCTAGCAGTTCTGGGTCTGAATACAGTTCTTACATCAACCAACCAATAACAGTTACATTTCTTGATGATAAAATTACGATCCCTGATAATTCTGCATCGCAAAAACTTTTGGTTCGTTACGGAATTTTGTTAAGTGATGAAGAAATGGATTGGGGATTAGAAAAATCATATGCATTACTTGAAACAATGGAAACAATACCGCAGAAAACTAGAGATGATATTCAAGAGCAAAAAAGTGTCACATCAAAATGGATTCTCAGTAATGAACATATCGACAATGACATTAGAATAACAAGTACTGAATCCTACGAAATAGTTTCAATTTCATCAGATGCATTTGAATCATCAACTCCCAGAATCGCGCTAGTCGATAACAAGATGGGAAAATATTTCTCTCAAAGACTACATCATGCACTAGTATGGTTTGTAACTGATAAAGGAACAGACTCTAATGCAATAGAGAAGATCCTCAATGAACGATTTGGTGTTTCTACAAATGTTTTAGATTATGCAAAACTTACACAGCACACAACTATAGAATCAGAAAAAAACTTTCAAAAATTCAATCCTTTGGAACTAATAGAAATAATCAATATATTTGAGGAAATGCCAAGCGGATTTCACTCAATAAATGGACTAAATTACATAGTTAGAAGGGCAGATGGAACTACACATCCACTATATCCAAACGCCCCTGCAGTGAGCTGGCCTTTAGTTAATCCTGGATATGTTGAATTTATGGAATCGGCATTTACAGTAGAAGATGATTATCTGCATAAATTGATCATTCACGAGAAATCTCATTTCTTGTGGGTGCATCTTTTCTCAGATAATCTAAAAGATGAATGGGCTAATCTTGGTGGATGGTACAAAGATACTCACACCAAATCTGGTTGGGCGACATCCAAAACCACCGAATTTGTTAGTGCATATGCTCATCTAGTAAACCCAGATGAGGACATGGCAGAAAGCATTGCTAATTTTGTCATAAATCCAGACAAGCTAAAATCTAGATCAGTTTCCAAATACGAGTTTGTTCGGGACAGAATAATGGAGGGTAACATCTACATTCCAACTATTCGTGATAATCTTACATTTGATGTACTCAACTTGTATCCTGACTACATTTACCCTGGCAAAATAATACGTGTTGATATTTCCATTGACGGTAAACAAAATGATGACAAGTATGGAACAATTGAGATTGAACTTAATGGCAAAAATAAATTCCAGGGTGCAAAAAGTGCCTATTTTAGACTCATAAGTGAACAAGGAACTTACAAAGATATCACATTATTACCAGTTGATGGTGAGATAGGCCTTGTATTAAGAGGTGGAGTTACAATTAGTAGTAATGCAAAAGGTGGATTATGGCAAACCGAACAAATAGTGATTGGTGATCAAGTAGAAAATCAAAGATTTACTGGCCAAAATGATTTTGGTTGGAAATTTTTTGTAAACAACTCCAATGAGGATATTACTCCACCATCATATCTGAAAAAGTCTTTGGAATTAACTATACGTAATGACTATTCATCACAATCAAGATCCATTCAAATTGTTACTGCAAGTTGGAGAGTTGATAATAATCAAGATATCAAATCATGCTATGCAACAATTGATCATGATGAGATTACGAGCTATAGTATAAGCTCATACGGTGAATTTGACAGTAAAACTAAGACATGTATTGTAAATTTTAAAATAACTGAATACTTTAAGACTGGAGACTATAGCGTCAAACAAATTGTGATGAGTGACACTGCAGGAAATGACAGTACCATCAACTTTACAAATATCTTAGAAAATAATTCCGTTTTCATACAAACCACAAATCCAGACACTGATTATCCATATCTAGACACAAAGAACATTAGCATTACTGCCAATCCAACAAACCCTGCTGAGCCAAATGGTGAGACCAATATCAAAATAGTATATTATGCAAAAGATGACAAATCAGGATTGGGTCATGTAAGCTATATCTTGCGTGATCCACAGGGAATATTGCACAACTTTTATCATTACCACAAGAATTTCCATAGTTTATTTTTTAGTGAAAATCCAAGTGATCTAGCCAGATATGACATCAATTTGATTTTGCCAGAGGGCTCTGCACCTGGAAAGTGGGCATTAATTGAAATGACGTTAGATGACAAAGCAAATAATTCAAAATCATACGACTTTACAGAATTAATCCACTTTGAAATAATCTAAATTTTGTATTTGTTTGAGGGTTCGGAAGTAAATTTATCTATTTTTTATGATTTCCCAAGATCGGTACCACGATGATCTCTTTAAATAATCCTAAGATTTTACAATTACAGTGAAAAATAAGATAAATCTATTTTTGCTTATAGTTCTTGCATCTATTTTAATTACTAGTCCTCTTGGGTCAGGAAATGCATTTGCTGACGGTAATAACAATAATAACGGCAATAATAACAATGAACATGATGATAAAGTCACCATTTGTCATAACGACAAGGAGACAATTTCTGTTTCAAAAAATGCTATTCCTGCACATCTAAATCATGGTGATGTACTTGGTGTATGTAGTAATGAACATAATGATAACAATGAACAGGTAAAATACGTATTGCGTGGTGATGGTCCACCGCCTTCTAGCCTTGGAAAGAAAAATGATCTGTATATTGATAAGAATAGTCCTAATCATACAGCTTATGAAAAAACAACCAATACAACTTGGCTTGTTCAAGGTGATTACATTGGAGGTTCTGGTTCTGGATCCCCAGGTCCAGCAGGTCCAGCAGGTCCAGCAGGTCCAGCAGGTCCAGCAGGTCCAGCAGGTCCAGCAGGTCCAGCAGGTCCAGCAGGTCCAGCAGGTCCAGCAGGTCCAGCAGGTCCAGCAGG
>JAHFUX010000008.1:0-29748 GCA_023264875.1 Nitrosarchaeum sp.
ATTTTGGTAACTCAGTCCATGCCTTAAACGAAGTATTCCAAGTTGCACGTCCAGCTGTTTGACCTCGCATTGCTTCTGAAAGTGTAAATGTCTCAGATGCTGGAATTTCACCGACAATAATACTGGAAGCCCCCTTTTGTACCATGTCAAGTACCTTGCCACGTTTTCCAGATAATACGGTAGCAACGTTTCCTACAAGATCAGTTGGAACTCTGACTTCAATTGCAAGCATTGGTTCTAGTATTGTAGTTCCAGCCGTTAGCAATGCACCCATACAAGCGCGTCTAGAAGCAGGACCCAGTTGGGACAGACCTCTGTGTGCCGTATCTTCGTGAGGAACAAAGTGAGTAAAAGTAAACTTGCAATCCCTCATCTGCTCTTTGCATAAAGGACCTTCTTTCATCACTTCTTCAAATCCAGAATTAATAGAGTCAGTAGATTCTTGAATAAATTGAACACCTTTTGTTCCATTAATCATAACATTTCCACGTGGGTCTAATTTCATAACTCTCTTAACGGTATCAGTATCCCAACCAGCACCCTTGAGAAGATCAGCTACAACCTTTTTGTCTTTCATGTCACTGACTTCACCGGTTCGGAGCATGTGTGCAATAGCTGGCTCTAATGGTTCTACTTTCATGAAAATTTTATTGTGTCTATTTGGTGATTTTGACATTATTGGATCACAACTGCCTTTGACAGTTTCTCTATAATTGATAAGTGGCTCAGAGGTAATAATTTCTATTTTAGTATCTTGAATACGATGAGTTGCTACATCAAGGTGTAGTACACCCATTCCGGCAACAAGTGTTTCACCTGTTTCTTCGTCGATTTTTACTACTAAATTAGGATCCTCAATTGTTAGTTGTTTGAGAACCTCAACTAGTTTTGGCAAGTCTTTTGGATGCTTTGGCTCTATTGCAATTTGAACGACAGGTTCTGAAACATATTTGACTCCTTCAAACATTGGAATGCCTTTAACAGATGAAATTGTATTACCGGCTCGAGCTTCAGTTAATCCCAATAGTGCAGGAATGTTTCCAGCACCTAGTTCACCGACTTGCTCTCTTTGGTTGCCCATGAAAAAGTTTACAGACTGAACTCGACCTTCTCGTTTTGAATCTATAATGTTAATTGTTTGTCCATCTTTTATTGTTCCAGAAAATAATCTACCAATTGCAACAGGCCCAGCTGCAGGATCTAATACCATGTTAACAACCATCATAATTGTTGGTCCATCATCATTGCATGCCAAAAGGGCTTTACCTATATCAGATTCAAGATCCCCTTTCCAAATTTGAGGAATTCTGTATTTTTGAGCAACGTCTGGTGGTGGAACATGTTTAACTACCATTCCCAATACAGCGTCAGCTAATGGAGCTCTTGCTACTAGGTCATCAACTTTTTCATTTTTATACGCATCAATAACATCTTTGAATGTAATGCCTTTTTCTTTCATAATGTCTAGATTAAATGCCCACTTGTCTTTGGCAGAACCAAATGTCACACTAGAATCTTGTATTGATACTTTCCATTTTTCTTTGTATTCAGGTTCTGCATAAGTATCAACTAGTTGATTAAAGCTAGACACAACACCTGCAAGTGTTTCTTGCATTTGTTCTGGAGTTAAACGAAGTTCTTTGATTAGTCTATCCACTTTGTTGATAAATAAAACGGGTCTGACTCTTTCTTCTAGTGCCATTCTTGTTACAGTTTCTGTCTGAGTCATAATTCCTTCAACTGCGTCACAGACAACAGTTGCACCATCAATTGCTCTAAGGCTTCGAATTACCCTTCCACTAAAATCAACGTGTCCAGGGGTATCAATCATGTTAATGACGTATTCTTTGTCTTTTTGTGTAAAGTGTAATGTTACGTTTGCTTGATAAATTGTAATTCCTCTTGCTTGCTCTTCTTTATCAAAATCCATTGCCAGTGCTTTGCCAGCAGCAGAAGGGGCAATAATTCCAGAATTTGCCAAAAGACTGTCACTCATGGTGGTTTTTCCGTGATCAACATGTGCAATTACACTAAAGTTACGAATATTGTCTTTATTTTTGATAATCTTTAGTACTTCAATTGTTGACTTGAATTTTGCCATATTCGCAAACCTAAGTATTCAGCTATTAAATCTTATGAGAAAGATCAATGGATCATTTTATCACTTACATTACTTGTTCTGAGAATTTTTTTCTTTGAAAATTACAGTATCACTTTTTTACAGAAATCACATCCATATTAGAAAAATAGTCTGGTTTTGATTTTTATAACGATTATTCAGAAGTAACGTGTGGAAATTTCTGTAGGGCATACACCAGATTCAGATGATGCGTTCATGTTTTATGGGATGTTTACAGGAAAAGTAACATCTTCAGATTTTACTGTGAATCATGTAATTGAAGACATTGAAAAGCTAAACAGAAAAGCAACAAATCCAGAACTAGACGTTACAGCAGTATCAGTTCATGCTTGCGCTTACATTCCAGAGTATACTGTTTTGAGAAGCGGTGGAAGCTTTGGGATAGGGTATGGTCCAATTGTTACGGCAAAAAAACAAATGACAATTGATGAGATAAAAAAATGTAAAATTGCAATACCAGGTAAAATGACATCTGCATTTTTATTGCTTCAGTTAATGATAGGTAAATTTGATTACGTTGAAATGAATTTTAGCGATATTCCAGAGGCTGTAAGAAATGGCAAAGTAGATGCAGGACTGGTCATTCATGAAACTCAATTATCATATGAACAAGAAGGAAATATCAAAATTTTAGATATTGGTAAATGGTGGGATGAGAAAACAAACGGGTTACCTGTCCCACTAGGAATCAATGTCATGAAGACTAGTCTAGGAATGGATGCAATTCATAAATTTGATCAGTATTTGCAAACATCAATAGAATATGGATTGAATAATCTAGATGATGCAATAGATTATGCAATGCAGTACAGCAGAGGAAAACCAAGAGAGTTGATTGAAAAATTTGTAAAAATGTATGTCAATAAAATTACTGTAAATATGGGAGAGAAAGGAGAAGAGTCAATAAGAAGAATGTTTGAAATGGCAAAACAAAAAAACTTGGTACCAGAATTTACACTCAGCATAGCCATCAAGTAATTATATTGCAAAAAAGTTTACAACTTAATGGGAGATGGAATAGGAGGACCAGTAATAGGTTGTCTGTCAAATAATACATTTGAGCTTCTAGTGACTCATTTTCGTAAAGACAACAAAGAAGAATATGCTAGAAAAGAGCGCATAATCATTGCCAAAATTGACAATCCTGAGGAACCCCAATATCAAGAAACAACACAGACAGACCTAGAGATGGCACTGAAAGGAAAGTTTGTGTCATGTAATGTGCAATACAGAGATTTCAAAACAGATGCACTTGTTTGTAATGTCTTTGTTCAAAAACCTCCAGAAGGTTTCTAGTTTTATAATATCTGATAACACTTAGAATGTTCTAACTTTTTTCTTTACTTTCTGTGGAGCATATTCATCTTCATAATCTATTTTTTCTCCACAAAAAGGGCAAAAATC
This sequence comes from Nitrosarchaeum sp., assembly GCA_023264875.1. Classification (GTDB taxonomy): domain Archaea; phylum Thermoproteota; class Nitrososphaeria; order Nitrososphaerales; family Nitrosopumilaceae; genus Nitrosarchaeum. The sequence goes on from JAHFUX010000008.1 coordinate 3,545, forward strand.
AATAGATTGTACTGAATGCCCCTCATATGTGATTTGATCCACTATTGAAAATCTGCCCTGTTCATAACTCCAGACGGTAAATTTTTTACAATAGTTTTTGAATTTTTCACAGCAAAACTCGGTATCACGCTTTAATGTAAAATTTGAATATGTGTTATTTTCAGATTCTGGATCCTGTAGTGTTTCCTTTTTGTATAATGCTTTCATAGTAAAGTCAAAACAATGGACTTTGCACGCCTGATAAAGCCTTCTGGAGGGATAGTGGTGTTATGCCTTCTTAATTTGTACGTCTAAAGCCAACACATAATTTAAAAAATCAGTGGTTTTGATTCAGTATTATGAGTGTAGAGCGCATAGTTTTTGAATTTGTAAAATATATTCAGAAAGAGCCAGGCAAATGTCCTGCATGTGGATTTAACATCATAATTGAATGCTGTAGTTTCATAAAAGGTCGCGGTTGGTTTTGCCCAAAGTGTAAAACATTATCAGTGTATGATGAAGAAATACGAAAAATGATAGGAGATAATGTTTCAATATTACCTGTGATTCCAAAGCCGCCATATTCTTTTGGTGAGACATTAAGGGCATCATCAAAAGTACGCCGTATAGATTAAAACATGATAAATTGTTTTGTTTGTGGAAAAAAGAAAAAAGACTATGAAGTATGGTGGAATAAAATAGTTATAGGCATCACATATGATTCTGAATTTCAAAATAATGAGGTAATACGCAATATGTCAGATAAATCAATGATGTGTCATGAATGCATCAAAACAATAGAAAAAACAGTTGAAGAAAATAAATTATAATTTCTATTCATATTCATATTACCTAATATATGATGAAGTTCAAATTTTAATGAGAAAAAATGCTAGTAGATAAAAAAATACTTGCAGGAGGAATTGCAATGGTAATAGTAGGTACAATCATTATGATCAATCTCAACGCCGCAATCCCAGCAGGTCAATCTGGAATGACTGAAGAGGAGATCATAGATTTGATGACAAAACAACAAGAAAATCAAGACATGACTGCTTTTGCAGGAATTTTAATCGGGATTGGATTTATGTTAATTTTGATTAGTTTTGGTGCTAGAAGGAGAAGAAAAGGTAGCCCAGAAAAAGAAGAAAAAAAGCCAATTACTTAAACTTCAAACATTTTAATTCTAAAATTATGATTAACCAGTATTGATTCACGCAGAGATCAGCATCTATCCAATTGGAACAAATGATACAAGTGTAAGTTTCTACATTGCAAAGGGAATAGAAGCCATACAAAACATCAAGGAGATTAGATATGAGCTAAATTCTATGGGAACTATTTTAGAGTCAGAAAATATTGATAAAATTTACGAAGCTGCCAAAATCATCATGGAAGTAGTCCATAATCTAGGAGTAAATAGAGTAGAAGTGATTTTAAAAATAGACTCTAGAAAAGACAAGCAAGTAAAAATGGAAGAAAAATTAGAGTCTATAAAAAAACACCTAAGTAAAAAGTAAATTTAGAATCTCTTGATAATATTAAAAAAAGTATCACGTTGTGCTGGTTGACGTCCGATTTCTTTTACCATAGTAGCTAACTCTTCTACAGATGAAGCAGTAGGTTTTCCAGCAGCACGATAAATTTCTTCAGAAAATGCAGTTCCAACCAAATCATTTCCACCATTAGATAATGCAACTTGGGCAAGTTTTTTACCATACGCAACCCAATAAACAGAAATGTTATTCAACACATTTGCAAGCATTAATCTAGATAATGCAATAATTTTCAAATCATACACAGATGAGCATTCATTATTGACTAGATGTTCTTGCTCAAGCTCAGTATTATCAAGACTAAATTTGAGAGGAATTAATGTGATAAAGCCATTAGTCTTTTTTTGTAATTCACGAATTTTTATCAGATGATCAATAATATGAGACGGTTTTTCAATATGACCATACAGCATTGTTACATTACTTTTGATTCCAAGATTATGAGCTTGCTCAATTGTATCTAACCATTCTTGCCCAGAACATTTTCCCCTAACAATTTGTCCCCTTATTTCAGGATGAAATAATTCAGCTCCTCCACCAGGCATCGAGTCAAGACCCGCGTCTTTAAGACGAGATAAAATCTCCTTGATAGAATTTTTTGTTAGTTTGGATAGATAGAAAATTTCAGCTGCAGTAAGTGCCTTAATTTTTAACTGTGGATGATTTTTCTTTATTATTCTCATCATATCTTCGTAATATTCAAGAGGAAGTTTTGGATGAAACCCGCCTACAATGTGAACTTCAGTTGCACCCATATTTTTTGCAATAGCAACACGTTGTTCAATTTGCTCTGGTGTGAGAGTGTATGCATCTTCAGCACCGTCTTTTCTATAAAATGCACACATCTGACAACTTGCGGCACAGACATTTGTGTAATTCATGTAATATGATGCAGCAAAAGTTACTGTATCGCCAACTAACTTCTTTCGAGCATTATCAGCAACCGCACTTAACATATGTAAATTATCATAATTCATCAATTCCAGACCATCATCATAAGATAGTTCTTCTCCAGCAATTGCTCGATCTAATGCCTTAGATTCACCTACTAATTGTTCTAACACAAAACAAGTCAATCATTAAAGGATATATTTCTTAACTGTCAGTCTCAAGAAATAAGTAGGTAAACAAGTTACAAACGTTATGGTGCTACCACTTGTGGATGAACATAAGCCAAAGTGTTACTTGTGTCATACAGGATTTGAAAATATAGATAAACTTAGAGAGCATCAAAATACAGAGCATAAAGAATTTTTTGAATCACATGAAAAAAACACAAAGCGTGAACCAGCACCAGGCGACGTTACTGTGTTTTAGATTTTTGTTTTTGTATAGACTTTAGCAATTCTTTAGCCATTTCTTTGCTAATGTTAGCAAGGTCATAATCATGATCAATAGACAATGCTTTTTTAAAATGCTTTAATGAATCTGCAAGATTTCCCAGTTCACCTAGTGATAGTCCTTTGTAAGCTAAAGCCATAGCACATTTTTTATCAGATTTAAGAGCCAAATCATAACAATTTATTGCATCTTTGTATTTTGCAATTGTATGCAATGATGCTCCTTTGTTTACTAGTGCATTGATATTTTTTGGATCAAGACAGAGTGCTTTATCATAATATTTTATAGCTTGTTTTATCCTACCCAAATTTTGCAGAGTTACACCTTTGTCTATTAATGCATTAATGTTTCCAGGCTCTTGTTTTAATGCTAAATCATATAGTTTTAGTGCATCTGAAAAATTACCGTCGTCACAAAGGTCATAAGCTTGTGATAACATTGTATCTACTTTATTCAATATGTCTTTGATAACATTTTATCAATAATATAGATTCACAATTGGTCAGATATGAGAAAATAAAATTATTTTATAGGTCCATGTTTTGATCTAATTTTAGACCTTTGTACCTATTTCTTATGGTAACTTCAGTCACACTTGCAGCTTCGGCAATATCGCGCTGAGTTATATCTTCACCATTTTTAACACACGCCAAATATAGTGCAGCTGCTGCTAATCCCATTGGGTCTTTTCCTGCAGATTCTTCATGTTCTTGAGAGATTTTTAGAACTTTGGCGGCATAACGTTTTGTTTTTTCTGTAATTCCAATTCTACTTGCAATACGTGCAACACATTGAATTGGATCAACTACAGGCATCTTTAGGTCTAATTCTCGATGTAACAATCTATAACATCGAGCAATGTCTTTTTTCTTCAGATTTGCAGCTTCCCCCACATCATTGAGAGTTCGTGGGGTTTCTGTATCTCTGCATGCAGCATAAAGTGCAGATGCAATCATGGCAGATATAGATCTTCCACGTACTAATTTTTTTTCAATGGCTTTTCTGTAAATGTAAGCGGCCTTTTCAATAACAGCATCAGAAAGTGCAAGTTTGTCTTTTAGTCTGTTTAATTCACTTAATGCCTGTCTAAGATTTCTATCAACAGATTCATGAACTTGACTTCGACTGTCCCAAGTTCTCAATCTTTCAATTGTACTTTTCATTGATGCAGTGAGTGGTTTTCCAGATGCATCTTTATTCATAGGATTAATGATTGTAGATAATCCCATGTCATGCATAGTCAGTGAGGTTGGTGCCCCTGCTCTTGCTTTATTGCCATGTTCATCTTGTGTAAAAGATCTCCATTCAGGTCCAGATTCTTGTGATTTCTCAGAAATGACGTATCCGCATTTTCCACAAAATCTTTCTCCAGTAACATCATCAGTTAATAGCGAATTTTTTGCACAACGAGGACAATTATCAGCATTAAGGGATTGTAAAACCATTACAGTATCACTGATGTGTCACATTATAATAACTAGTATGAAATTCTGGATACTTGATTGGATTTGTTCGTAAATATGGTGGTCAGAAGCTCACTTGTGGTGAAAAACAATCAAAATAAGAAATTACAGATAAAAATACGATTTTATGATGCGTGCTTATCTCTTGGGTCAATCTCCAAGGACTTGTTAAAGCATTCCAAGGCTTCCTCGTATCTACCTAAACTGCGCAGTGCTACAGCCTTAAAATTCCACAGTTCAGGATCGCTTTGATTCAACAGCAATGCTTGCTCAAAATAACCTAGTGCATCTTCAAAATTACCAGATTCCAGAAAATTTTTGCCTTTTAAAACCAGTTCTTTAATTTGTTCCACATCTGATTTTGTCAATCGTTTGTTTTAAGTTTGAATTGAGGTAAAAAACGTGAAATTCATAAAAATTAAATAAAATTAAACACATATTTAAGAAATCACCTAAAATTTAAATGCATTTTCAGATTATACAAGACATATGGATTTAGATAAAACAGATGAAAGAATTCTTAAAAATTTAATGGTCGATGCCAGATTATCTGCAAGACAACTTGCATTAAAGCTTGGAATATCAACAGTAACGGTATTATCAAGAATAAAAAAATTAGAAAGAGAAAAAATAATCAAAGGGTACACTGCACTGATAGACCATGAAAAATTAGGTTATAATCTGACGGCAATAATTGAGATCATTGCAAAAAAAGACAAAATCATAGACATGGAAGTGGAGATATCAAAGATAGAAAATGTGTGTGGGGTTTACGACATTACAGGAAATACAGATACGCTGATTATTGCAAAATTCAAATCTCGTAACGAATTAAGTGAATTTGTAAAAGGATTGGCATCAATTCCAAATATAGAAAATACAATCACACATGTGGTTCTAAATACCACCAAAGAAGATTTTAGACTAACATAAAGAAAATGAAAAATTTCAGCATTATCATATTAAGCATAATTGTCATAAGCATGATTCAAAATGTTTCAGGACAGTCAGATAATGCTGGAAAAAAAATACAGATGGAGTTAATTGTAACTGATGAACAAAAAATAATTTTATTTGCCAGTTTTGCAATAGCAGTCATAGGTCTTTTTGTGTATCTTGCAAGAGACATAATTCTAAGGAAAAAAACGCTGTATGATTCTAAGGAATTTGATTCAAAAAATGATAAAACATATGAAAAATACCATTCAGATTGGTCAGATGATTATGAAGATCTAGGGAATAGAAAGAATTCAAAAGAAGACAAAGAATTTAGAATTACATCTCAAAATTCTTCATTACCAAATTATTACAAGATATTAGAAATTCCACAAAACGCAACACATGACGAAATAAAAAAACAATATAGAAAACTAGCAAAAAAAATACATCCAGATAAAAATAAAGGAGAAAAATCAGAAGAAATAATGGTTCAAATCAATAAAGCATATGAGATATTATCAAATGAGGAACTACGTAAAAAGTATGATACATATCTTAACAAAGATTAATCAGATTCTAGTTTTACCAAAATCATATGTAATTCAATTTTAGATGAACTTTGTACACTATTTGTTAAATTTGTAAAAATAGATAAGTTTGTTTTTTTATCATTATTAGCAATTTGTGTTGTGATTTTAATTTCACCAAATTCAGTGTTTGGGCCCAACATAGTTTTTGATAATAATGGAATAATGGATAGATCATGAATTATTCCTTTTATTTTGTATGCAAATGTATCAGAAAAATACACACCACCTCTGGTAGTAGGTGAACTAACAGGAGTTGGTGAATTTACAATAGAGACATCAGAGAGAGAATATTTGAGACCATTAAGATGTAGAACATAATCCAGATGTTGTTTGTTATTAATGCTCATGAGGGATTCAAGCAAACTCAAGTCAACAGACAATGAAAATAAAAAAAATAACAATTCTATTGAATCTTTCCAATGAAAATAGTACAAATTTTCAGAGATTATCTAAGGGTTAGAAGAAATTTTCAATAAACCAAGAGCATACTTAAAAAGAACAAATAGGATCGACATTTGTTGCAAGAATTTGCAAAACCCCACACTATGAGAAATCAAATCATGAGCCTAGTGGTGGAAAGCGGCATGGATGAAGACTGTTATGCGGAGATGCTAGACTATACTATCGAATTATTTGAAACACAGGGATTAGGAAGTGATTACTATGGATATCACAATATCAACCACGAATTAGAAGTTACATATGTTGCACTGTTATCTGCAAATCTAAATAACACTGCAAAAAAATTTTCAGATAATGATTTGAAATATCTGTATGTAGCAGCATTATTTCATGATTTTGATCCACAAAAAAGTGTAGACAAACCGCACGAAGAAAGTGTTTTGAGATTTATTTCAATGGATAAAAGATTAAGAAAACTTTTGGATATTGCAAACTTGGATCTTGAAATAATCAAAGTGTTGATACTAAGAACAACATATCCATGGAGTGGTCAGATTAAGGAAAAAGCAGAACTACAAATCAAAGAGTGCTTTAGAAATTCAGAACTAACAAAAAATAATGAAGCAAAACAAGAACATTTTATGAATTTAGGATGGTATCTATCAATTATTGATAGAATTAGTGGTTATGCTGTAGGCGATTTTTCAAAAGCTATGGAAATGGCAAAAATGAATGCACATGCTTTAGCATGGAAGCCATCACTAATTGTGAGAAGCTCAGTAGCATATTTTGAGGAATTGCTAAACAAAGAAACGGAAATGAGTCAATTCGTTTTAAAATCATTGCCAAAAGATATGAGAAAGAATTTTTTTGACACAGTATTATCATTTATGAATATCAGACAACAAGAAATTACCATACAAGCAAATTATACATACGATAATTTGAAATTGGTTCCAACTATTGAAAACATAGAAACACGAAAAGATCCTGAGTTTATCAAATCAATATATTCAATATTTTTAGAGTTACCAAAACCACTTCAATTTGCAAAAGAGAATTTTGAAGAATCAGTAAGAGATCAAAATATAATTCTCAACACACTTAGACTAAATGACTGCAAGGGGGAGATAGTCGGATTTACTAAAGGTGGACCGTTGGAAAATTACAAATTAAGACCAGAAATAAGAGATGAGAATTATGGTATTAACAATACAATATTTCTAGAACCTTTAGCATTAAAAATGGGATATTGGGGGCTAAAAGGAGGTAGTGAAATGCGTCACATGTTTGTCATGCAGGCTCATGCTAAAAAATACAAATATTTGACTAGTTTTGCATTAAGAGACGTAATAAAATCTAGAATAGACAAAGAAGATGCAGAATTTGTAGCAAGATTTGACCCAGAACGATGGGATTACTATAGAATCAAGCTTTGATAATTAATTAAAAACTTTTCAAATTCCGTATATCAGATATGTCACAATATATCAAAAAACGTGTAATGGGAATTAAACTAAAGGAATCAAGATAAAGTGTAGAAACGCTTTATTAACAAAAAAATTGCCAGAAAATCAGAATGAGACAAGTTAGGGTCATTTTTGGAATCATGCTAGTTTTTACAATTTTAATTAATCCAGTATTTGCGATCACACAGTTAGACAGAGTAGATATTACAAATCCACGACTTGTAAATGCATTTGGTTCCAAAATATCAGAACAGGTTAATGTAAATCAACAGGTACAGATTTCTGCAGATATTAAAAACAATCAAGAGAAATCTCAAGAATTTTCATATATCGTTCAGATTAAAAATCAAAACAACGTCGTAATATCAGTAACATGGTTGATAGGTTCACTCAATCCAGATCAAACATTTAATCCAGCATTGTCCTGGACACCAAAGACATCGGGTGAATATACAGTAGAGATTTTTGTGTGGGATGTGGAGACGATAATAAACAATGATGGAAAAATTGCAAAAATAGTCAAAAATGATGCACTAGCAGAATATGCAACTTTAAAAATAATTAGTTAATCAAAATTATTTATTCACTCGATATACATTTTAGAATACAAGACTAGGAAAATAGTTAGTACAAAAAATGAAAATTTTAGGCATAAAATTAAGATCAGAGGTTTGCCTCATAGTAAAAAAAGTTTAACAAGATCTCGCTAATAGAACCGCATGCCTAATAGTATTATGACAATAGGATATTGTGTTAAGTGCCGAGATAAAAGAGACATCGAAGGCGCAAAACCATACACCATGAAAAATGGCAAGCCAGCTCTAAAAGGTACCTGCCCAAAATGCAGTACAGCTATTTTTAGAATTGGTAGAGGCTAGAAACTCAACGAGATATCTAGTAGTGCCATTCAGGAGTTAGTCCATTCCATAGCGGACGCAATGGGGATGGATCTTTTTCTATTTCTTGAATAATTCTATTTTTTAATGAAAAGAAGAAATTCTCAAGTGCATCGATTCCACCATCCAAAAAAAGTTCTTGCCCAATCTCCGTGATTCTTTTCTTTTTTTCTATTACTTCTAAAGATTCAGGATTTTGTAAACAAAATGTCATTAAATCCATTAATTCCTCTTCAAGCATAAAGTCCATGGATTTAACGGACTCTATAATAGATTTAAACTAATATCGTCTATGGACATCATTCTTGAGAAAAATAAAAAATGAAAGACAGCATAAACATGTTCATTGAAATTCTCACAAGTCGCCAAGTCATCTTTCATTAAATTAGATTATCTCCCATAAACTTAAGATTGATGGTTTAGATAAAAAAAGAAATTATTTTAGCCGTCTATAGATTTCTTTGAATTCATCTGCAAGTGTGTATGAGAGATTCAAAAGGTGTGCCAATTGATTCATCGTGGTTTTGTCTCGTGAGAGCTGGCGTAGAATGGTTAATGCTTTTTGTGGGGAATTTATCGATAAATCCATTTGCCCAGACCAAGTCTTGAATGCCTCGTTTACCTCCAAGCAGAAATTCAATATGAATTGCTCAGAATTTGGTACTGGTCCCATAGATTTTGATGTTTTTAAAAGCACTGCGGATAATTCACGAAATTCATTTCTTCTGTCTATCAGCAACATATCTAGTGCTTGTTTTATTTTCTCATCTTCCAGTCCTGATTTTTTTACAAGATACAAACCAATGTTACTCATAGTAGTATATGGTAATCAACAAAGATAAGCAAGTCGATAATGATATTAAACATTCATCATATTTTTTTTAAAAAAATAAACAGATGTTAATGAATTTGTATACTAGTCAGATAATTCGGAGAATCGATTTTCAACATAATTCCAATTTACCACATTCCACCATGCTGCAATATAATCAGATCTTTTATTTTGATATTTTAGATAGTAAGCATGTTCCCATACATCCAACCCCAAAAGAGGTATTTTTCTTATTGACCATGGACTGTCTTGATTAGAGGTAGTAATCAATTCTACTTTGTTAAAAGTTTGATTAAACACAAGCCAACACCACCCACTTCCCTCAATAGACATGGCTTTGTTTGAGAATTCCTTTTTAAAATTTTCAAAATTATCAAAATACACATCAATTGAATCACCTAACTTACCGCCAGGATTTCCATCATTTTTTGGAGTCATTGTTTCCCAAAATAATTTATGATTTTCAAAACCACCCCCAAAAAAATTGACTTCGCTTCGGACAGATTCAGGAATAGCGTTTAGATCAGATAAAACAGATGTAATGTATTGCGGATGAAATTCACTAGAAATTTTGGCCAATGTTTTGTTTAATCCATCAACATATGCTTGATGATGTTTTTGATGGTGAATTTCCATAGTTTGTTTATCAATATGTGGTTCAAGAGCATCATATGCATATGGTAATCTAGGTAATTCATATTTGACCATACCATAATCAAATAAAGTCCACATATATTTTTCAAGTGGAAAATAAAATAATTTTACCATTTTTTATGGCAATCCAGGCATAAAATACAAGTTCAGGATCCTTAAACAATATAATTAGCAAGATAGTTTCCAGGAGCGTAAACAAATCTTGAATCCATTATTTCAGCTTAGTACCAGAAGTTATGAAAAAGAAATTCCAATAGTAAAACAAGCATTGACAGAGCTTGAAACAGAATGTGGTGTGCAAAATGGATACACAATTGAAAAGCCATTTGAAAAATTTGGCTGGACGTTTTTTAATATTCAAATTAGTGAAGAGTTGGCAGAGATAATTGAAAAATCAGGCATGATGAAAGGCGCATTAGGATATAAAATTGCAGAACAAATGACAAATTTTGTTGGACATTATCTAGAAACTAAAGGAAGCACTGTAAGAATAAAGAAAATAGATTACTGATAATCACTTTATAATTTTGTAGATATATCTAGAGATTTTTGAATTAATTGGTCAAATTGGAAAAGAAATTAGTGAAGAGTTGAATTTAACAACAAAAAGAGCATAATTTTAAAACGAAAACAAATCAAAGAAAGATTAAAAATTTAGTTATTTTGATCTTATTTTATCATGAATTTGGGCAAGAATTAATTCTGCCTTGTCTTTGTTTTCATAAGTATCAACAGTTTCATCCATAATGGAATCAATTTCATAGCTTTTATCCACTAAAATATTTGCAACATGATCATCGAGAGTGCCATTTCCAATGAGATAATATGCAAAAACAGTGTTCTTTTGACCAATTCTATGCAATCTATCTTCTGCTTGTCGGTGAATTGCAGGACTCCAATCTAGTTCTGCAAAAATTACGTATTTGGCTCGAGTCAGATTAATTCCTACGTTTCCAGCTCTTAGACCAGCTATCATTAATTTTGATTCTCCTTTTTGAAATTTGTCAATTTGGTCTTGACGTAGTTTATCAGATTGACCACCAATAATAGAAACAGGTGAGAATTCACCAAGACTATCATGTAATAATTTATGAATAACTTTATGATGACAAAAGACTACAACGCTTTCTTCTATTTCCATAATATTTTTAACAAAATTAATTACGTGAGGTAGTTTTGCAACACCGGCAATCTGTCTTTCGCTTTGAATTGCTCTATGATATGAAGCAGATTTGTCAAATGCAGTTTCAGCATTTTTTTGTTCTTCTTCTAATTTAGTCCATATTTTTCCTAGTTCATCAAAGTAATAATCAGTATCAGCATCAATTACCTCTTTGTAACGAACTTTATCTTTTAACTCCTTGAGTACATCAGATTTTTTTCGTCGTAACATGACATGTTTTTGTAATTCATTTCGAAGTGATGCTCTTTTATTTTCAAGTACAATTGCCTTGCCTTTGTCATTAACATAACAAAAGTATTCACAGAATTCCTTAAAACTGCCTAGTAGTCCAGGTCTTAGGATATCCACAATTGGCCAAATTTCAGAACCTCTATTGAAAATTGGAGTACCCGAAAGACCAATTCTATATGAAAGAGAGGGTAATGCGGCTAATTTTTTAACAGCCTTGTATTTTTGGGTTGTCTTTGATCTTAGATTATGAACTTCATCACATACAATAGTTCTGAGGTTAAGTTTGGATAAATCAGAAAGACGTTTGTAAAGTAATTCATAATTTATTATGTAAAAATCAGTTACAGGAAGTTCTTTTGATTTGCCAGTTCGTATAATAGTTGATGTTGGAGATTCAGATTCTATTATTCTTCCATTTCTACTTTTTTTCTTCATAAATTTGGAAATTTCTCTTTCCCAGTTATTTAGCGTCACTAATGGTGCTACAACTAGCACTGGAAAAGTTTGTTTTTCAGTAGCAACATAAGATAAAGTTTGTACAGTTTTTCCAAGACCCATTTCATCGGCAAGTAATGCATTGCCAGATGATTTTAACAAGAAATCCAACCCTTCTTTTTGAAAATTCAATAATTTTCCTCTGAACTGTTCTCCAGCTTTTGCACGACGTAGATGATATTTGATTGGTGGAAGTGCAGGTTTTGGAGTATAGGTTTTTACAATTTTTCTTTGCCATGCAGATTTAGATAGAATTTCAAGTGGATATCTATCCATGATTAATTTGATCTGTTTTACACTTTCAATACTATCAGGAATTATTACCTCATTGATATTTTCACCATACCATGCTTCAGGCACAAGCCTTGAGATCATATTTACTGCGCGTTGACCTGTAATCTTCCAACTCCAAATTTTTGAGTATTTGTCCAAAACATACTCTAATGTTCCAAAGTTTTCCATGGATGTCGCCATAATTTGTCGATAGAAAGTTTTTTTGCCTTATGAATCTTGATGTTTCTTACGATCAGACGGTTGATCTACAATAGTTAAAATAGGAATGAATGGTAGATTTAGGCACTAAAATTTCAATTAGATTAGCCGCATGTTTTGAGATTAATGGGGTTTATCGACAGGGTGAGGCTTTGTATTTTCATCATGACAATCACATTGACAAAGATGGGTCTCATGATTGTTTACGCAGTCAATACATTCGTAGTGTTTTCGAGTTTCACAAGCAGCACAAATCATACTTAGCAGTAAAATGAAGATAGATTTGTATTTTTTCTATTTTGACTTAGTATTCCACTTCGCTTCTTTGAAGTAGTTTATCAGTAAGATCTACGTAACCGTGGGGATCAAGCTCTTTGGCAAATCCCTTATCAATATTTATCAGATAAATTGAGTGCAAATGGGCATTTAAAATATCAGTATAGGAAATAAGGGGATTTTTATAATATCGATCACATAGTTCTTTGATTTTTTTTATCTCAGATTCATTTCTTGCATTTGGAGGAACAAGAAAAGTTTTTGGAATTGGAATTAGTCCTATCACAGGAGTTGCCAAAGAAAATTTTGAGCAGTGTTGACTATACCTAGCAATTTTACTCATGATTCTTGCAGTGAAATAATCAATAGTATCCATGGCATGATCAGGAGGAGTGAAGCCGGTTTCGATTTCAATAATTGTATTTCCACCTCCTTTTTTTGCAAAAATATCGCATACTAAAATATCAGAGATTTGTTTTTCCACTTCCACTGAATAACCACGTGCAATAAGATTTGATGCACATATGAGCTCTAAAACAGAGTGATTGATTTTTACAAGATTTTTTTGATACATTTCGATTAGATGTTGACGTACATAGTTGAGTTTTGGCAAATCAGTTTCTTTCAAATTTTTAGAGAGTTTATCAGTTACTTCATAAACATCGTTACGGAATTTTTCTAAATCCATATGGTTATGATTGCTTTATCTACTAGGATTTAAGAACGTGTAAATTTTAGAACTTGACAAATCTATTGGAAAAGGACTTGCCAATAACCAAAATAGACATAATTGAGCCAATTAGAATTAGAAGAGAGACAGAACCAAATTCAGGTACAACGTGAGGTTGAACAAGTGGATCACTAGTTAGAGTAAACATTGTTTTGAATTGTCTAGTCTCAGTACCACTTTGAACTTTTAGAATATAGTTACCGTCTTGTTTTAAGAGTGGACTTGCAGTGTTTATTTCAAAAGAAAAATTACCATCAGCATCAGAGGTGAGTTGTTGAACAGTTACGACATTTCCAATAGGATTAGTTACAATAGCCAATATTGGAGCTATAGTGTTTTGTGGTTTTAAATATCCATTTACATTGATAGTGGAATGGTGATCATAAATTTGAAAATCAGTCCATACAGTTAATGGAAACATTTCTTTGTAAAGATCAATCTCATAAGATTGAATTTGAACACAACTAATGCAAGTGAGTTCTTGTTCAGCATATGAGACATCAACTAGTGATAAAGAAACAACAAGAGACAGAAACAGGACAGATAAAACAGAGAGATGCACGTTTATCGGCTAGGAACATAATATTTATAGATTTTTAAGAAAATATACTTTTTTATCTAAAATGAAACTGAAATATTCAAACAATCAACTGAAAACAAGATGTTATGAACGACTTATCAGTTCTACGCGTGCCTTATAATCAAAAAAACATCAGCAGTATCAATGAAAATCGACATACCGTTACCATGCCCTTCATGTGGTGGAAAGATGTACTCTGTAAGTTATGAAGCATCTTTTACAATACTAAAAAAAAGAAGCTGGCAGGTATGCAAGGAATGTGATTTTGAAAGGAATTCAGAAGATTTCAAAAAATCGATTTGTTGCATATAATAGAAATTGTTCTATTTTATAAAAACCAAATAATTTTCAGACTAAAAACGATCAGATTATTTACAATTTATCTAGAATTAATTTTATGTCCAATAATAATTGAAAAAACATGTGGTAAAACAGATATCAGATAAATAAAATCTAAGATTCTTTGAAAATTCTTATTGCTTCTAAATGAGAACAATTTGCTTTTAATCCCTTACCATGATGAAATTTGTAGAAATTTTTAAACCCAGGGCATTCACAAGTATCAGATGTCACGAAGTAGGATTTCTCAGGATCAGATGAGGATTTTATTTGGTATAGATCATCATCGACTTTAACAACACCACCAGTTTCAACTAGTTTTTTGGCCTTTCGTATAGTATTTGCACTCATAAGATAGTTATCACATAGTTATTTTTTATTCTTTAATTTTTATGAGATTAAACTAATCAATATCATCATTTTTACCTTAAGATAGAGTGTTTTTATTAGCTCAAGACAGATATTTAGAATTTTTTCAGGATTTAATTTTATTTGACATATACATAACCTCAAAGTAAAAAGAGACGTAAAGGCAAGAGGCCACAATTAGGCACAAAAATCACATAAAATCTGCTCAAATCAAACTAAATGCATATTCATACTGCAATTATTATAAACTGAGTTTACTATTTCTGGTTATTGACTTTGAAGAGATATGTTGCTACACGTTTAATCACAATGTTTGGAGTTTTGATGATCACATTACTCATTACAATTGCTTTAGTAGGATCAAATATGGACAGCATCTTAAAACAAGGAGTTGTTTTTCAAGTAAGATCTGAAATTACAGAAAATCCTGCAATTGCAGAAAGTTTTTCATCAGTGGATGAATTTGAGTTATTTATTCAGACTCAAATTGAACAAAGAATCAAGATTTTAGGATTGGATGAGCCATGGTATTCTCCACAAAGAATAGGTTTAACAATGTATAAAATATTATTTCTAGATTTTGGTCATGCAACATTTCTTACTAGTGATTCAGGATCATCAGATGTCAAAGAAATTATTGTAGAAAAACTACCCAGAACCATCCTATTGTTTACAACTGCAACAATCATAATATCAGTGATAGGTATTTTTCTAGGAACACTGGCAGGAAGCAAAGTAGGATCAATACTAGACAGAATAACATCCAGTTTTGCAATAATTAGCTCTAGTTTTCCTGTTTGGTGGATAGGAATGTTAATGATATTTGTATTTTCGTTTGTATATCATATTTTTCCTGCTAGAGCAACACCATTAATTCCATCATCAGACCCAAGTTATATTGGATCTTTACTATATCATATGACATTACCTTTGATCACAATTGTAATCATAGGTTTTGGATCATGGGCGTATTTAGTTAGAAATTTCATAGTAGGCATAATGCAAGAAGATTTCATAATTGCAAAAAAGACCATGGGAATTAATCAGAAAAAAATAATCTATACACATGCTCTAAAAAATGCGGCCCCACCAATAGTCACCATTCTAGCATTGAGTCTTTCAGGCTCATTAGGAGGTGCAATAATTACAGAGGCGGTGTTTGATTGGCCAGGTATGGGTAGACTATATTTTGAGGCAATTACAGTCATGGATCTACCCGTAATTATTGGTGCTACATACGTGTTGACAGTATTTTTCCTGATTAGCATATTTGTTGCAGATTTACTGTACGGATATTTTGATCCAAGAGTGAGAACAGGCTAAATGAGTAGCATTACACCACAAGAAATCAAGGCAGAGTTTCTTAAAAGTAAAATAGGTATTACAGGCATTGCCATTTTATCGATTTTAATTTTTACGTCAATTATTGTAATTGTTGTAATTCCAGTAGACACTTTTAAAGAATGGAATAATCCAGGAAACTGGATTTCATATCCCAAAGTCGCCATACCGGTATGGATTAATTTATTTTTGAGTGAAAAAATTCCTGAACACAAAATTTTGAATACACCAAATGTCAACTATGATGTATCAGAAGACACATCAATTACATCTCATCAATTTGGAGTAAATTTTGACTATGGAGATTTCCCAAATGATTTCATTTATGAATTTTCTGCAAAATATTCAGAAACACCGTTATTACAAATGGATGTAATACGTCCAGATGGAATACAATTAAAATTATTATCAACATCATTGCCATATTCAGATTCAAATTCAATTCATAGTGAAAGAATATTCTCCACAGACAATGCAATTAGGAAAAACCTATATCTGCAATCAGACAAATTTTTATTTCCTATAAATAATTTATCGGCAGAAGACATCATTTTTTCTAAAACAGAGAATCATGAACCACTAAAAGGAAATTATATTTTTTTGATTAAGATGTATGGCAGTAATTCAGAAAATCAGATTTCAGAATCCAGGTTAATCATAGGAGGTAAAGCTTTTGGAATTATGGGAACAGATGAGCTGAGAAGAGATTTAGCTGTAGGGTTACTTTGGGGAACACCATTAGCACTTTTCATAGGGTTGGTTGTAGCAATAACATCAGTGATAATGGGTTTGCTGTATGGGGTGTATGCAGGCTATAGAGGTAAAAAAACAGATGAAACAATGATGAGATTTAATGATGTAATCTATGCACTTCCCGCACTTCCATTTTTGATTATTCTATCAGTTACAATTAGTAATAGTATTTTTGTGATGATTGGATTTTTGATGATATTTGGTTGGGTTGGAATAGCAAAAGTTGCAAGAAGTATGGCGTTGCAAATCAAGATCAGAGGATATGTAGAAGCGGCCAATATGATGGGTCAGAAAGATTCAAAGATCGTACTCAGGCATATTTTGCCACAGTTACTACCATATGCGTTTGCCAGTATTGCCATATCAGTGCCAGCTGCAATTACAACAGAAGCAGGGCTTAGTTTCTTAGGATTAGGCGATCCATCATTTCCAACATGGGGTCAAATTTTACATGATGCCAATGTATACGGTGCAGCTGCTAGAGGATTATGGTGGTGGATAATGCCACCAGGGGTAATGATAGCGATAACTGGACTTGCTTTTGTCTTTATAGGTAATGCATTAGATGCGATTGTAAATCCAAAACTCAAAAGATGATTAATTTTGTAAATGAAATTTTCTAATTACAGCCAATGTAGCATCGTTTAGTTTTATTGTGTATGTTGCGGCATTTGGATCCTTAGACTCGGATAATGTATCAGCAAATTTTGTTTTCTCTTGTTCGGTTGCACCTGCTTCATGAGCACATAAAGAAAATGCTTTTAAATTCAGATTATTTTTTAGCAAATAAGAAATAAATTGTTTATAATTTTCTGTATCTGTCCAACCAATATTTTTTTCTGTACACGTAGCAATCCAAACATCAATTGAATTATGAAACATTACTTTTTTTCTGATTTCATCTAATGACATTTTTATCTTTTAAAAATCAGCACGTTGCATTTTAGAACCACATCTCGGACAAGTGCCGCCTTTGTGTTTGTTACTGCAAACCAGACACACGTAGCGCACTCCAGTACCACTAGAGTTCATTCCAAAGAATCCACCGCCAGTTCCAGAATCTCCATATCCTTTCATACGACTCATGTATCGTTTTCTTAACAACATTGGAAATGCTATGAAAATAGCTAGAGCCGCACCAAGACCGTATGGAAATGGAAGAACCATTTGCAGTCCAATGCTAATACCAAGTGATGCAAACAAGAATATCAAATAAGTCTTATAATTAAACAATCCACTCAAAATACATTCAAAATACTTATAAAGTTTTGTCAGGATTTCTCATTCTTTCTGTGATAACCTGAGAGAGATTTTTGAATTTAGATAATTGTTAGATTTATGGAATCACCGTTACTATCCCAAGCGAAGATATCATCATCACCATAAGGAGATTTTACAATTAGGGACACCAATCCAAAGAAGTTATGAAGATCAGTGATAGAAGGTTCAGCTGTTCCACTTGGATGAGAATGAACTATTCCAACATAGCTAATATCAAAAGGCAAAAAAGAGTGAGGGAATCCCGCAAATGTAGGTCCAGAATAATTAAACGGTGGAATTACTAGTCCATCAATTAAGATCTGTCCTTGTTTTGATTTACCTTTTAAAATAAGAATGCCTTCATTGGGATGCTTCATTTGACAATAAGATAAAATGCTATCCAGAACTTGTTTTTGTAAAGAAACCTGTCTTTCGAGTTTTTTCTTTTTGAATAACATGTCAAGATATCATAGTTTAGAACTAATTAAATTTAGGATAAGTAATAGTGTAAACAGTATTAGAAAATTTTCTTAGTTTGATTTCAATATCAGAGATTAATTTGGGAATATTAGAATGAGATTCGTTGATTTCATCTTGAAATGTTTTGATTTTTAATTTAGAATTTTCTTTATCAGAAAGAGCATTTTTCAGATCGCTTGTAAGATCAGATAATTCATTTGATTCAAGTGCAATCATTTGATCTTGAATGTTTTGTCTTTTATTTACAAAGACAGTTACTTGTTTGATAAATCCATCTAACGCTTCCTCTGTTTCAGTTATTTGAGAGAATGATTTTTCAGTATCTTTAACAGAGATAGAACCAGAAGTAATCCCTTTTCTTACATTTTCCAAAATAAGTATTATCGAATCTCTGTTTTTAGAAAGCAATACCTCAAATGGATCTTCAATTAATTTAGATAGTAGATTTTTTTGTTCTTTATCCAATGATGAAACATATTCGTATCTACTAAGAGGTCTAGAAATTTTTGTAAATTGTGAGTCAATGTCATTTTTTATTTGATTTTTTTTAGCAGTAAATTCATCCAAAATTTGTTTTAAATCTAAAAATTTTCCATATTCATCTGAAGTTTGTATTTTTTTAATTGAATCTTCAAAAGAAAGAATTTTTTTGTCAAGGGAATCAATAAAACTATGAATTTCAATAATTCTTTGTTCTTTCTTAGTAAGATTATTTTCTAAATCAACAATTTCTTTTAATGATTCTAAAATTTCAGCGGAGACATATTTTGTATGTTCATAATTTTTTAACAGCTGTTGGATTTCAACATGGTTTGAATTCATTTGTATTAAAATTTCTTTTAATTTTTCTGCATATTTTTTGGCAAAAATATGTATTACTCGGGTCTGTCGTCCAAGAACATCTCCAATTTTTTTCAACATTTGATTTAAAATAACACTGAAATTTTCAGCATCATCATAAGAGGCAATATTAGGTAAATGTGTTGCATCTTTTTTTATCATATCAATTACTTGTTGCTTGCCTCTAACTACAATTATTCGAAGGTGCTTGTCTATCTCATCGACCTGAAGATCATCTTTTTCAAGAGTATTTCCGATCATGATGAGCTCTGTAATCAAAGGTTCCGTATTGTTTCTGATGGATTTTATGTCAGATAGAATTTGCAATGTTCTTAATTCAAGTATTTGTTGTATAATTGCAGATACATCAGATAATTGAATCTGTTTTTGTAAAGGAATTTCTTTAGATATTTTTTCGTCTTTCTTTTTACCCCATCCAAAGACCATTTGTTAGATTTGAACTTGGGGGGATTAAATGTGTTAGAGAAATAAAATTTAAAACTCACTCAGAAATACATACAACATGACAAAAAATATGAAAAAATCATTTCATACTGATTCAATAAAGAGAACTATTACAATTAAAGCATCAAAAGAAAAAGTTTGGCGAAAAATAAGCGATATAGCAGGACTTTCATCATGGGTAATAGATGTCAAAAAAACTACATATCTTTCGAAAAAAAGAAGAAATGTCGGGGCAATACGCAAGATTACATTTACAGATGGCAATACTATTGAAGAACATGTAGTTGCATGGAAAGAAGATGAATGTTTTACATATATTGCAACAGAAGGATTACCACTAAGAGCGTATGTGGCAACAATTTCAATTAAATCAAAAAACAAAAAAATAACTCAGTTAACATGGCAATCTTATTTCAATAGTAAAAAGATGTCAACGAAAGAATTTATGAGATTTGTAACATTTATGGGAACATTTTATGAGACATCTTTAGAAAATCTAAAAAGAACACTGGAAAAATAGCACTAGAAGATACAAGTAAATCAAAGTGTAAATAGCAACATCACAAAAAGAAATTCATGAGTGATATGCGCTACATCATTATCGGGATTGTGTGTATTTTTTCAGGGTTTTTGATTCTAGGTGTATTTGGACATGACTATCAAATTACAAACATAGAAGCCAGTGAATTTGGTGAATGTTATGAATATCATGATGACAAAGAACCAGTTACAGTCAGCTGCTCATCGAAAATATTTGATCAAACTTTATTTTTTGCAATTGTAATAGTATTGATTGGAAGTGGAATCATATCGTTGATCAAAGGAGTTAAAGGCAAATGGGATAATGATGTCAAATCAGAAGACATGGTAGGTCCTGGTGGCGACAAAAATCTAGAAAAAGACTAGTCAGAAAATAAAAAATAATGGTAGAATAAAATTAAGTTGTTTTTGAGTAATTATAATTTCTCTAATTCTTCAGGATCATCTTCTTTTAACCGCTGAAAATAGACTTCTTCATAAGGCATCTCGAGTTTTACTTACAAAAATTATATTTAACCTTAAGATATGTTTGTTCTTAATTTATGCTCAGAGTTTAGTTGTAAAAACATGTAAAATTTTTTAAAACACATCACGTAGTAGAAAAGAAGAAGGTTAGCTAAAAATGTCTAGAAACAATTTTACATGTAATTTTTCGTTATTATAGTTCAATAATTTTTTTCATATTTACAAATACTTGTTCTAGTTCTACCATTCTTTCATTGAATTGTTCATCAGTTAATTCATGTGGTTTTATCAAAGTAATTATTACTTCAGATTCATCGCCACTAGAGACTATTCGCATTGGAACATCCCATGTTGACTCGTGATCAATAAACATGTGATCTAAAATTCCAAGAGATTTATTTTCTTTGAATTTCAATCTGGCGTTTCCTCTAGGTGTTGAAAAAGACCACCAACCATCAACAGTCATCTTAGCATCAGGCATCATTTTTGGAGGACAATTCAAAATAGCATCAAATGTATCACCTATTTTTTTGTTAACAAGAATAGAAATTGTACGAGACCTAGTCATATTAGAAGAACCAAATAAAGATTAAAAAGCATATAGTACAAATTCTTAGTGACTGTGCTTATTTATTTAGGAATTCTTTAATTTTTGTAAGATTTGTAACATTAGATTCATGAAATAACATCATAGATTCAGACAAGGAATCAGGCAAAACAGTCTTGAGTTTTTGAACTAATTCATCGCCGCTAGATATCATAGTGTCAATTAATTTTTCAATTTCATTTTTTTCATTTGACATTTAATTCATCTAATCCATAATTTCAATTATCTTTTCTTACAAGTGTGGAGATTGTTCGAATTTTTTCTATTTTTTGGATATTTTTGGAGACAATCTCTCTAATTTTTTCAAAATTTTCAGCGTCTAATTTTACCATCATATCATGAGTTCCAATAGTTCCAAACACGTCTTTAACCTGTTCTATTTCTTTTAGTTTCTCCATAATAGTTTCTTCTGCACCAAGTTCACAATTAATCATAACATAAGCAGTGGTCACGATCCATCAACCATAATACGATATTTCAAAGTTTAGATCCAATCTTTTCCTCATTAAAAGAGGAATTTGAGGTTAAATTAGAGAAATAGTTACAGATTATATTCGGAGTAAAAAACGTGTCAACATGGGATTAAAACAAAAAATCAAATCAATGATACAAGATTGTTCTATTTGTAACAAACTAAAATCAAATAAAGAAGAAACAAAATCTTAAAACATCAAAGAATTAAAATTCATTTTATTTTTTAGGTGTTAACACAGCAGAAATAATGATCTATAGTTTGGGGTTAATCTAAAAAACAGTATGATATCAAAAACGATGAAAATTGTTTTACTGGGATAAATCAATATTTTTGACTAGGTTTTATTTTATTGGAGAAGTATTACTTGGAATTTATGACTGAAGCACCGCCTGTAAAACAAAGCTTTATTCAAGAATTCATGGGTTTTCTTAAGACTTTTGGTATTATTGGATTAGCAATAGCGTTTGTCATAGGCGCAGCAGCATCAAAGTTAGTCAGTGCCCTAGTAACGGACATTATCAATCCAATTGTAGGATTAGTACTACCGTCAGGAGATCTTAAAACACTTCAAAGCAATATTGTCAATAGTGCAACAGGAGCTATTTCAGAATTTAAGTATGGAGATTTTATTGCAAACATTATAGATTTTGTGATAATTGCTCTAATAGTATTTATCATGTACAAAGTATTATCAAGATTCAAGCTAGTAGATGATAAAACAAAGGCAGCCTAAAAAATAGGATACAATTAATTTGTATTTGAACAAATACATAAAAAACAAGTATCATCAATACACAATGTCTAACCGTATAAAACTTAAAAAGTAAAAAAAATCATCAGACAATATGCCAAATGATCAAGAAAACCAACAAAGGATAATAGAATTATTAGAGAAAATCCTAAAAGAACTAGTTGAAATTAAGACAAATACAAAAATTACAGCAGATTTTGCTACATTAAGGTCAGAAATAATTCAGAGAACAAAAGGTCAACAAGTCAATCCATAGAATCATGGTGTTTTATTCAAATGTACTAATTCAGCTTTAAGGGTTGATTAGGCCTTCTTTGATTAAAAATTGGATTCCTTGAATGAATGAATCATCATCAATGGAGCCATCTGCCCACCAACCCGCATTCTTTTTAATCCAACTAGGAATTTCATTTGAACCAGTTCCTGAATTTTGAGTGGATGGAATATGAATTATTTTTTCTTTGATTGAAAATTGGATTCCTTGAATGAATGAATCATCATCAATGGAGCCATCTGCCCACCAACCCGCATTCTTTTTAATCCAACTAGGAATGGCAGATGCAGGAATTACAGTTTTTGGTATTTCTGATTTTACCATTTCAAATTCAAATTTTTTAAAAATAGGGCTTTCAAAGTCATCATGCCCAATTCCTAACAGCACTATTTGCATGGAATATGTGCCTTCTAGAGAAGCATCAAGAATCCTTGTATCAATTCCGTTTGGTAAAGTAATTCCCAAATGATTTGGATTTCCACCAGTGTTCACAGTTTCTTTTCCAGATGGGTCCTTTAGACCATACCCATATCGTATATCAGTAGCTAGATTTCCTTTGGAATCAAAAAATACAATAGAAAAAAGAAAATCCTTGCTTTTAGAATATCGAGAGTCATAAGAGGCAAGAGCCTTAAATCCATTATCAAAGAAAAGTTCTTCAGATACTATTGATGATTGAGATTCAGGAATAATTGCAACAGTTAGTTTAGAATCAGAGCTTTGGAATTGTTTTAGCTCATCATTATTAATCATAAAATGTATTATGTCAGTATTTTTGCTTGAATATTTATCATAATGCAAATCTTTTGGAAGAATTAAAACATCGTTGATTTTGCCATCAAAACTTTTCACATTTTGAAAAGGTAAGAAATTTTTTGGGATTTCAAAATAATTTTTCACAAAATTTATGTGTTCAATATGTGCCCAATCAAAAGGTATTTCAAAGATTATAGACTTGGAAGATTCATCATAGTGTAATTTGGTAATTGGATCTTGGAAATTTTTTACAGAAATAGAATATTCAGTGCCAGATGCAATCATCTTAAATTGTTGTTCATTAGGTATGATTACAACAGTTTCAAAGTGAATATCCTGAGTAGTTTGAGTTTTTGGATTTTTTGCCCCTATTATGTCAGTTTTCACAGTATATTGTCCGCTATTAACAAACACAGGTCCAGAAATCACAGGTATGCTAGAAGGTGTTGAAGCTAAAGCATTTGGCACAATTGGATCAACATCTCCATAATATTTTGTACATTTCCACAGGTCTTCTTGCTGACACCCAGATTTAGGTTGTATTTTGATATCTAGCTCTCCGTCTTTATCAAAAAACATTTGATTTGCAACCAATTGTGTACCATAAAATATTTGGATTCTATAACTAACACTCTCTATATTCACATTAGTCATAGGATCAAAAAATCTGATTTGCAGATTTGCATCAGAATATTTGTCAGGAGTAAAATCTGCTGGAATTAAGGATGTACTTACGGTTACTTCTCCCATTCCAAAACTGATTGGAGGAGCTTGCTGACCTCCATGGTGTTGAGCAAAAGATAGTGGAAAAGAGATTGTAAGTGCCAGTATTATGTAAAATAACCATAATTTTGATGTCATTTTTTGTAACGTAATATCTACAAAAATCATTGATAATTTCAACTTTTCAATCGCAGATGAAGGCAAATATACAATATGATGATCTAGTCTAAGTTTTTTCAAATAATCTCAAATATTATAATAAGTGATAAAATAAGTAACAATATGTTTCTAAATCTTGCAGGCATATTTTTACAATCAACACAAAAGATTGAAACTTCGACGCTTGCAATAATTATTAGCTCTGTCACTGCCACAATTTTTGTAATCACATTATTGATAACTTGGAAAAGTGTTAGAGAGAACACAAAGGCAACGTATTCTCAGCTATTACGAGGATTCCACGAAGATCTTACAAACAGATTAGATAAAAATTCGATTCTTAAAACTACTGAAGATTGTCATAGATACGCAAATGATTATTTGAATACCATAGATCAAATTGCATTTCTAGACATACACAAAAAAATCCCTGTAGGAATTGCCAAATATCTCAGTAGATTTTTTGCTTATGGTTTGATAATAATTGATTGGTATGATCATATGGTAGGTGAGGATTATAATCAAATTGCTAGAAAAAATTGGCCAAATTATTTCCTATATTGTCAAAAATATGGAATAACAGTAAATCCAGATGACAGACTCCCAAAAATAATGGTAGATTATAATTCATTGCGAGAAAAAGAATCAAAATAGTAGAACATCAACCATAAATTATGCTCTCTCAGGATTAGACACTATGGAAACAATTCAGTATGAAATTAGACGGATTTTTGGATTTTTATTTATTTGTGTAGCAGCTGCTGTAGCAATAGCATCAGTTGCAAGTGAAATTTTATTCCTGAATCATTTACCAAGTTATTTGTATGGAGTTGTTTGGCTTGGAACATTTGGGATGATTTTTGGTTTTTATTTTATGTGTTTTAAACAAAAAATCCACTTAATACGAAATCGTATGAGAAACAGTTTGTCATGGCCACGATATATCAAAATAATAAATGGTAGTTGCTGGGCATTGCCTTTTCTTTTGATTGGAATTTTTCCGCAATATTTTCAATATTTAATTTTGTTAGGAATAGGATTAGGAAATTTCTCAACATATATTTTCATGAAAATTTTTAGTCATCAAAACAATAATGAACAATTGTTAGTAGGTTTAATTGCCTTATTGGCAATCCCAATAGCTATTGAAATAGACACATCCTTGTTTGTATCTCATCAAGATGTTGCTGTGTTATTATCTAGAATTTTAATTTCAATTTCATATGCCATAGGTGGCACGTATGCTTTATTTTCAAAAACCAAATCTATGTGAGACTGAATTAACTACTCAGATACGTTTGAAAATATGCTCATTATCCTTGCCTTATATCCAAGGTGGCACCTACTGTGGTATGTTAAAAAAACTATTTGCAAAATTGCAACGAAATCAAAAAACAACATCGGATGTAAACGCATTCAAGGAATCTGAAAAGACTACAACAAAGGAAGAAAAATAAAATGAAGTATAATTGCAAGGATTGTAATTTTCATTGGGAAGG
>JAHFUX010000008.1:29848-45492 GCA_023264875.1 Nitrosarchaeum sp.
TGGGAAGGAACTTCATACACTTTTGAAAAAGTTAGAGAACATGAAAAAACTCACCAGGAAAAAACAAAATAATGACTGTTCGATGTAAGGTATGTAACACCTCAAGGATTACAGACAAAGAGCATAAGAAAACTGATGAAAAATGGGAATGTCAAATATGTGGAAATTTACTAGATATAGATGGATATGTCAAGACATTATAAAAATAATAAATTTAAAATTCATTTATTTTGGTTCAAATCCGTATAGGCTTGAACCATTTTTGAAAAATAAATAACACATAGTTTTTTCTCAATTCAAGTTTACAATTAGTAAGAGTGTAAGAGGAAAAGGTCAACGCCAGGTAAGGGATTCGAGCCCCTGCACGCTTGCGCGTAGCCGTTTTCGAGACGGCCGCCGTACCACTTGGCTAACCTGGCAAGAAATCTTAGAAGCATCTACATAATAAAGCAAATCAGAACTAGCACAAAACAAATGATTTTCGATAAAATTAGTTTATATCAAATAATTCATCTTGAAAGTGCTTAATTATCTGCGCTTTAGATTTATTCCATTCTTGTTCAGAAATATGATCAGAAAAAATAGAATGAAAACCATTAAAAGATTTTGAATCATTCATCAAAGTAACAATTAGGTGTTTTTCATCTGCAGATAATGGAAAATAAGAAATAATTTTTGAAAAATCATTTTGAGAATTTACATTTATTTGATATATTTTGTCTTTTAAATTGGCAGGTAAATTCAGATCCTTCATTGTTTAATGGAATTTTTATTTTTTATATAACTAATTGCAATCAAAATAACATCTACAAGCATATACTCTAGAATAGCCATGAGGAGTCATAATTCAAAAGATAAACACAAAATAGTATAAAAAATCAATAACAAGCAATGGGGTTAAATCTAAAAGAACTAGTAGTCAGAGAGAAGACAACATTAGAATCGTTTTCGTCAAAAATTATAGCAGTCGATGCCTATAATGCAATTTACCAATTCCTAGCAAGCATAAGAGGTCCTGATGGATTACAATTGTCAGATTCGGAAGGCAGGATTACTAGTCATCTTAGTGGATTACTTTACAGAAATATCAATTTCCTGTCATTAGGAATAAAACCAGTATACGTATTTGATGGAAAACCACCATCATTAAAAACTGCAGAGATTGAGAGACGAAAACAAATCAAAAAAGATGCTACTGTGAAATATGAAAAGGCAATTGCAGAAGGAAACATGGAAGATGCAAGAAAATTTGCACAGCAAACAACGAGCATGAAAGATGGCATGGTTAAAGAGTCAAAACAAATTTTATCTTATTTTGGAATTCCATACATTGATGCACCTTCTGAGGGAGAAGCAACTGCAGCGCATCTGACAAATACAGGACAAGCATATGCATCAGCAAGTCAAGATTTTGATTCGATATTATGCGGAGCAAAAAGACTGATAAGGAATTTTACAAACAGTGGAAGAAGAAAAATTCCTAACAGAAACACGTATGTGGAAATTGAACCAGAAATAATTGAAACACAAAAAACACTAGATTCATTGGGGATTACAAGAGAACAGTTAGTGGATGTTGGAATCTTAATTGGTACTGATTTTAATCCAAACGGTTTTGATAGAATAGGACCAAAAACTGCATTAAAAATGATCAAGCAACATTTACAATTAGAGAACATACCACAAATTCAAGAGCAATTACATGAAATTGATTATGAGCAAATACGGAAAATATTTCTCAAACCAGTTGTGGCAGATGTAGATGAAATAGTATTTGGAAATGTAGATTATGAAGGAATGACCAATTATCTAGTAAAGGAAAGAAGTTTTTCAGAAGATAGGATACAATCATCATTGAATCGACTTAAAAAAGCGCTAGAAAAAAAGAGTCATAATTTAGATCAGTGGTTTCAATAAGATTTGAATTTAATAACAAGTCAGAATATGATGTATAAAGAAAATGTGTGACATGTTATTAACAACTGATTTGAATGGATTAAAAAATATCAAATAAAAAACATAATAAAAAGAACTTGATATTAATCGGATTTTTTTTGGATTGATTTTTGTAATTCTTCAAATACAGACTGAATTTCAGATACAGCCGCACCATCTTCCAAGGTACTAATATCACCAATAGTTTCGTTATTAGCTATTGATTTTAGCAATCGTCGCATAATTTTACCACTACGAGTTTTGGGTAATTTTGCTACAAAATAGATTTGCTTTGGAGTAGCTATTGCACCTATATCATTTCTTATTTTTATCAAGAGCTCTTTTTCTAAAATTAGAGTGTCTTTAGTTACATTTTGTTTTAAAACCACAAATGCAATTATTACCTCGCCTTTGAGTTCATCTGGAATTCCACATACGGCTGATTCTGCCACATTATGATGAGAGACAATACAGCTTTCAAGCTCTGCAGTTCCTATTCTATGACCAGACACTTTGAGTACATCATCTGCTCTTCCCAATAACCAAAAATATCCATCTATATCTCTTAGGGCATAATCACCAGGATAGTAACAGTTTTTGTATTTTGACCAATACACGTCACGGTATTTTGCATCATCACCCCAAAGAGTCAAAAGCATTCCAGGCCAAGGATTTTTGATCACAAGATAACCTTTAGTGTTTGGGGGTATATCATTTCCAACTTCATCTACTACTGAAATATCTAATCCAGGAATAGAACGAGTTCCAGAGCCAGGTTTTAGTGGAATTGTTTCCAATCCAGGTAAAGCAGATATCATCATACCACCAGTTTCAGTTTGCCACCAAGTATCAATGATGGGGCATTTTTCTTTTCCAATTATTTTGAAATACCATTTCCATACTTCAGGATTAATTGGTTCGCCTACACTTCCTAACAATCTAAGAGTTGAAAGATCAAATGAATTTGGGAGTTCATCGCCAAATTTCATAAACATTCGTAATGCAGTTGGAGTTGTGTAAAAAATTGTAACTTTGTATTTTTGAATAATTTCCCACATTCGTGATGCATCAGGAAAATCGGGTGCACCTTCATACATTACTTCAGTTGCACCATGTAACAATGGACCGTAAACCATATAGCTATGACCTGTAACCCATCCAATATCAGCTGTACAAAAAAATATATCGGAATCTTTAATGTCAAAGGCCCACTTGAATGTAGAATACAAATGTGTCAGATAACCACCAGTTCCATGCAATACCCCTTTTGGCTTTCCTGTTGTTCCAGAAGTATACAAAATGTAAAGAGGATGAGTGCTATCTAATTTTTCTGCAATACAAGTATCAGAGATATCATTCATTAATTCATTCCAAAGCATATCTTTTGAAGATAGAATAATTTTGTTTTTTGTTCTCTCTATTACAATAACGTTTTGAACAAAATCAAAATCTTTTGTGGCTTCATCAATTACTTCCTTGAGTTTTATTATATTACCGCGTCTATATCCGCCATCAGCCGTGATCACAATTTTTGATTTAGAATCACATATTCTGTCTTTAATTGCGGCAGCACTAAATCCAGAAAAGATTACAGTATGTATTGCTCCAATTCTAGCACATGCAAGCATCGATATTGGCAGTTCTGGAATCATTGGAAGATAGATAGTTATTCTGTCACCTTTCTGAACACCAAGTGATTTGAGGACATTTGCAAACTTTTGGACTTGAGTCCACATGTCTTTGTAAGTAAGAATTTTAGATTCTCCATTCTCACCCTCCCATAAAATTGCAGGTTTGTTAGCCTTGTTTTGATGAATGTCCAATGTATTGTATGAGGCATTAATCGTACCACCTACAAACCACTTAGCAAAAGGAGGATTCCAATCCAACGGTTTTTTCCAAGTTGAAAACCAAGAAAGATTTTTTGCTTGTTTTTCCCAAAAAGCGATAAAATCAGATTCAGCTTCTTTCCTAGTTACAATGTCATTATTTCCAAGACCGAGATTAATCTCTGACATCAAAATTGTGTAGAGTGTCAGACTTGTAAATGTTAAAGAAAAAATAAGTTAAAAAAAATTATTGTGCTTCCATTCTGGCAAGCCAGTCGTCTTCGTTGTTAGATATTACTGTTTTCACCTGTTTGGGTGGTTCTGGAATTGTTGGCAGAGATTCAGCAATAAAGGGTACTGCTGAAGAGTATGTGACTGGTGCGGTAGGTGCCTCTGGAAGTATGCTCTGAATTTTTTGCGGTTCAGAATTGTCCAGATATGAAACGGCGGATTCTTGGAGATGTTTTTGTGGAGGAGCTGTTATGTTTAGTACTTCGGCATCAAGATCTGCAATTCTTCTCTTAACGTTTGAGATTTCTGCAGTTTCGTGAGTAACATGCTCAATTAATTCTGCAGAGCATGTCTTTACTGTCTCAAATGTGTTATCAGAGATCTCATTGCTCTTGTATTGTACTTTGGCATCAAATAGCAACATCTTTGCGGACTTGATCTGTTCATCTAACTCTGTCAATCTTGCTTCAAGCTTGGCTTTGATTTGTTGTTCTGCTTCATCTAATGATGCAAGTTTTGATTTGTATTTTTCATGAATTATTTCTGCGTCTGCTTTCATGTCATCATTTTCAGAAACAATATCAATCAAGGCTTTTAGACGACGTAGAGTTAGTTGTTTTTCGCGAAGAAGTCTTTGAGAGTCTAGTCTCCATTTTGGAATGAATATAACAACATTGCCTTGAACTACTAGTTGCTCATATTGGATTTGCTGTAATCCTTGAGAACCGCAGTCAACGCCTACTGATTGGATGCTGCCATCAATGTCAGTTATTGTTCCAATGACTTTACCCATGAATGTTCCGTACATGTCTTTGACGTTTTTACCGATAATATCGATATCGTCATGTGTCATGGCTTAAGGTTCACAGATTTGTATAACCGACAAAGTGTGAGAAAGGTTACTAGTTTTGGTAAGATTATTTTGACAGTAATCAAGGTTAGAGGAAATTCAGAAAGTAAAATAATTAGCCTCAAAGTAATTGTATTTGTATAATCAAAACTCTTAATTTTAGAGGCAAAATCAGATTAATTGTAAAGTATGAGACTCAAAGCAGAAGACAAAATGGAACTAGAAAACTTGTTGAAAATAGCAACAAGTCAAATTCCAAAATATTTTAATTTAATAAATTCAACAAAGGAAAAATGGGAAATTAAAAACATGCATGAGTGTATTTTTGGAATGGTCTTTGAAAAATACATTCATGATTCTGGGCAGTATCTAATAAACAAAAGAACGGATGAGAATCAACCCAATACAGTTGAAAACACAATGGAGGTATTTGATGCAGAAATTGAGATTTTTAATGATCATGTATTAGACATTAAAAGACAAATCTACGAGAACTAGCAACATAATTTTCTAAGATTGCACAAGTTTGAGAAAACTAAGATTCAAATAACTTTTAATTATAAGATTATAAAATCAGATACTACCAAAATTTCCACCAAGGTTTAGCTTGTGGTATTTCAATAAGAGTACACACACCATCGATTAATTTTGTTCCAGTGCCACATATTCCAAATTGAGGTGTTTCAACTTTTGGTGTCTCTACTTTTGGTTCATCTAATCCAACTGCCTCATAGATGGAAGAATATTCTGGGAAGTTTGTATCAAACCATTTTTTGTAAGTTGGTTCATTATTGTATCTGTTAACATAAGACTGTGGGTCTTTTGTTGGATCTACAAAGGAAGCCAGTTCTTTTGGTTCATCTAATCCAACTGCCTCATATATGGAAGAATATTCTTGGAAGTTTGTATCAAACCATTTTTTGTAAGTTGGTTCATTATTGTATCGGTTAACATAAGACTGTGGGTCTTTTGTTGGATCCACAAAGGAAGCAATTCCTAATTCTGGTGTTGGTTCTGGTTCTGTTACTGGTGTAGGTTCTGGTTCTGTTACTGGGGTAGGTTCTGGTTTATTCAAAACATCATTGACAGTAATTGTAATTGATTGTCTATCAGTCAATGAACCTAGAGTCACAACGATATCAAATGTGTACGATTTTGCACCCTGTGAATCAGTTGGAGTCCACGTAAACATGCCTGTATTGGCATTGATTTTGGCACCAATTGGGGGGTTTTTGTCTAGGCTAAAGATTAGACCATGTAATGAGTTATCAGTTACCTTGACAGCAAATGACAAAGATTTCCCTTCATCAATTGATAATTTGCCCAATGGATTCAGTTTAAGAGTAGTCATAGGAGTTGCGGTGACTTCATTTGATGCAGTACTTGTACCAACAGAATTTATTGCATAAACTTTGTATGTATATTTTGAATTTGTTATGAGACCTGTATGAGAATATGTTGTTGCAGTGCTTTTTGTATCTGCTACCAGTGTAGAATTAGAGCCAGAGTCTTTTTTTACTTCAATTTTGTAACCTGTAATCGGAGAGTTGCCATCAGATGGTGACGGACTCCAAGAGAGATTAATTTGAGTTGAAGAAACACTTGTTGCAGTTAATTTTATTGGAGGTGTTGGAATTGTGACTGTTGTGATAGTAGAAGATGAAGTGACAGGTACATCAACTGAACTTGTTAGTGGAGTAGCAGATGCAGTATTTGATGGTCCAGTAGAACCATAACCAATATTTGCTACAACTATAAATGAATATTTCTTATCAGTTATCAGATTACTTAGAATGTAACTAGTAGTTTTCCCATTAGTTGAACCTACAGTATCACCATAAACATCAGTTGCAAACACAGGCTTAATTTCATACCCACTAATTGACTGACCAAATGTATTAGATGGGGGTTGCCATGAAAGTCTAATCTGAGTAGGATTAATTGCAGTTGCAGTTAATCCTCCCGGCACAGTTGTTGCTGCAGGTTTGACAGAAGAACTTGATGATGGGTTACCGGTTCCGTTTGAATTTATTGCAGATACTTGATAAGTGTAAGTTTTGCTGGAATCTAGTCCTTGATGAATAAATGATGTAGTAACACTTTTGGTGTCTGTAGTAATAGCAATATAACTAGCAGAGCCTATTTTGTATTCAATTTTGTATCCTGTTACAGATGTCATGTTCGTACTAAGAATAGGTTCATCCCAGATGAGAATAACAGATGTTGGAGAAATAGGCGATGTTTTAAGATTTTTTGGCGAACTTGGTGTAAAAGATGTAGAATTTGATGCAAATGCCTCAAGTATGTTATTATCAGTGTCTGCAACATATAGCAAATTATTTTTTATATCTAATGTTAGTCCTGATGCAGCAGCAATTAACAATGATAAACTAATGCACAAACTAAGGGATAGTATTCTATTCAAAGTACAAATATTCAATTAAATCTAAATTTAATAAATAAGATAATAAATTTCACTATCCATTTGATCAATTGAGATTAACAATTGTTACAGAAAATTAACACTTTAGCACATTATTAGATTTAAAAGAGACTTATGCCAATATTTTATACGGGTGTAAATATGGAAGAGATTGGAAGTAAGTGGGCAAATAGATTCATAATTGCAGCTATCCTTCAAGGCGGCGTAATAACTGCAATGTCCATAGTCATTGTTGGGATACAAATGTCATATACCCAAGTAAACATAATACAATATCTATCATTATCTTTTGAAGGTACTGCAAAATGGTTCTTTTTAGGAATCATATTTTATTTGATTGTTGTACTTGCAGTAGCAGTATCGGCATTATTTTACAGCCATCTTGAAATTACATTAAAGAAAAAATTCTCCAAAGCATCAAACATGTTGGCAGGGGTTCATCTAATTGGAATGAACATAGGAGGGGCAGGAGCAATGATCATAATGGCATTTGCAGGATTGGCTGGAACTGGAGTACTTTCAATATTTACAGAAGGAAAGTTAGGTCCAAAAGATCCTGCCATCATGGATTCTTTCATAGAGCCAATTGGTGGATTTATCGCCATACTTGCATTAGGAGTAATATGTGGCGGCATAGGTTTCATATTGGCATTTAGAAGCAAATAATTCTCTTGTTTATTCTTGTTTTGTAATCTTTGGTTTTCGTAGTAACGAAGCAACGATAACTGTAGCCAGAATTACAAATACAATAATTAATGAGGTTACAGTTGGGATGTGATAAAATTCTGAAATTATCATCTTTGTGCCAATAAATAGCAGCAACACAATCAATCCAGGCTTGAGATAGTGGAATTTTTCCATCATTCCACCAATTAAAAAGTACAATGCCCTCAGACCTAAAATTGCAAATACGTTTGATGTGATTACTATGAACGGATCTCTAGTTATTGCTAAAACAGCTGGAATAGAGTCCATTGCAAATACCAAATCAGTCAACTCAATAATTGCGAGGGCAACTAGTAATGGAGTAGCATGCATTATTCCATTAATTGGGACAATGAACTTGTTTCCAACTAAGCTAAGATTAACGGGCATGAACTTTTTTAGAATTCGAACCGCGATGTTTTTTTCTAATTCAATTTTCTTTTCTTCTTTTTGGATGATCATTCTAATTGCAGTATACCAAAGTAATCCACCAAAAATATAGATCATCCATTGAAAATTATCTAGTAACGATGCGCCAACAAGAATCAGTACTATTCTCATTGCAATTGCGCTTAGGATTCCAAATGAGAGAACCCGATGCTGATACTTGTGAGGAATTCCTAATGTAGTAAATACCAACAAAAATACAAACATGTTATCTACGCTAAGCGATTTTTCTAGTGCATAACCAGTGACAAACTCTATCATCTTATCATTACCAAGTGTAAAGTAGATTACCCCAGCAAAGACACCTGCAAGAGAAATCCAAGTGATGGTCCAACCAAGTGCCTCTTTACTAGACATCACATGTTCTGTTTCAGTGGGCTTGATTTTACTCAATTTTCTTTTAATTTTGTGGAATAAACCAAGATCAATTGCTATCGTAACGGATAGAATTACAAAAAAAAGAATCCAAAGCTCTAATGTGATCACACCGGACTCTACTGGCAAATTGATTCATTTCATTTAGGCTATGATTATAAATCAATCTTGAGATCTAGTTGGATTGGAACAAATGTGTTTTTAAGATCTACACATATCTACATGGGAGTTGTTGCCCAGCCTCTTTCAAATAACTTTACCTTTGTTTCTGATTTGACACAAGCCGGTGAACCATCACTGTTTTTTATAATTAAAACAAGAGTGGATTTACAATTAATCAAATCCAAGAGTCATTTTAGAAATTTTAAAATTTAGCTACATATAGTAAACAACATGATACAGAGAGAAGAATTAGAGCAAATTTTGAATTTTGTAGCAAAAAGATGGTTAGAGATTACAAAAGAACCAAACAACAAAGCCATGGAAACACTGCCAAGCAATTTTTGGATGAATTCCGTGGGTGGAAAAGCAGGAAAAGGTAGATGGGTAACTGCATTAATGTATACAGAAAACGAATCAGATGCAAATGCATTCAAAGAGGTACTACTAAGATGGCAGACAAAAGGAATGGAAAAAAATCATGCCCCCGATCTAATACAAATTGGAAAAAAGAAATAGACTATTAATAATTGAAAAACTTGACAGACGTATTGTCAGAATTTTCAATTAAAGAAAAAAAGATTCTTTCTAATCATTTTTCAAATACCGAGGACAATGTCTTTGCAATAATCACACCAAAACAAGTTGATCGAGGTGCATTGATGTCAAGGTATAGCAGAACAGACAAAAGCATGCGTAAAATATTTTTAGATGAATTTCTGCAAAATAAAAATAGAGGAGAGGAATTTTACAACCGCGTACTCTTAGAATATGGAGATGATTCAGTTGCAGAACTAGGGGAAGCCCAAATTGCAATTGAGGGGCTCTCAAATATTGCGGTTAAGAAAATTGAAGATAGAAGAATAGGATTATCATATTTAGAGAAATCATCAAGATATGTAGCATGGAATAAAAAAATAAACGGACAATATAGATTCTATAGAGAGCCAGAATTAATGAAGTCAAAATTTGGAGATTTGTATTTAGAGACATGTAATTTTTCATTTGAGATTTATTCAAAGAATATTGAACCTATGATAAAGTACATACGAGAAAAATATCCAATTGAAAAATACACTTTTAAGGATTCAAAAAATGGAACCGAAAAATCATTTTCCAAATTAAAAGAAGAAAACGACATTAAATCGGCAAATATGATTTACAATGGATCTACAAAAGCAAAAGCATTGGATATTTTACGTGGACTTTTGCCAGCATCCACATTAACGAATGTAGGAATTACAGGAAATGGACGCGCTTTTGAATATCTCCTTACAATACTTGCATCATCAGAACTTGAAGAAGAGCAGGATTTAGCCTCAAAAATCAAAAAAGAGCTTGATACTACCATCAAAGCTTTTGTCAGAAGAGCAGATGACAAATACGGTAAAGCATTTCAAAATTATCTACAACAGCTTAAAAAAACATCAAAAATAGTAACAAAAGAGATCAAACCAAAAATAATTTCAGGAGTAAGAACACAACTAGTGGATTATGAATTAGAAAAAATAGCAATAGACAAAATTATTACAAGCATAATCTATGAACAGTCTCCAAGTACATCTTATAATATTATCATGCAGCAGGTAAAAAAATTATCAGATGAAAAGAAAAGAAAAATAATCAATGCATTTACAAATTTGCGTAAAAATAGACGTCATCGACCATCAAGGGCATTTGAAAGTGTATACTATACATTTGATTTGCTTAATAATTTTGGAATGTTCAGAGATTTTCACAGACATAGAGCACTTACATTAGAAAGACAATTGCTAACAACAGATCATGGGTATAACATTCCAAATGAAATTAAAATCCTAGGAATTGAAAAAGACTATAGAGAGTGTATGGAGAAAACAAAACAAACATTTGATAAAATTAGAAAAAAACATCCAGAACAGGGGCAGTATGTTGTTAACTTTGCCTACAACTATCCATATTTTATGAAATTTAATCTTAGAGAGGCATGTCATTTAATAGAATTAAGAACGGTTCCGCAAGGACACATTGATTACAGACGAGTTGCACAGCAAATGTTCAAAGAGATCAACAGAGTTCATCCCAACTTGAGCAAAATAATGAAATTTGTGGATTTAAAAGAATACGACTTGGAAAGATTCGAATCAGAAAAAAGGTCTGAAGAGAAAAGAAAGAGCCTTAAAAAATAGAAAATATTCTAATACAATTAAAAGAGGATATAGAGATATGACAGATAAAATTGTAAAAACACCCAAAGAATGGAAAGACACATTGACACCTGAACAATTCGAGGTGTGTATCAATAAGGGGACGGAACCACCATTTACTGGAAAATATTACAATAATAAAGAAAAAGGCACTTACAAGTGTGTCTGCTGTGGAGAAACATTGTTCAAATCAGATACAAAATATGATTCAGGTTCTGGATGGCCAAGTTTTTGGCAACCTCTGTCAGATGAAAAAATAGAATACATATCAGACACGGATTATGGAATGATACGCACAGAAGTAAACTGTAAGAAATGTGGTGCACATTTAGGTCATGTTTTTGATGATGGTCCAAAACCAACCAATCTTAGATACTGTATTAACTCGATTTCACTTGATCTTGACAAGAATGATGAGTAGAAAAATAACAGTAGTCACTTGTGAGTACATGAATCAAGAGTATTCAAAAATTATTAATAAAACACAGTCAATGATAAGAAAATCAAAGAAAAGAAATGAGCCACAATAACAAATCAGAAAGGAAAGAAGGAATTTGAGAATAATACTTTGTGGGTTTGGCGTTGTTGGTCAAAGCTTGGTAAAATTATTTGATTCAAGATCAGAGGATCTTTATGCAAAATATGGATTAAAACCACGAGTTGTAGGTGTCTTTGATAGTAAAGGTAGTGCTGTGGATACATCAGGATTGGAATTAGAAAAACTGATAGAAGTAAAGAAAAAATATGGAACCGTAAAAAACTATGCTAACACAAAAAATAACATATCAGGAATAGACATGATCAAGAATTTAGATGCAGATGTTGTAATTGAGACTACTGCCAGCAATTACAAAGATGCAGAACCAGGAATGACTCACATAACAACTGCAATGAAAAGAAGAATGCATGTAATATCGGTAAACAAAGGTCCGTTAGCATTAGCGTTTCCATCATTAATGGAACTAGCAACTTACAATCAAGTCATCTTCAAGTTTAGTGGAACCGTAGGTGGAGGAACACCAATTTTGGATTATGCAAAAAACAGTCTAAAGGGTGAAAGAATAATGTCTTTTTCAGGTATCCTAAATGGAACAACAAATTATATTTTAACAAATATGGCAAATGGGTCATCATTTGTTACTGCTTTAAAAGATGCAAAAGACAAAGGGTATGTCGAAGCAGATGAATCATTAGATTTGGATGGATTGGATGCAGCTGCAAAACTAGTAATTCTTGCAAATTGGGTCATGGACATGAAAGTGACAATGCCAGATATCAAATGTAAAGGAATACGCAACGTAACAACAGAGGATATTAAAAAAGCAAGCAAGAATAATTGTGCTGTAAAATTAATTGCTTCATGCAATAAAGAGCTGATAGTAGAACCAAAAGAAGTATCAGTGGATGATCCATTATGTGTCAATGGAACATTAAACGCAATTGCATTTACATCAGAACATTCTGGCACTCAAACGATTATTGGAAAAGGAGCAGGAGGAATGGAAACGGCAAGTTCTATCCTCAGAGATTTGTTAGATATCAGACAAGAGATTGCTAAAATTTGAAATCCAATTTGATCTCAAAAAGTGAGACAGCAGATCTACTAAAAACAGTCTCAGAAAAGTGGAGAATGGAATTTCCAAAAATAAAGAACCTCAAAGTACACCAAATTGCAGATGAAGCACAGATAATCACAGGTCAAGGAATAAAAATTTTAAAGATTAATGATGAATATCTACCATTTTTATCAGAAACACAGTTGCTTGAAAAATTTCCTCATGTAACAGTAGACATGGGTGCAGTGAAGTTTATGTGTAAAGGAGCAAATGTGATGAGACCGGGAATCAAAAGTCACAACGAATTTGAAAAAGAAAAGATAGTTTGTATTATTGAGGAATCACAGCATAAATTTCTTGCAGTTGGGAAATCTCTTGTTTCAAGTTCAGAATTAGAAAATATGGAAAAAGGAGAAGTTGTAAAAAATATGCATTACATTTCAGATAAGTTTTGGGAAATAGGAAAGATGATTTATGATTGACTTACTCTAGTTTGTATAATCCAAATACAATAGAACCAGAGATTCGCTTTATAGTGGACTAGATTTTTTCTGTGAATTCTTTGGTGCCGTCTTTAGTGATAACAAGTATATCAAGTCCATCACCGCTTGCAGAATCTCGAAGTGCTGCAGAGCGAACAGCTCTTTTTGCTAAATCTATTGCTTCTTCTTGAGTCATGTTTGGTTTGAATTGAGGATCCAAAACACCCAATGCCATTTCAGCGCCAGTTCCAACTGCAGCATATTCGTCTGGAAGAACAGAACCTAATGGGTCAAGAGTATACATGATAGGCTTGTCAACTACACCGCCCACAATGACCTGAGTCAATAACGGAAAGTATCTTCGTTCATACATCATATTTGACATCATTTTAGCTACAGTGTTTGGTGGAACATCTCTTTTGAGTTCCATTTTTCTAATTTTTGCAAGTGCTGCAATTTGTAATGTTAAAATTTGCATATCAGCTACAAGCCCAGCACATGTTGCTCCTACTTTTGAAGTGATTGAAAAAGTCTTTTTTGTAGACTTGCTTACAAGAAAATTCCCAAACGCGATCCTTTTTTCACTTGCAAGAACTATACCTCCGTTAAAAGTAATTCCTACAGCCGTTGCGCCTGGCATGTACATGGACATATTTGAAATGATTTCAGAGCATAATAAAGGGCTTTCTCCTTTTAGATACAAAAAACGAGATAAAATATTTTATACATTAAGAAACAAAATATCGTATTGACTGAAGCCGGGATTCACCAGACAAAATTAAATGACATTACAAATTGGGGCATCAGATCTGCAATAGGAATAATTTTCATAGTACATGGTTCAGGAAAACTAAATCCAGGATTTGGGGGATTTCTAACAGGACAGTTAGGATTTCCTCCGGAAATGCAAATACCAATTGCATTAGCAGAGATGATACCAGGAATATTGTTAATTGTAGGTATCTTTACGCGAATTTCTGCATCGATGTTAGCTATAGTTATGCTTGGTGCAATATTATATGTCAAAAAAGCAGCCAGCCTATCAGGAGAAGGTGGAGTTGAGTTTGAACTGATATTACTTGCAGGTTCACTAGTTGTAATTACTGCGGGTCCAGGAAGAGCATCACTTTCACATATGATCAAAAAATTACCCAGATGTCTTCACTAATCTTTTTCAAATTTTTCCATTATAAGACAAATACATTTTGTGGTTTTTTTCAATAAATCAACTCTAGCAAATTCATTGGGTGAATGGATACGAGAAAACATGTAGGTGCTACCAATTGAGATGCAAGGAGCGTTCAGGAAATGTACAAAAGAATGCATTGGACCAGTACCTGCATTTGAAACATTAAGAACGGATTTTCCAAATGATTGATCAGCTGCTTCTATAACTTTAGAAACAAATGGATCAGATGGATTTGTTCGTGCAGCTGATTCACCATGAAAAATTTTGATCAATACATCTCCATATCCTTTTGATTTCAAATGCTTTTTGAGTCGGAGAACTTGTTTTTTTGGATCCATTTTAGGAACTAGCCTAAAATCAATTTTGACTAGTGCTTCTCCAGGAAGTACAGTTTTTGCACCATTTCCAGTATAGCCTGAAACAAATCCAGCAATATTACAAGTTGCACCCCCCACCAGAGCTTTTTTTGCACTCAATCCGTGCATATTTCCTACAAATGATTTTATTCCAAATTCTTTTTTAAAGGATTTTTCATCAAAAGGTTCTTTTGAAATTATTTCCAAATCTTTTTTTGAAAGTGGTGTTATTTCTTTATACCAATCTTTAATGAGAATTTTTCCATTTGAATCTCTTAGTGTTTGTACAGCTTCAATTAATCGCCATGCCGGATTTTTTATTAAAACAGCCAAGCTTGAATGTGCATCGCGAATCGATTCCTTTACAGATAATTCAACATAAAGTAATCCCTTCATTCCAAGACCAATGATAGGTCTATTTTGTGAATCAACATAACCAAATTCCCAAATTATACCATCACATGAAAATTTCTTTTGATATTTTTTCAGATATTGATCAATGTGTGCACTACCTGTCTCTTCTTCACCTTCAATTACAAATTTAATATTACATGGAACATCTCCAGTAGTTTTCAAATATGCCTCGACTGCCTTTATTCTGGTGATTAGTTCACCCTTATCATCGGATGAACCTCTACC
The DNA here is from genome assembly GCA_023264875.1 of Nitrosarchaeum sp. Classification (GTDB taxonomy): domain Archaea; phylum Thermoproteota; class Nitrososphaeria; order Nitrososphaerales; family Nitrosopumilaceae; genus Nitrosarchaeum. The sequence continues at coordinate 45,231 of JAHFUX010000008.1, forward strand.
AAAAATTTTATTCCCTTTAATTTTTCCGCTAAATGGAGGATCATCCCACAACTCAAACGGCTCTACAGGTTGGACATCATAGTGATTATAAAACATCAAAGTTTTGTTTGGATTCGTTTTTGATTTTACCTCTCCATATACAATCGGTGCCACATTTTTTAGTCGCAAGATTTCAGATTTTATTCCAGATTTTTCTAGTATTTTTTTTACTAGTTGTGCACATTCTTCAATTCCTTCATTTTTTGCAGAAACACTTGGTTGT
>JAHFUX010000008.1:45592-53361 GCA_023264875.1 Nitrosarchaeum sp.
GGCAACACTTCAGGAACAAGAGCGCTTGCATCTAATGAAAGTCGTACATCTCTATCCAAAAGAGATTTTATCAAAAGTATCAAAGAACCTCTTTCTTGGACTGCAAGTCCCATTCCAATTGTTGCAGAGTCTAGTTTGTGTGGTAAGGCACCAAGAAGTTTGTTAACAGCACCACGTGTTAATTTTTGATCAACTAGAGGAATCACAATAAGATTTGGAGATATAGCACGAGTTGGAGTTACATTAATTTTTGGAACTGAGGTATACACAAGATCAACTCCACACCGTAGTGCAGCAATTGAAGAAAAAATTGGAGCTCCGTGATAGATATAGCTGCCTCCAATAACTAAAACAGTACCATTATCACCTTTACGAGATTTTGCTTTTCGTGCAGGTATGAATTTTTTAACAGTTGCGCTTTGGAGTAATTTTCTAACCAATACAAAACATAGTAAATGCAGTAGGAATAAATCTTGTTTTTATCTAAAAGTATGTAAGATTAGGTCGATTTTGTATCAGATTCTATATTGGATTCAGATTCAGGATAAGACGAGGTATCGGATTTTTTCTTTGATCCCCTGCCAAAAAATGCCTTTCTTGCATAGCAGAGATATGTTGTATGACCTATTCCCTGAAAAGAGTGTCTAGTTTTTCCTTCACGTGCCTCAATTGTTCTAATAATATGCTCAGTTGATTCAATATCTGTAAACTCATTTTCAACTAACGCGATAGTTAATTTTTCTAGCTGATTCATGGTAGGACAAATTGCAAAAACAGCACCACTGCCTTTGAGCATTTTACGAACTTGTGGAAGTACAGTCCAAGGATCACCTAGATCAATTAAAGCCACATCAGCTTCTTCAAGTGGCATTTTTTTTGCAGTTTTTAAATCTAAATTTTGTTGTGTAACATATTTTGACATTCCAGCTTTTTTGATATTTTTTTCAGCTATTTTCATAAAATTATCATCAACATCAAAAGTATAGACATGTCCTCTTGGCTTTACTACACTTGCAACAAATGAGGTAAGAGAACCACTACCAGTACCAACCTCTAGAATTTTTTGGCCGCTTCCAATACCAGCTCTTGCAATAATGTAACCAATATCTTTAGGATATACTATTTGAGTGCCATGTTGAAGTTTCATTACATAATCATACATGGTAGGTTCGATAAGATAGACATACTTGTCTTTGTTAGTGACTAATCTAGAACCATATTCTTTTCCTATGGCATCAGCATGTTTGATTACACCTATATGAGTATGAAGAGATTCTTTTTTGGATACTTTAACAAGCCATTTTTTTGATTGGTTATAGTAAAATAATACAGGAGAATTTTGTTTAATCTTGGCCATAGACTTTTCCGAAAAATTTTAGATAAGAATCTACTGATTTTTCTAGAGCCACAACTGTTGTTATAAGTCTTAGAATAAATGATAAATTATTAATGAGTGTGTATCTTTGAATTACAGAGTAAATGAACAAGAAACTCATTTTAATTATTCCTGTGATTCTTGGAGTTATTATTCTGTATCTTCTTAGTGGTTTTGAAAAATCTGAATTTGATTACAAGTACCGTGATGAATCGTTTATTTTCAACGCATTTGGAAATGAGGGAGAGAATCTCAATGTCTCTGATGATGGCAAGTTGTATTGGACTTCATTTAAGATAGAACTAAAACCGGAATTCAAAGAACTGTATAATGAAATAGGCGTCATAGCAGAACCTCAAAGAACGATTGTGATTTACCCAATTTTTACGGCATCAGCATATACTTCTCCCGGATTCTATGATTACTATAAAAAAACATGTGACGAATCATGTCTTACTACAAAAATCCAGACATCATTAATTGGACAGGCAAGCGGTAATGCATTGCAAGTATTTACTCTTCTTGGATATGATGTGATATCAGATGTAGATGTGGATATTGATCCAGATATCTTGAAAAAATACGACAAAGTAATACTATTGCACAGTGAATATGTCACTCAAAAGGAATTCGATGCAATAACATCTCATCCCAATGTAATCTATCTGTATCCAAATGCATTGCATGCCAAAATAGAACATGATGAATCGACAAATACAATTACTTTGATAAGAGGACATGGGTATCCTGATGAAAGTATTGCCAATGGTTTTGACTGGGAATTTGAAAATACCAATCCCTATGAATATGATCGTGAGTGTAAAAATTGGAAATTTTATGAGAACGATAATGGAATTATGCTTAATTGTTATCCCGAAATACAAATAATGAAAGATGCTGAATTGTTAAAAAAGATTAAGGAATGGTCTTAACATATGGTAATCATTTTTCTAAATTCTGATTAATATTTTCACGGAACAGTATAGAAATTATTCTTAAGAATCGCTGATTTTTGTTCGATTTGCACTGAGTTGTAATTAGTTCATTGTTTTGTTCTCTAATTTTGTTTACCATTAAGATGGTAGTGACCATAATTCAGATTATCTTTTAGAAAATGAACAATAGTGTGTGTAAATTGAACAACTTGACTTCAATATATGATGAAAAACACATCCGTATTCAATAAATACAGCAATTTACTAAAAACAGCATGTCAAATATGAAATGTGTATCATGTGGAATAGGTTTCTTTTCCCCAACAGGGGCAGACAAATGTTCCAGATGTGCAGGAAATGAATCTCATGGAAGTGCAGGTCATGACTCTTGTGGCTGTGGGCATAGCCACTAAATCATTTTTTTAGTAATTATAAACTAAATTACCATTTAAAATTAGAAAGAGTGGGACCCTAAAAGTTATAAAAAATCACATTTTATCAGGTGCAACAATACCAAGTAATTCAAGTGCCTTTTCAAGTGTTAACTTGAATGAATTTACAAGACATAGTCTGGAATTTTCTAATTTTTTATCACCTAGATCAAGCACTTTAGCATGTTCATAAAAGGAATTGAATGCAACAGCCAAATCATGACAGTATCTTGCTATCACTTTGGGTGATAGATTTTTTGCTGCATCCATAACATGAATATCAAATAATCCAATTGTTTTAATCAAATCTAGTTCAGATTTATCATTTAGTAAAGAAAAATCAACATCAATTGATGGAGTACGTGTAGATTTTTCAATTATCCTAGACGCTCTTGCATAAGTATATTGTACATATGGAGCAGTATCACCTTCTAAGCTCAGAGATTTTGTTAAATCAAATGAAATTATCTTATCTAAATCCTGTTTTATCATCTCATAACGCAAAGTTCCAACAGATACTTGATGAGCAATTTTTTCAATCTCAGAATCAGTCATTTCAGTATGTCTCTTTCTGGTTTCCTCAGTGGTTTTGCATTTTAGCAAATCATAAACAGAATCAGCATTAACATAGAGACCTTTTCTTCCGGACATCTGAGCTTGTTTGCCATCAGTGTTTAATCCCAAAGTTTGTGCAGTATCAGCACTAAGTGTAACTGATTCATAGCTAAGATGAACATATGCATCTTCGGCAGATTTGAATTTAGACATTAGTGTTGTGATAATTTTTTGGAGCCTTGCTTGTCTTGAATCAATTACAGTGATTACTTTTTTGCCAGTAAAGTTTTGTTTGTGCTCACTACTGGGCACCAAAGTAGTTTGCCAAAGAACATGATTGCCAGGTTGCATCTTTTCGTATTTTTGATAATTGAAAGGATCTTCTAGTAATCCCAACTTCCATGCAGCATATGGGATGTCCTTTGCAACGTATGTTGCAGTGCCATTACTTCTAACAATGACTTTGTCCTCTTCGTTATTTTCTCCCCTAATTACCCAACAACCAGCATTCTTACCTTCATTTTCAAACTCTATGAGGTTTAGTTCTTTGAGTTTTTCAAAGATTTTACCCCATAACCCTGAACGAATTATTTGTGATTCAAAATTTAAGCAATCATAATAGACTCCCAAGTTCCAACATGTTTCAAGCTGGTTTTCTAAAACACGGCGTGTGATTTTATCGGCAAACTGAGCAGTTTCAGAATTGCCATCTTCTAGTTCTTTGAGAATGTTTTTTCTAATCTCTTCCAAACTAGGATCCGTTTCATATTTTTCAGTAGTTTTAACATAGACATCATCACCGCAATAATGATCAAATTTTTTCCCTTGAGGAGGTTGCAGGGTAAAACCAAAGTGTCTGAAACCAACAATAATATCTGCCACTTGTAAACCAGAATCATCAACATAATTCAGTATGTTAACTTTGTAATTGGATTTTTTTAAAATTCTAGCAATAGTATCCCCAAGTATAATGTTACGGATATGACCTATGTGAAGAGCTTTGTTAGGATTGACACTGGTGTGTTCTACCACGATTGTAGAACTTTTCCCCAAATCTACAGATCCGAACTCATCTAAATTAGATTCAGATAAGATCAACTGATTTAGTTTTTCCCAATTAGCAAAAAAGTTAAGATATCCAGAAGGATGAGATTCAACCTTAGATACAAGAGTACTTTGAGATTGTCTGTATTTTTCAGATAAAATGTCTGCAATCTCTTTTGGATTTTTCTTTAGGTGTTTAGCAAGTAAAAAGGAAACATTTGAGCTTACATCGCCAAAGCCTGGTTTTGCAGGCTCTACTGAAAACGAAATATTAGACACAGAAAGGTCATCTAATATTTTATGGAGATTATTTTCAATTTCGTCTATTAATGATTTGAATGACAATACTATACCTCAGATAATTTAGGTGCTAATTTATCTAGTGCTTCTATAACTCCATCTCCGGATTTAGCAGATACAGTCATTGTTGCCTGAGATTGGACATACTCTGTAGAATTTCCTAATGCAATACTTGTTTTTGCAATTTTGAATAGAGGTATGTCAGTTGCACTGTCCCCTATTGCTATCACATCATCACTGGAAATAGACAATCGTTTCATAATTTCTTGGAATCCAGTACCCTTGTCAATTCCACGTGAATTAATGTGAAATGCATACTGACTATCTGAAAGTAAAACATCTAGGTTTTTCTCTAGAATCAATTGTTTTGCCAGATTCAAGTCAAATGTTCGCTCCAATACAACTTCGGTCATTCGTGGAAAGACGGGTTTTTCTACAACATTGTCAATCTCTTTTTTAATAATTTGAAATGCCTGCTGACATTGGTGTATGTTGCCAAGTAAAATATGCTCATTTGTATTTACAGTAATACAACCACCGTTCTCACCTACTGCGATTTTTGTAGTTCCACCAAAAATTGACAACAGATATGCTTCAACAGATGATCGCCCAGTTACAAAGATTACATTATGGCCAATGTTTTTCATATGCCTCAAAGCAGAAAGGGCATCTAAATTAATTCGGCCACTGCCATTTTCAGTTATAGTGCCATCAATATCTACGGCAAATGTTTTTGGCTTCATACAAGTGAATTGTAGAACCGAATAATATTTGCTACGCGTGATTCTTTGCCTAGATCAACAAAAAAAGAACGTAAAAAAAGGAGAAAAAGATAATTGAATTTAAATTACTTTAAACGAAATTAACTTGAAATTTTACTTTCTGTGTTTTGGCAGACATGCTTTGCAATATACAGGTCTGTCTGGTTTTGGTTCAAAAGGTACTTTGTCTTCCTTACCACAATCTGCACATGTGCAAGGATACATTATTCTTTCTTCAGACATGGTTTTATGCAATTTTCACCTCTTAAGTAGTATCGGATTACTTTGGAGAACAGTCCACATACTAGTTTCAAATCGAAATCTAAGAGGTATGGATTATCGTCGTTCTCGAATTTTTTGTTCTAAAATATCGATCAACTCATTAACCATGAAATCTCCATCGCGGACATGGCTAATTCCAGTAATAATCTTTATTCTAGTCATTGTTTCAGCAGTGATTTGTAGTTGAGGCATACTTTGCTAACAGTGCATTGTTATTTAAAGCAAAGAATTATCTAGACAAATAAGATAATCACAAAATTAAGATTGCTTAATGCACTTACAATCACAATCAAACATTCCTGCTTTTCCCATACATTGATCATGATGTTCATGATAACATTTGTCACAAGTAACCAAGTCACATCTTTACGAAGAGCTATGATAAATACCGACTTAATTGATTAACCACAACATTCCAATCACAAGAATAGAGATAATTAAGAAAAATCATAGGATTTTATTTGAAAAGGACAGTAAAAAGATTGAACATATTTGGGAATTCCTGAAAAAATTAAAGCCATTCAAGATGAAATGGCAAAAACACAGATCAATAAAGCTACAAATCATCACATCGGTTTACTAAAAGCAAAAATTGCAAAACTAAAACGAGAACAAGAAGACAAAGAAATTCAAAAAAAAGGTGTAAAAACAGATGGATTTGATGTCAGACGTGCAGGAGATGCCACAGTTGTGTTTATTGGATTACCAAGTGTTGGAAAATCAACACTACTAAACAAATTAACAGATGCAAAGTCTGCAGTTGCAGCGTATCAGTTTACAACTCTAACAGTAGTTCCAGGAATGATGGAATACCGAGGAGCTAAAATCCAAGTTCTTGATTTGCCTGGAATTATCAAAGGTGCATCAAGTGGAAAAGGACTGGGTAAAAGAATACTATCTGTTGCAAGAAGTGCAGATTTGGTTTTACTTATGCTAGATGTTTTTCAGCCTTTTCATGAAGATGTGTTAGTTAATGAATTAGGAAACATAGGAATTAGATTAAACAGATTACCTCCAAATATCACAATTGAAAAATCATCTATGGGCGGAATTGCCATTGCCCAACAAGTAAAACTAACAAAAATTTCAGAACAGCACCTAAAAGACATTTTACATATTTATGGCATGGTTAGTGCCAGAGTTGTCATTCGAGAAGACATCACATCAGAGCAATTAGCAGATCATATTGCTGGAAATATTAGTTATTCAAAATCACTTACAGTTTTAAATAAAATAGATCTAGTAAATAGAGAATTTCTAGAAGATTTGAAAACAAAAATTAAATCAGAAGTAATAGAAGTTTCAGCAAATTCAGAAATCAACATAGAATTACTAAAAGAGAAAATCTATGAAAAACTTAATTTCATTAGAATATACATGAGACCAAAAGGGGGAGAAACAGACTTTAAAGAACCGTTAATTGCAAGAGAGGGCGATACAGTAGAAGATATTTGTAACAAACTACATCGAAGTATGAAAAGACAATTCAGATATGGTTTGATTTGGGGGAAAAGTGTAAAGTTTGGAGGACAAAGAGTGGGATTAGATCACATTGTACAAGATGAAGATGTTTTAACAATAATTAAAACACGTGGTGCATAACTCCAATTTCAAATAACAAAATGGATCAAGATACAGAACACAGATGGTGCAAATATTGCATGGCAAAAACAAAACAAATTCTTGTGTTTCTTCCAGAAATGGCAACATACAAGCGCAGAAGACAGTATCAATGCACTATTTGTGGAAAAAAAAGTTGGTTGCAAGGAAGAAGACCATCAGCTGAAAGTGTTTATTGAAATGTTTCCGATCAGAATTAAATTTTAAAAATAAAATTTCGTTGATAAATAGTAATCAGTTTGTGTAATTTTGTTCATTCTAACTATAGAAAAGCTATGAAAATGGCGATTCATTAATGGCTACAAAAAGAAAAGCTGCCTCTAAACGTAGATCTAGTAGAAAATCTGCAGCAAAAAAAGCAGCTCCTAGAAGAAAAGCAGCTCCTAGAAGAAAAGCAGCTCCTAGAAGAAAAGCAGCTCCTAGAAGAAAAGCAGCTCCTAGAAGAAAAGCAGCTCCTAGAAGAAAA
>JAHFUX010000047.1 GCA_023264875.1 Nitrosarchaeum sp.
CACAATTCATAATGTATTTTCCTGTAACTCTGTGCATTTCAGAAATGCCTTTTTCTAAAACATCATCCTCAAGATAATTTAACAGTTTATGAGTAAAAATAAAATCAATTGAAGAATCATTAAAAGGTAAATCTGTAATTGAAGATTTTTGAAAATCAAATTTGGGAAGTTTTTCTTTTGCAATATTTAATGCTGTATCATTTAAATCTACACCATGAACCTCAAATGTTTCTGGAAATAGCTTCAAATCAATTCCAGTACCACATCCTATTTCTAATACACTTGTACAACGTAATGAAACAGCCAAATCCCTGACAAATTTTGCAAATTCCTCATTAAATTTAGACTCATTTTCATTTGCATATTTGTCCCAAAATTCCTTATCGTAATTCATAAAATATTTTCATATGCCTTGTATTTGATATTAATTGTTTAATGCTGGCACTTGCAAGGAACAAGTTTTGTGTCAAATGTACAATCATGTGGGCCATCTGATTTACCATCCATTGGAATCTCTTTCATACAATCTTCATGGCGACCTTTTCTACAAAACCAACAAATCTCTTGAGTATTTCCAGTTGCACAATATTCCATGCTTTTATCACTGTATTTGTGGGTAAAAAACTTCTTGGAAAATTAGATAAAAGTCAACCATGGCAAGAACCTTTCATCTTTTCCCATTGTAACATCTGAAAATGATTTTTGTAATGCTTTTGTAATTTTTCCCATTTTTGCATTTCCTATTATTACTTTATCAATTTGTGTAACTGATTTTACCTCTGCAGCTGTTCCTGTCATAAATATTTCATCAGCACAATACAAGTCGTCTCTTTCAAGATCTCTTTCTATTACGAATCCACCATTTTCTTCAATGATTTGGATTACACTATCTCTTGTAATTCCTTCTAGTCCTCCTGCTGAAAGTGGGGGTGTTTGAATAATGTCATCTTTTATGACAAAAATATTTTCTGCACTACCTTCGGCAATTTTTCCATGCAAATTTAACATTATTGCTTCATCATATCCATTCTCAAGTGCTTCTACTCTTGCCAGTGCAGCATTTGCATAGTTTGATGCTGCTTTTGCTTGCATTGGTTGCGATCTAGAATCTATCTTTATCCAACTTGAAACTTTACATTTTGCACCCGAGAATTTTCCTGCTTTTCCTTCTCCCATACTCCACTCCCAACAAGCAATCGACACATCAACTTTGTTTGGAGTTGGTGTAAGACCCATTGTACCATAACCATAGTATGCCAGTGGTCTAATGTAACACTCTTTTAAGCTGCTAGCCTTTACAGTTTTAATAATTGCATCTGAGATCTCTTTTTTAGAAAATTGCATTTTCATAGAATACAGTTTTGCTGAATTGAAGAGTCTATCCACATGTTCTGCAAGTCGGAAAATCGCCGAACCATTAGGAGTATCATAACATCTAATCCCTTCAAAGATTGATGTTGAATAATGCAAGGCATGAGTAAGTACATGCACTTTGGCATCTTTGAATGGAACTAATTTCCCATTCATCCAAATTTTGCCAATTTCTTTCATAGGAGAGGGAAAATACTCTACTAATTTAAAGAATTATCTTTAGAATGAAATTTTATGACAAATCTGGAAACTACATATTTGACAAAGCATGTTTTTTAGCATGGAATGGGTTTCGGGTTTTATCGCAATCGCACTTTTAATAATTGGTTTGGTTGGTCAGGCCTTTGAAATGAAAAAGATTAGACTCGCTACTCATAGAGATGAAGAACTAGCCTCAGCCAATATTTTTCTAAACAAGAAAAACTTCAAGTGGTATGCAATAATTGGTGCAGGCATGATTCTTTGGTATGTGTCTGAGCGTAGCTAAATTGTCTATATAGATCAGCTCTAAATACTAGAAAATCTAACTATACTTAACGCGTGTTTTTGGGTAACGCCGGACTAAGTCTAGATAACGGTCCATGAACAAACCCTTAATGGCGCTACAGGTGAAAACCCGTAACGCCACTTTCACTTAAATAAAATTAATCTTGGATTTTTCTTTATGAATTGCATTTATTGCTTTTCTAATATTATCTTTAGAATCTTCAACTACAATAATTATTCTTGAAGTCTCTTCTTGTGCATCCATATTCAAAATGTTTAGTCCAGCTTCACCAATCTTTGCACTAGTCCTTGATGCTACTTGTTGTACTCTCCACATCTCATCACCAATTAATGTAATTACTCCTCGGTTGTATGTAATTGATGCAAGCGAATCAAATCCAAGAAAATATTTTTCATTTCTTTTGACATAATCTCCATCTAAAAATAATATTCTTGAAAACTCAACTCCATCTTTTGTAAATGGAGATAATATTACATATTCACTATATCGCTTATCTTTTTCTAATGATACTAGCAATTTTTGTGCCGAATTTGTCTCAATTTTGAAAATTGCACAATTTTCTTTTCCAGTAACTATCTTAATTGGATGATTGTTTCTACTATCTGGAATTCTCTTGATTATGGTAGTCTTTGACGGATCTTTCATATTTGTGACAATAATTGGCATATCTACTCCATTTTCTACAATCTCCTTTATTGCAATGGGATCCAAAATCTTCATCCCAAACATTCCTGCCAGTCTTGCTTCATTGTATGACAGTTGATCCACTTCTGTCAGTCCTGTTTCAACAATTTTTGGATCGGCAGATACCACAGAGCTGTCCTTTTCAAAATCTATTCTGGTATCATATTTTTTATGAAATAATATCCCAAGGTCAGCTGCAGTTCTATCCGAGCCTCCTCTTTCATACGTAGTAGTAATACCATCTGGGGTTTTACCTATAAAACCACCTATTGTAACTACCTCATTTTCTTCGACTAGTTTAGCTGTTTTATCTAGATTTTCTCTGGATTTTGCTGCAAGAAAATTCGTTGATTCTATGTTATTATCTGTGATTATTGGCCAGTCATCATAACTTACTGCATCTGTTTTTATTCCGTTACTTTTTAGAATGTACTTCATCACATGCGACATCAAAATTTCTCCTGAAAAAGCCAATGATCGTGAACGTATCTCTTCGGCAAATTCTTTTTTCTCAAGGGCCTCATCTAATGCCTTTTCAGCCTTTTTTAGGAACAAGTTTATGATTTTTTGACAATCTTCTTTATTTTCTGAATTTACTAGCTCCAGAATTTTTTGATAGCAAGATTTTATTGTATCCAAAGTTGCTTTGGTTCCTTTTTCTACATTTCTTCCTTGCTCTAAAATAATATCTGTAAGTGAGCATTTTTTTCCATTTTGAGTTGTAAGAGGTGCTGAGAAAACTGCGATAATCTTGGAATCTTTCTTTAAATCATTAATTCTATCAATAATTAGTGGAATTGAAACACCATCAATACCAATCGCACTTCCACCAAACTTGGCTACAACTAATTTCATAGTACTTTAACAAAAATAATTGGCTATCTATTAAGGATTGGATCAAATTTTGTCAAATCAACTTTTTGATTATATTGTATGCGGTAATTGCCCCTTTAGTTTCCAGGGGATTTCGTTTTTGCTCTAGTTTTTCTAAGATTAATTTATCCAATCTATCAATATCTTCAAAAACAAACCCCTCTTCTTTGGCATTGCCTTCTTGCTCAAAATGCCCCTTTATTGGAATAAAAATTCCAGGTGTTCCATATGCTTTTGCCTCATCAATAGTTGACTTGCCTGCAAGAGATATGGTAACATCAGCTGCAAAAATCATCTCATGAAGATTATTTACAAATCCCAAATTC
>JAHFUX010000028.1 GCA_023264875.1 Nitrosarchaeum sp.
CATACGAAAAATTGGATACAAAGTAATTCAACTTCCTTGGAATGCTTCAATTGATAAAATACTTTCATACAAACCAAAAGGTGTTGTATTAAGCAACGGACCTGGCGATCCTCAAAAATGCGGTGATACTATGAAGACAGCAAAGGAACTTTTAAACAAAAACATACCCACACTTGGAATCTGCCTTGGTGCACAAATTATGGGGCTTGCAGGTGGCGCAGAAACATTCAAACTAAAATATGGACATCGAGGACAAAATAAATCATGTATCAATCTAGATAACAATCGAGTTTATGTTACAAGTCAGAACCACGGATATGGAATCGACCCAGATTCGTTGAAAAAATCTGACTTTAAATTATGGTTTACTAATGCTGACGATAACACAGTAGAAGGAATAAAACACAAAGAAAAAAAACTAATCGCGGTTCAATTCCATCCGGAAGCATCGCCAGGACCTTTTGATTGCAAGTTTGTTTTTGAAGAGCTAAAACACCTTATGGAGGAGGAAAAGACTGCCAAAAGATGAATCGCTAAAAAAGATTCTTGTTCTTGGAAGTGGGGCAATAAAAATCGGAGAAGCAGGCGAAAGTCGCTAAACGACCGCTAATTCGACTACTCCGGTAGCCAATGTCTCAAAGCCATTCGAGAGGACGGGATTAAAAGCGTACTTATTAATCCGAATATCGCAACCATCCAGACTGATACCAGATTTGCAGATAAAGTATATTCTATTCCAGTGAATCCTGAGTATGTTGAATCAATCATAGAGTCTGAACATCCTGATGGGTTGATACTTGGATTTGGTGGACAGACTGCACTAAATTGCGGAGTAAAACTTGAAGAGTTTGGAATTTTAAAAAAATATGGGGTCAAAGTTCTTGGGACACCAATTAATGGAATACACTCTACCGAAGACAGGCAACTTTTCAAGGATTCTATGATAGCATGTGGCGTTCCAGTGCTAAAAAGTAAAACTGTTTACAACTTCGAAGAAGCAAAACAGATTGCAAAAGACCTAGGATACCCAGTAATTGTTAGAGTAGCATATACTTTGGGTGGCAAAGGTGGGGGGGTAGCACACAATGAAATCGAACTACATGAAATTGTCAGTAGAGGTCTTAACGCCAGTCTCGTTGGACAAGTCCTAATCGAGGAATATGTCGGTCACTGGAAACAAATAGAATATGAAGTAATGCGAGACTATCTTGGAAACAGTGTTATAGTATGTAACATGGAAAATGTTCTCTCAATGAGGGTGCATACAGGGGACAACATTGTTGTAGCTCCATCACAAACATTGGATAACAATGAATACCAGATGTTAAGATCTGCAGCGCTGCGTGCTACGCAACATGTTGGGATTGTAGGTGAATGCAACATTCAGTTTGCACTTGATCCAGAATCTGATAAATATGTGGCAATTGAGATGAATCCAAGACTTTCTCGTTCATCTGCACTTGCAAGTAAGGCTACAGGTTATCCAATTGCATATATGGCCGCAAAAATTGTAATGGGTCATTCCCTTCCAGAATTGGTTAATCATATTACAAAGACTACTACTGCGTGTTTTGAGCCATCTCTGGACTATATTGTATGCAAACATCCGAGATGGGATTTTACCAAATTTGAGCTTGCAAACCGCAATCTTGGACCGACTATGAAGTCAGTTGGAGAAGTGATGGGAGTCGGTAGACGCTTCGAGGAATCTCTTCAAAAAGCGATTAGGATGTTAGATGTTGGAAAGGATGGGCTTGTAGCGAACCGTGATAATGGTAAAGTCTACGACATTGAAGAAATTGAAAATAAACTTCAAAACACTGATGACGGAATTTTGTACTATGTTGCAGCCGCACTGCGACAAGGTATGTCAGTCGAACAAATTTACAAACTCTCTGTTATAGATCCATGGTTTATTGAAAAAATCCGAAACATAGTAGAGATGGAAAAAATCCTTAAAGACTCCAAGTTTACAACAACGTTGTTACGTGAGGCAAAAAAATTAGGATTCTCAGATAAACAAATTGGAAGGATAATAAATAAAGATGATTTTGAGATCAGAAAAATCCGAAAGGATGCAGGGATAATTCCTGCTGTAAAACAAATAGACACTCTAGCTGCAGAGTGGCCTGCAAAAACTAACTATCTGTATCTGACATATGGTGGTGACATAAATGACTTTGAAGTACAATCAGATCAGGAAAAGATCATAGTGTTGGGTGCAGGCCCTTACAGGATAGGTAGTAGCGTAGAGTTTGATTGGGGAACGGTAAACATGGTTTGGGGATTACAGGAAAATGGTATTAAAGAAGTTTCTGTAATAAACTGTAACCCCGAGACTGTATCAACTGATTATGATATTTGTGACCGATTATACTTTGAAGAGCTAACACTTGAGAGAATACTTGATATTGCAGACTTTGAAAAACCAACCGGAATAGTCACTGCAGTTGGAGGACAAACTGCAAATAATCTCACCACAAAACTTGCAAAAAACGGAATCAAGATAATTGGAACCTCATTTGAGGACATTGACAAGGCAGAAAATCGTTCAAAATTTAGTCAGGTTCTAGATGAATTACACATAATGCAGCCGCTGTGGCAAGCATTCGTAAAACTAGCTGATGCTAAAAAGTTTGCGAACAACGTAGGTTTTCCTGTATTGGTTAGACCGTCATATGTCCTAAGTGGAGCTGCAATGAAAGTTGTATGGTCACAAACACAACTTAAAAAATATTTGGAAGAAGCGACCAATGTGTCACCAGATTATCCTGTTGTTATTACAAAATTTATGTTAAATTCACTTGAAGTTGAAGTAGACGGTGTTTGTGATGGAAAAAATGTTGTAATTGGTGCAGTAATTGAACATATAGAAAGTGCTGGTGTACATTCTGGTGATGCAATGATGTGTATTCCTCCATGGCGATTAAGCAACAAAGTAATTGAAACCATAACAGATTATACAACAAAGATTGCTATTGCGTTTTCAATAAAAGGACCATTTAATTTGCAATTCTTAATAAATTCGGATCAAGTCTATGTAATAGAATTAAACATACGTGCATCACGTTCTATGCCTTTTGTTTCCAAATTTGTAAAGTTAAATCTAATCAATTTAGCAGCACGTGCAGTTCTTGGTAAAACGCTACCAAAAATAGCAAAAGACAGATGGAGAAAAATTCATTCTTATGGAATCAAAGTGCCACAGTTCTCATTCATGCAACTAGAAGGTGCTGACATAATCTTAGGAGTTGAAATGCAGTCTACTGGAGAGGCTGCATGTTTTGGTGACAGCTTCTATGATGCCTTATCAAAAGGTTTGATATCTGTGGGATATTCTTTACCCAAAGAAGGTAATGCTCTCATAACAGCAGGTGGTGCAGAAAACAAAGAGAAATTGCTCCAAACATCGGTATTGCTAAAAAATCTTGGATACAAGATACTTGCAACAGAACACACTGCAGAGTTCTTGTCTGATAAAAGAATTGGAAATGTTGAAGTCGTATACAAAATCAGCGAACCGCAAAGAAAACCAAACATTGCTGATTTGCTCTATGAACGCAAGATAAACTTCATCATAAACGTTCCAAGCACAGCTACTTTAGAAAAATACGTCGGGATGCTATATGACGAATATCAAATACGAAGAAAGGCAGTGGAACTTGGCATCCCAGTACTTACTACTACTGAGCTGGCAGATTCATTTGCAAAAACGCTGGAATGGCTGTTGCACAACGAAACTACAAAAAAACCACTTGAGTCCTATGAATCAATTGATTAGATAACATTTTCGAGCAAAGCCTCATTTCCTATTATCGACCCATCAAGAGTTACAATCTTTGCCGAGTAGGCTTTTTCTATTCGCTCAATTATTGGAGAAATTGATTTTTTGTATCTTTTTTTGCTGGCATAAAAATATTTGTTAAAGGCCGGTACAATGATAATTTCAATTTCTCCTTGTAAAGAAGGGAAAATTTTTCTTTTTTCTGTCTTCAATGAAACCCAGACTCTTTGGCCATCTAAAACTGAACCCTCGCTGAAAAAAACAGGATGTACATGCCCCATAATTATCTTATTTACATTTGAAAGATTCTCCGTTGGCATGGTGTGACCATGAGTTAGAAGCACATCTTCGATTACAATACCTGATGAACTTGTGACTCGGACATTATCAGGCAAAAGTTTCTGGATATTTCCATCATGATTTCCAGGAATTACAATAGTGTCTATTTTTTTTGCTATATCAAAAAATAATGGCACTGTTTTCCACTCTATTTTCGATATCGAATCTATGCCTGACTTTATGTCACCTAAAAGGACCAGCGAATCTGGTTTTTCAGATTTTATAATTGATATGATCTCATCTGTATATTCATTAATGATTGTAGTTGGTTCAACGAATATGTCATTTGCAGCTAAGGTATTCTCAAAGCCAATATGTAAATCTGTAACAACAAGGTAACGCTTGATATCTTCTAATATTAGAGCAGGATGGGATTGAATGATTCTGGTCTTTAGCATCGATAAACAATAGTTTGGAGTTATTGCTTAATTTTAGGTAATTGAATAGAAAAATAATGTTTTCACAATACAAGTTTACATCTTTTGTTCCTATAGTATACTCTGTTTCTACAGGTAGAAATCTGCAGCAAACTATTTCCCATCTTATTTTTTATATGATAAGAACACCTGGTTAATATGAAAAAAGATTCTGACAATTTAAACACAATCGTATCTGCAAAAGGTATAAAACTTCATTATTTTGAACCCAGTGAACGCAAAATCTGGACGGTTGTGGGAAAAGAAAATGAACATTGGCTTGATCCAGAATTGGGTTTTTGTTCATGTGAAGATTATTTTTTTAACACACTAAACGGAGGTGACGAATGTTATCATCTCAAATCTATTAGAATTGCTAAAGAACAAAACAAAGTTGAAATTATACGATTTTCAGATGAAGAATTTGCAAATTTTGTATCTGCTTTAATCTCCGATCTTTGAATTTATCTTAATGTTATTTGTAGGACATCTTCTTTAGAGACTCCCTTCCACAACCCAATCACTCCTTCAGGGATTACTTGTTCTACTTTTGTTATTTTTTGAATCTTGATATGATCCGGATTTGGTGGCATCCAAAGCATGGCCATGTAATCGCCAACGTCTCCAACCTTGTCTGGTCTTGCAGACGTGATCTTATCTTTTGAAAAGCCATTTGATACCAGAGCATTTATTGCAACAGGTTCAAGATCCATTCTTCCATGAACAAAAAGATAGATTTTTTTTTGTTTATCTATCTGACTCATCTGTCATGGTTATAACGCAGTGTTAATCAACATTTCTAAAACCAATCTTGGATTATATACTGGGTGAGAAAAGACAGACTATTGACTGATGTTTTAATCGTTGGGTCCGGTGGGAGAGAGCATGCCATTGGTTGGAAACTCTCTCAAAGCAAAAAAATTGGTAAAATATTTTTTGCGCCAGGTAACGGTGGTACTATCAATAACGTGGAAATTCCAGTAGAAGACATTGACGGTCTTGCAGAATTTGCCTCTGAAAAAAACTGTCTGACTATCGTAGGCCCCGAAATTCCTCTTTCTTTAGGTATAGTTGATGCATTTACAGAAAAAGGATTGAGGATATTTGGGCCAACAAAAGCGGCTGCACAGATTGAATCAAGTAAGGTTTGGGCAAAAAACTTTATGAAAAGAAACAATATTCTTACAGCTCAATTTGAAATCTTTGATGATGCAAAAGAAGCAAAAGAGTATGCCAAATCCATTGATTATTCACTTGTAGTAAAAGCAGATGGTCTTGCAGCAGGAAAGGGCGTAATCGTTTGTAATAATTCTGCAGAAGCAATCGACGCGATAGATGAAATCTTGACAAAAAATAGATTTGGCTCTTCTGGCTCTAAAATTATTCTGGAAGAAAGAATTGATGGAGAAGAGGCATCATTCATTGCACTTTCTGATGGAAATATTGCAATTCCTATGGCTACAAGTCAAGATCATAAGAGAATTTATGATGGTGATAAAGGACCAAATACTGGTGGAATGGGTGCATATTCACCAACGGCAATAATTGATGACTCTTTAGCAGAAATGATTCAAAAAGACGTAATTGAAAAAACAATTAATTCTATGAAAAAAGAAGGTAACCCATTTAAGGGATTTTTGTATGCTGGAATAATGCTAAAATATGGAAAACCATATGTTTTGGAATTTAATGGAAGAATGGGTGATCCAGAATGCCAACCAATTATGATGAGGTTAGACTCCGATTTGTACGATTACATAAATGCAAGCATTGATGGCACACTTTCGAAATTACCTGCTATGTTATGGAAGAAACAAACTGCAATCTGTGTTGTTCTAGCCTCAAAAGGATATCCTGGGGTATATCAAAAAAATGAAGAAATTTTTGGTCTTGATTTAGAAGATAAACATTCCTTTGTCTTTCATGCAGGCACAAAACGTGAAAATGGAAAAATACTCACATACGGAGGAAGAGTTCTTGGAGTCACTGCTCTGGGCGACACGCTAGATTCTGCAATCTCTAACGTCTATTCAAGAATTGAAAAAATCTCCTGGCAAAACAAGTATTTTAGAAAAGATATTGGTAAAAAGGGATTACTTGTCCTTTGACATGATAACTTGATCTTCTGTAACAATACAGTCTATTCTGATATCGTGGTCAGAGTATGGGAATGATTTGATAATTTGTTTGGAATAACCTAAGGCTATAGTCTTTGATTTTTTACCAGAAAGATATCTGTCATAATATCCAAAACCGTATCCAAGTCTATGTCCATCTCTTGTAAGTGCTATGGCAGGAACGATTATTACTTCGATTTTTTTTACTTCCTCACAATAATCTTTTGGCTCCATGACAGAAAAGTTTCCCTCCTCAAGATCTGAAAGACTATGTATTTTTTTGAAAACAAGATCTTTTTTAGCAATTTTTGGCAGCGATACTTCTTTCTCCGATCTTAGTAATTCTTGTAGTATGTCATGAGTTTTTACTTCACTTCCAATAGAATAATATGCCCCTATGTTTTTTGCATTTCTAAAAAAATCAACTTTTCGTAGATTATCCTGTATTTGTTTACTTGTGATGTTGATAAAGTCTAACGATAAAGAATCCCTTGCATCCAAAAGTTGCTTTCGCAACCTTGTTTTTTCAACTTGAGACAAGGCTTTTACTAATTGAAGCTGCAGTTATTGTATTTTTTAAAAGCATTGCAACAGTCATAGGACCTACACCGCCTGGCACAGGCGTA
This sequence comes from Nitrosarchaeum sp., assembly GCA_023264875.1. Taxonomy (GTDB): domain Archaea; phylum Thermoproteota; class Nitrososphaeria; order Nitrososphaerales; family Nitrosopumilaceae; genus Nitrosarchaeum. The sequence continues at coordinate 7,283 of JAHFUX010000028.1, forward strand.
GCGTATGATGCTTTTTTTATTATCTCATCATAATCTGTATCCCCCACAATCTTTCCTTCTTTCCTGCTTATGCCAACATCGATAACAACCACTCCATTTTTTATCATATCTGCGCTAAGAACAAATTTTGCCCTATTCCCTATCGCTGTAATTAAGATATCTGCTTTTTGGCAGTGCTCATTGAGGTTTTTTGTTTTAGAATGACACATAGTAACGGTGGCATTCTTTTCAAGTAAAAGATGGAATAACGGTCTACCAACCAGATTGCTTCTATTAATTATTACTACATGTTTTCCTGCTAAATCAATGTCGTAATAATCAAACATTTCCATTATTCCTGACGGTGTACAGGGTTTGAGAATGGCTTTTCCTGAAGATAAAAGGCCAATATTGTATGGAGTTAATCCATCGACATCTTTTATTGGTGACATTCTTGAAATCGTTGAAAATTCATCTAGTTGTTTTGGTAATGGTAATTGAATTAGAATTCCATGAACTGAATCATCCTTATTTAACAAATCTACAAGTGAATTCATCTCATGTTGTGAAAATGATTCTGGAAGTTTGTGGTCCTTTGTAATAATTCCAACATCAGCGCACGCCTTTTGTTTGTTCCTGACGTACGTTGCAGACGACAGGTTTTCCCCAACTAAAAGAGTCGCAAGACATGGTGTTACTCCTTCTGATCTCAATTCTTGGACTGCTTTTCTTACTCTGTCCTTGACAGCATTTGCAATTAAAATGCCATCCATTTTTTGTCCTGTCACAAGCTTGGATACTGTGTAGGATATTTAATCTTTGGAGTATCTTAATTATGTACGAGAAGACATGATTTGCAATGGAACATAATGAGTATACTAACTTCATTAAAAAGGAATTAGAAAAAATCAAAGATCATCAAGTAGACCTTCATGGAAGCTGTGTTGCATGTCATATGATCTTTATATTGAAAGCACGGCTAGAAAGTTCAGAGCAAAATGCAGCTGATTTACTTTCTGAAATTCTCACTACAAATTCAATTCTGAATCGGGAATTTATTGATGTAGTTGAAAAAATCCACATGAATGAAAGGCACCTTGGTGGATCTTTTGCATTAAGAGAAAGAGAATCAAAGGATAGTTATCTTGAAGCTTATTTTTCTAATGTCTTGGATGAATTAACTTCTGATCTTATCACTACCTCACATCGAATTATACTTAGAAAGCTACTTCTAAGCTATCTTTCATTATATCTTGCTCAAACTATTGGTGTAGATTATCATGCAGCGACAGAAGAATTATACTATCTTTTAAGAAAAGATGACAGTAAGAATTCAAAGATAAGTCAGCTTATTTCCAAGTTTGAATCAAAAATAAAAACAAATACAGGTCAGGACAGTCGTTAATAGGCATCCAAGGGTTGTGATAGTGTGAAGGTAGAATTTGATACAAATGAATATCTGGTGGATATCAAAAAAAGTGGTTCTTATTATCACACATTTATAAATAAAGATAATCTTGCTGCTGGAATTTTAAAATTAAAACCAGATGAGGTAGACACTCAAACCCCTCATGAGAGTGATGAAATTTATTACATTGTACGGGGAGATGGTTTTCTTAGAATCTCAGAAAAGGATTATCCAGTCTCAGTGGCAAAGGCATATTTTGTCGGTAAAAACATTGAACATAAATTTCATGGCAACAAAAAAGAACTTGTAGTTTTGTATTTTTTTGGAGGTCCTGATTCTTAAGAAATGATTGTCTTATGACCAATCATTCTGATTTTTCCTTCTGCAAAAAGTTTCACGGCCTTGGCATAAATACGGTGTTCTTTTACAAGGATCCTTTTTGATAAAGTTTCTTCTGTGTCATCATCCTTTACATTAACCACATCTTGTAAAATAATTGGACCGGTGTCAATCCCTTCATCAACAAAATGAACTGTACACCCAGAAAATTTTACTCCATAATCAAGCGCTTGTTTTTGTGAATGTAGTCCTGGAAACGAGGGTAAAATTGCAGGATGAATGTTCATGATTCTTCCTTTGAAATGTCTGATAAACTCTGGACTCATTATTCGCATGAAACCTGCAAGGCAAATGAGCCCATTTTTTGGCTTTACATTATGTTTTTCCAGCGCCGATATGATTTTTTTATCAAAATCCCAACTTGCACCCTTAATTCCTTTTGACTCTATGATCTCTGTTTTGACCCCAAGTTTCTTTGCAATTTCAAGACCTTCTGCATTAGCATTATTCGATATGACGAGAACAGGGCTAACTGAGATCTTGCTTTTTTTGATTGATTTTATTATGTGTTCCATATTGCTTCCGCGCCCAGAAATAAGAATAGCGAGATTGATCAACTAACAAAATTAATTTTGCATTCAAATAAAGTGTATGGAACAATTGTTTGGTCTTCCAAAGTTGAATAAAAAATATACAAATATTTGTAATAATACATCATATAATTGAAGATTTATAACATTTCTAATGTAAGTCACAAATATTACAAACAAACTGCCATTAGGTGAAGAATTTACCATAAATGGTAATGTTAGAGGCAACTGATGCACAAATTAAAAAAGCATTAATTTCAATCACAATTGAAGAAGTTCTTCTTGAGATGGGAAAACCAGTTCTTGATGCGTTTACAAAAAAACTATACAAGAATTATAACTCTTATCTTCCTGACTGTTATGATCATCCTGAATATCTCTCTCAAATATTAAAAGAAATGTATGGAGGCTCTTCAAGGACCATGATTTTTGAGATAATGGATAGATTAAAAGAATTTTCTGATCAAAAACCTATTGAAAATTTCATTAAAATCATTTGTAATTGAGGTCATAAATATTACAGAACCGCTTTTTTTATATTATTGAAGTCATGACATTCCTATGCTAAATAGAATTGATAATCAGAATCTAACAAAATTTTCTAATAAAAAACACTTTACAATTTTTTATAAAATTGTCGGTGACTGATTTGCAAAGACTCTTAGAAAAAATAAGATTGCACAAATTTTTATTCTTATCTTTGTTAGCTACTGGCATCATCATGTTGATTGCAAATTTGCTTCCTGATGGTAATAGGACTCTTCTGACGGATTTGTTATATGTGCCTATACCTGCATCTGTGTTAGTTTTATCAATATTGATGGCACTGAGATTCAAAATGTCTGGTAAACATGGAAAAGCATGGGTTGTATTTGTGATATTTGCAGCTTCATGGTTTTCTGCTGAACAGATATGGCTTGTATATGAATTAATATTTAATATAGACCCATGGCCTTCTGTTGCTGATTTTTTTTATATTCTTGGTTATCCACTATTATTTATATTTTCTATTCTTTATCTACAACCAGTAAAGAAGGCAATTTCAAAAAAACTTGTAATTTCTTCATCATTGATATCTATATCATTATTGATATTCACGTTTATTCTCGCGTATGAGCCTGATTCATCAGAAAATAAATTTGAAATTGCTTTAGCAGCAAGCTATCCTATATTAGATGCCATTATCTTGTGTCCTGCATTGATAGGGGTTTCATTATTTTTTAGAGGTGAAGTAAGTTTTCTGTGGTCACTGATGTGTATAGCCATTGTGCTAAACGTAATTGGTGATACTGGCTTTCTGGTGCTAAATATGACTGATTCATATTATACAGGACATCCAATCGATTTACTTTACATTTGGGCATACGTTCTTTTTGCATTTGGTGTTTATAGTCATATTAGAATATTCCAGAGTCGTATAGATGAGCCTTATGAAAACGCAAGTGAGCTTAGATAGAATTTGTTTGTTTAATGTCTTTTATTTTTACTTCTCTTAAAATCGTAAATGGAATTAGCTGCGATTTATCTAGGGCATTTATTGTGGGATCAGTAAAAACATCGATTTTTTCTATTACTTCATTGAATTGCTTATCATTTTCTAAGATCTCCAAATATTTTTCACTCCATGTCCAATCGCTGTCAAGATTACATAAATAAACTATCCATCTGTATTTGCCATCGATAAAACGTATGTCAAATGGATAAGCTCTACAATCAAAAGGTTTTTTCTCATAAATAGAGCAACGTTTTGAATCTGAATTCCAGAAAACGCATTCGTTTGAATTTTCTTTTTTCTTGATAATATCTACATCCTTGCCGTTGATCTTTATTTTTTGAATGAACTCTGATCCATTTTTTTCAATTGACTTCAAATCCTCTAAATCATGTGAAAAAACTACTGGTCTGGCAAAGTTTGTACAACAAGACTGATGCGTACAATTCCCACATAATTTATTAAAATTGAGGTTTTTTGGTGTAATATTCATGGTTTTTTGATTTATCTCATTCTTGCCAAGTCTATATCTTAGAATGTATAGCCCAGCAGATACTAGAATTATAGAAGTCACATTTGTTAAGGTTATGCTCTCATGTAAAATCATATTTGCAAAAATTACTCCAAATACTGAAGTTGAAGAAAAAAGAAGCATTGTTCTAACAGTGCCAATTGTTCTTAAGGCGATCAGAAATAGAAAAGTAGTCATTCCTGTGCCAAAGAGGCCAATTAATACTATGCTTGGTAATTGTTGTATTTCGATATTAAGCGGTATTTGAAGTACTAGTACCATCAAAAACGCAACACCTGCACCTATGAATGAAACCCATTGCGTGATTTTTTTTGGTCCCAATTTGTGAGTTATGTATCTGCATAAATTGATGTCAAAGGCAACAAACACTCCTGATAAAATAAGCAAAATGTCACCAAGAACAAGATCCGTAAAGACTAATCCAGTTGTATACAAGTCATATCCTATGGGTAAAAGAATTATTCCAGTAATTATCATTGAAAAGGGAGCCATTTCTTTGCGTTGAATTCCATCACGATAAATTGCAACAGCAATTAAAATTGTAAAAAGAATTTCTCCATTAGTAAGAATTGAAGCATTAACTGCAGTAGATTCTTTTAGGCCAAAAAAATATGTAATTATTGCAGAAATTTCTAAAATGCCCAATACCGTTAAAAAGAAAATATTTCTTCTGTCTAGTCCGCTTTTTGAATTACTTTCTCTTTTTATTGGTGTAAAAAATAAACCATTGAAAAGAAACATTATCGCAGCCAACATTATTGGGTTTATCTCTGTAATTCCTGATATAGAAGAATCCAACAGTGGTTTTGATATAGTGTGCAATAAAGCCGCTAGTGCAGCTGCAACAAGTATTACTCCATATCCAAAAAAAGATGATTTGGCGAATCTATTTTTTTGATTTACAAATACTCCAATCAATGACATATGTTATTTCCCATTTTTGGTATTT
>JAHFUX010000029.1:0-9087 GCA_023264875.1 Nitrosarchaeum sp.
ATTTGAGATCTTAAAAAATAAAAAATGCCAGCGGGGGGATTTGAACGCCCGACGGCCCGGTCTTCAGCCGAGTGCTCTCCCAGGCTGAGCTACGCTGGCACAACAAATTTGCTTTGAGTTGAGGAATTAAAAGTTGTCTTTACCATACTGACATAGCAAAAATACGTGATTACAAAGCAATACAACCAAGTCCAATAAGGTAATTAAGAAATCAAATCAGAGTTAAACAAGATCAATAAAAGGAAAATTTAATCGGTAGTGTCTTTTTTCAATTTATTTCTAACTGCCTCTTGTACTTCACGCTCTAATTTTTCCTGTTCTTCAATCAACAGCTTTTTCATTTGTTTTTCAACATAATTTTTACCCATTTGTACCTATTAGAATACATAAGTGCTAAGAAATAAGAGCTTCGAATTAAACATGATAATCATACAAACAAGTGACAGTAGTTTAAGATATGCACAAAATAAAATTATTGTTTATTTGGGTAACCTTGATTTAGTTTACCTAATAACAAAAAATAATTTAAAATAGTTAATGAGTACATTTTTAGACTTTCCAAATTATATCTTGTTGTCCACTTCTTTTATTTAATATACGTCCTAAAACAAAAAAAAGATCAGATAAGCGGTTAACATATTTGATACAGTTATTATTGATTTTTTCTTGCTCGCTTAGTAATACAAGACATGTCTCAGCCCTTCTGATAACTGTTCTAACATGATGGAGTTGAGATGCAACAATATTACCACCAGGTAAGATAAAATTAGTAAGAGAGGGTAGCTCTTTCTCGTAATTGTCAATATTTTTTTCTAAATTACATATCATATCTAATGTAACTCTATTTTTTTTATCTTCCAGGTTTGGGTTTGAAAGATCAGCACCAACTACAAACAATTCATTTTGAATTAAATTTAATAATATAGTAATGTCTTTGTCTAATTCATAAGACAACACAATTCCTAATCCTGCATTTGCTTCATCAATTGTGCCATACGCAATTATTCTTGGATGAGATTTTGTGATTCTGGAATTACCTTGTAATCCAGTAGTACCATCATCTCCTGTCTTTGTGTAAATTTTCAATACTGTATGACGAATATCTTAACTATTATGTTGTTCGAATTATTTATTACCATTTACTTACAAATACAATTATTGTCTAAAGATATTATTTATTATGATTCTAAATTGGAATACAATATACAGAAAATGTTACGAACTTGATTCTGGATTTTTTTTATACATCTGCAAATCTAAAAAAGATTCCACGTCAAGGCTGGATTGATAAATTATCCATAGTCAATCCAGAATCTGTTGCAGATCATACATTTTCTATGGCAATGATGGGAATGATCTTTTCAGATTTAGAAAATTACAATACTGAAAAAATTTTAAAAATTATTCTTTTACATGATTTAGCAGAATCAATAACAGGTGATATTACACCAGAACAAATTTCTAAAGAGGAAAAAACAGTCTTGGAAAACAATGCAATAAAAAAAATTCTAAATGATTTACCTCTTGCACTTCAAAAACAGTACAGTGTTCTTTGGGAGGAATATCAATCGAATAATTCTAAAGAAGCAAAAATTGTTCATCAGTTAGACAGATTGGAAATGGCATTACAGGCAAAAATTTACTCGAATGATGGACATTCTAAAGAAAAATTGAACTCTTTTTTTGATTCTGCAAGAAATGAAATAAAAGATCCAAAAGTAATAGAATTGTTTAGAAAGATACTAGAGAAATAATATTATGTCTGAAAAAAATAAAGAGGAGTTAATTGAAGCGCAAAAACAAGTCATCGGGATTCTTTTTGAGGTTATCAAAAGATTACAAGTAAATAATGACTTGGATGAAGAATATTTCCAAATAATTTCTTCAGATAACAAAACAAAAAATCAAAGACGGATAAAAATACTAGATGAAAGAAAGGAAAATGCAAAGATAGTTGGAAGACTCTTAGAACAATTAGAAATTTAATTTTCACAACATGGATCTTAATCATTTGAAATAATTTTCAATCTTGCTGTTTGTTCATATTTGTCTTGAATGTAATGAGAGAGATTTATCACTCTAATTCGTGATGTCTTGTTTGACCAGCTACCTTCATTTTCAAACCATGATTCAATGTCATCTACATCATATCTTTCGCCATTTTTGAGAATATTTCTAAAAATTGATTTTATTTCTTCTATTTCTTGTTCTTTTAGATTACTTTTATCTTCAACAATAGTGGTGATTTCATTTAATTTTATTATCACATTATTTGTAAGAGGCATGATTTTATCAGATTTGGAAGATATAACAGTCTTTTGAGATACTGTTTTTATAACAATCATATCTTCTTTGAGTCGTGCAATATTTTCAGGCTTTAAAAACAGGGCAAAAAAGAGTTGCAAGTGCAAGAGAATACCTAAATCAATTAACCAATGGAAAGGCAATGCCTGCACTTGCATTAAGAGATAACAAATCAAATGTATGGGAACCAGTAGGAGAAGAAAATCTTTACGCATTTGTTGATGAATCAGCAGGATTTGTTTTAACCGATAATAGTGGTTACATACTTGCATTGGTGGATAAAAACGGGATTTCTAAAACAATTGTTCAAGGAGTGACAAAAGAACAAAAAGAAACTCTTGAACAATCATTCCAAAAAGACAATATTTTAGAATACAAAGGCAAAGTAATACTTCCAGTATAGTTAAATTGACAATTTTTTACCAAGAATAGTCAAAAAAAATCAGCGTAAAGCTTTTGTTATCATTGCATTTAGAATAATAAATGGCAAAATTTTCACAAGAGATTGAAGTTAGCGGTCATCTTATTGATTCATCTATTCTCACAAAAATATTTGATAAAATCATGGATCTACATGGTGAATTTCAAGTAGAAGAAATCAATATTGGAAAAAAGAAGAAGGATCCATCATATGCACGATTATCAATTATTGGGAAGAATCAAAAACATTTAGGTGAAATTTTAGAAACGATTCATCGAGAAGGTGCAGTCTCAAAAATACAAAAAGGAATTTTGCTAAAAGAATCACCAAAAGATATGGTGATGCCTGATGATTTTTACAGCACTACAAATAATCACACCCAGGTTTTCCATAACGAAAAATGGATTCAAGTTGAAAATATGATGATGGACAAGTGTATCGTAGTCAGATACAACAGAGCATTTTGTGTACCTGTAAGAGATGTAAGAAAAGGAGACAAAATAATCGTTGGTGAGGGTGGAATCAAAATTACTCCACCTGAGCGACCAAGAGAAGGAGTAAACGTCTTTGAATTTATGGGGAGTTCAAGCTCCAGTGAGCGACCAACTCAACACATTGCAAAAAAAGTAGCAGAAGACATCTATAAAACAAAAAAGACTGGTGGAAAAATAATAATTGTTGGCGGTCCTGCAATAGTTCATACCGGTGCAGCAGATGCGGTTGCAGATTTGATAAAATTAGGATTTATTGATGGAGTTTTGGCTGGAAATGCATTAGCAGTTCACGATATAGAATATGCTACATTGGGGACATCACTTGGAATGAATGTTCATGATGCAACTTTGGCATATCGTGGACATCGAAATCATATGGAAACAATAAACGCAGTTTTTCGTGCAGGTTCTATTGTAAATATGGTTAAAACAAAAAAACTAACACGTGGAATAATGTATCAATGTGTAAAAAATAAAATCCCCTTTGTATTGGCAGGATCTATTCGTGATGATGGGCCATTACCAGATGTGATTACAGATGTAGCTGAAGCCCAAAGAGAATATAAAAAAATTCTCAAAGATGCAAATATGGTAATCATGATTTCTACAATGTTACATTCTATTGCAACTGGAAATATGTTACCTGCAAATGTCAAAGTTATAGTAGTTGACATCAATCAACCAACTGTTACCAAGCTTATGGATAGAGGAACATGGCAAGCATTGGGCATAGTAACTGATGTTGGTGCATTTTTACCAATGGTTGTACAACAAATTAAAAAACAGAAAAAATAGACTATGGGGTTAACCTTGGATGTTGGATATGCATTCCATCTCCATCGATAATCAGGGGATGAATTTGTTCACTGTGTTTAATGCCACGCATTTTAGTTACTTGAATTGTTCTTTCCATGGTATCTTCTTTTCTAGTATGTCTCAGCTGAATAATTCCAGATGTAACAAACCACTCCAAAGGAATCTCGTTGTTTTCAGAATACTCTGATATTATTAGTGATGTTACTCCATAATTTTCTAATGCTTGGATCATCCCCTGTAGACCTTGTCTCATGTAGAATTTATCAGAATATTGCATTGCCAAGATTGTAACAGAATCAATTACCATTCTTTTGGCTTCTATTCTTTTGATGCTACTTAATAGTAATTTTGTTAAATGTTCAAATGGTATCTGCTCTCCTCTGTACAGAGAATCATCTCGTCCAATTAACTTGTCTTGAATTTTAAACGGTCTTGCATCAATCATCAAGATTTTGTCTTTGTTGATCAAATCATCAAAATCCCAGCCAAATGACTTGCAGTCATTTTTTATCTCATCAATATTTTGGGACATGGTAATGTACACACCTGGCTCATCAAAGTCCTTGGCACCAGTATATAGAAATTCTAATCCAAAGGTTGTCTTTCCACTGCCAGGAGGACCTGAGATTATTACAGAACGATCTTTTTTCAATCCTCCTGACATGATTGAATCCAATCCAGGTATACCTGTTTTGACTTTAGAATAGGTAAAATCCATATCTACAAAAATAATAACTGAAATTTTCTATATAAAGAGAGAGACTAGTTTGATTCTTACAAGTAATATTTTCTTAACTATTACAGGTGAATATTCTTTGAATTTATCCAAAGTGATTCAAAGAGTAACTTCATTGAATATATCAGGGATTTGGAATTTGTCCACATTGCAAATGGCTCTGTAGATGAATTTGCATTTTTAGTAAAGAACAGCAATTCAGCGTCATCTTTTAGAATAAAGCACAGGTGATTTTGTATGTCCTTGTCTAGTTTTTTAATATTCTTTCTTTCCAAATTATCAAATATGTATGCAGTTTTTTCAGAACATGCACTTAGCAATCTAAATTGCTGTTTTGATTTTACAAAAGATTCCAAGAATTCACCATGATATAATTTAACATAGTCTTTCTCAGAACCAAGTATCAAAAATTCATCTTTGAAGTTATCAGTCATTTCAGTAATTTTTGATTGTATTTGGTTTGCACCTTGCAACATTTGGAATCTTTCTTCAACTTCATCATGTAGTGAATCAAAAGTTGGAATATTGTCCCAGAGTTCAGATAATCCTTTTTCCATATTTTCAAGAGATTTTACTCGTTCTTTTTCAGAGTTCACTAGAATCCATATTGCTTTGTTTAATGGTAATGCAATAAATTGGATAGGATGTTGAAACGTAGCTGAAACAATTCCCTTGTTTTGTAATGCTGAAAGTAAGTGATATGTTTCAGTTCTAGGTAATTTAAGGGCCTTGCATACCTCAGGTGCAGTCTTTGCACCATACTTTCCAAGATAGATAAACACCTTACTTTGATTAGATGTCAGCCCATACTGTAAAAGTTCCACTTGGACTTTTTCTATAGATAATTTGTACTCGTACATTTGAGTATTAGGAGTAGAGTCAAATATTGAAGTTTGAGTTTCGTGTATCATACTTTTTCAGGATCCTCAATAAGAAAGGACTAGACTATATTGTGATATAGCTAAGAAGAGTTGATCGGATCGATCATATTTGTTACTTTCTTTAAATATAAAATTATTATAAATTATTAGATTATTTAACATAAAAATTCATTATATACCTATTTTTATTATATTTTCTTGAGAAATTGCCATACATGTATAGATCGACTTGAATGAAAAATTCTTCCTAATATCACTTGTTTTTAGAAATGATATCTGTAGAGGGCCATTTGAGCCTTGAAAAGCAATACATGCCATGTCCTCTTTGAGCCCTTTTTCGATTATATTGTTCAAAGCAGATAATGCCCTTTGAAGGGTTTCTAGTTTTATTTTTAATTCATCTATTGCTTTAAAGTATAATTCAAGTTCCCCTTTGAGTCCTATTCCGTTATACACCATTATTTGATCTAAATTATACCAAGACTCACTATCTTTTTTGGATGATTTTTTTGGTTTTTGAACATTTTTTTTATTATTATTTTTAGTGTGATCTATTTTTGCATCAGTTTTATTTTTATCTGTAAGATTATTTTCTAGCTTTGATTTTAATTCCAAAAATTCTGGGTCATCTTTTGAGAGTTCTTCGTTTATTCTAATTTTTTCACCTAAAACATTAGAGTATTCATTTATTGATTGCTCTATCTCTTCTATTTCTTTTTCAAGATTTGATTTTAAAGAACTGACTGTATTGTATCTTCGAATCAATCTAACCAATATTTTTCTGAGGCTCCGTTATTGGTAGTATGTTTGGTAAAGTTTCTTGTAGTTGAGAAAGTGCACTTAGTTGTTTTGTGGCAGTTCTTAAGAAAGTAATCTTTTCTGTCAGATACGTTTTTTGTGTTTGAATTAATCCTATTAATTGCGGTGTGACATATTCTATAATCTGTGTGATTGTTTCAGGGGGATAATCTGTAAATTTTTTAATCTCTGTTTTACCATTTAATAGTTTAATTATTAAATCTAAATTAGGCAACAAAATGATATTACTATCAGAAGGAAGATTAAATATTCCAGGATGAACATTAACAGAAAAACTCAGAAATTCTGTAATTATCTTTAATGCATTAGACATATTCTCTATGATGTTTGTTTTTTGATCTTCTAGTTCATAGATTTGCATGGCTTCCTCAATCAAAGTGTTTAACTGAGCTAATGTGCTTGCACCAGATGTCAAAGTATCAATTGTTACATGAACATTGGTTTCACTAGGTGTAATAATTTCAGTAGATTCACTAGACTGCATTAATTTTCTAAGACCTGAAAATTACATTAAAAGTTGTATGTATTCTAATGTTACAGAGTTAGTATAGCATCAAATATTATTAAGAATTGTATCCAGTATAATTAATCTTGAACCTTAACTCTTCCCATTTCAAGATTTCTAAGAAATTTGTCTCCTTTCTCATCATACCCATCAATGAATACATACATGTCATAATCTCCAGCTGGTATTTCAGTACCACCTGAAAGATCACGATCAGGTCTATCTTGCACATCCCAGAAATAGATTTTTCCTATAGAGCCTACTGGAATGAAAATACTGTCCCTGTCTTCCATTACTCTCCAACTACTATTAGAACCACTTGTATCACATGGATCTGCTTGTGTAGAGTTGACAGAACAAATTACTGCAGCATAAGAGGTACCGCCAGATGGATTATCAAAGACTGCTCTTGTTCCTTGGTATACAAACCAGCTACCGTATGGACCCACATTATATATCGAAACAGCTAATCGATTACTTTTGTCATATACCCAATACGATGGGAATGGTATGTCTGGTTGAGGTATTTGTAAAAGACTTGTTGTTGGGGTCATATCTTGATCATCTATTTTCATATCAAGATCTAAGGCTTTCCATGTGCTTGTTGAAGGCACATAACTGATAGTATAACTCAATCTGTTATTGATAGGTATGGTTTGAATGCCAAGAGTACGTGTAGTGTTTAATACGCCATAAGTGGAATCAGTATTATCTCCAGTCCCTTGTGGATCAAAAAATCGTACTGGAACAACTACACTATCAATCACTGCTTGATTCACACCGTTTTCATCTGTTCGATAAATATCAAGTAATAGTTGGTGAGATTGAATACCATAATTTACATGTGATAGTTCATCTGCTTCGGTAGCATCCAAAGTATCATCACTGGTTCCACCTAGAATTGCAGTATTCCAATGAATTACATCATCAATCCATCCATTGAAAAAATTACCATTTTCTGCGCTATTGCTACCGACATACCATCTACCATCTGCATCAACGCTAGTTGATCCCCATGTTGGAGATGATGTAATTACAGATTCAGCATCGGTGCCATCAAACCTGGTAATATACAAATTACAAGCGTCAACTGTTGCATGTTCAGGCCTTACAGCAACTACCTGATACCAATTACCATCATCATACCTACCTGTACTTTTACATGTAGTAGTGTCAGTAACACCACTATCCATGTTATATTGGAATACAACCTTTCCAGTAGTAGCTTCTAAAGATATTTTGTAATAATCACAACTAGGACAAGTACCACCACCCTCCCATGATACAAGATGTTGTTCAGTGCCACCTACTGTAGCAGCAGTTTTGAACCATAATGAAGTAAAATCTGGTGATGAATGTATATCATTGCCATCGCTTGAACTTACATTGCTTTTACTTCTAAAACAATCATTTACTCCATCAAAACGATATGTACCTGATATGTGTGGTCCTCCTGTTGAATCATACGTTGGAGATCCACCAGTTCCACTGGATGGAGTCCATACTATTTGTAGTTCAGGAGCGACAGTTGAACCACCATCATATGATTCTGCAGTTCTCCTAGTACTTGCAGTGCTAGCGTTATTCTCAATTTTTATGACAATGTCATTACCACTAGCCCAACCTCCTCTGTTTACGATTTCTTGAATGATTGTTTTAATATCCGGTGTCTTTTGATTAGCACCAATTTCTGGAACTAGAGTCCAAGATGGTATTGCAGACCAAGTTACACTAGCTACAGTATTTGTTCTCCCAGATATATCAGAATCAGAAGAACTTATTGCAGCAGCATCATCAGATGCTTCACCACGAATTCTGACATTTACTACTGTTCCTGATTGAGATTCGTCAGTTACAAATTGAATGTATGCACTTTGTATAATTGCTCCTTGTGGAATAGTTATACCAGTATAACGTAATCCAACGATTGAAAGGTTACTTCCATCATATGACATTTCCAAATCATCACCATTTCTTGAAACTGAACCGTTTGAAACTCTTTCTTCGGCATCATCATTTGAAGTAAGAATTTTTTGTGTAAATGTATTAGCACCACAACTTTCAAGATCTGCAGTAGTAGTTCCTTCTGAATTAACAGGACTTGCAGTATT
>JAHFUX010000029.1:9187-12543 GCA_023264875.1 Nitrosarchaeum sp.
CGGAGTACAACTAGTGGTATCAACAGATATTGTGGGTGTCAAATTTAAAATTGGGGCATTACTTGTAGAGTTATTTGTTACTGTCAATAATACTGTAGTATCAAATTCAGTTGAAACTACTTCAGGAATTGTGTGACTAGTCAAATAGAGACTATTAGAGCCAACGGAATTCACATAAAATGTTTGTACTTCCCCTCTGCCTGAAATTATTTTTAAATTATAACCAGTATTGGAATCCATAATAAAATCAACACTATTAATCAAATCTAATTGATCACCTGGAGCAATTGTTGTACCAATATCAAATTTTTTAGTAGATTCAGGATTATCAATTTCCTCAATCCAGAGCGATTTTATTTCTAAAGGAACCTGACCGGTGTTTGTAATAACTCCAGATAATTTGCTCTGAGGATCTATTTCTATTGAAGCTATTTCAAATTTCTCACCTTGTTTGTCTTGTTGTCTTTTTTCTTCTGTTATTAAAGACTCAGAAAAATTGCCTATTACATTCATACTATAAGTAACATAAGAAAGCGAAGAAACAACTACTGCAACAAGAAAAACAGTTCCAACTACTGTACTTAAACCACTATGTTTTCTCATGGTGCTATCACATTAGTAGTGAATTGGTTTCCTCTTTCGGTAAATACAACAATGTCGATGTCGGCTCCAGATGACCATGCATATGTTGCATTAGTTGAAAAAGTAGCAGATGGAACAATTCCAGCAGCAGTATAACTAAAAATTTGTAATTCCTCCAAAGTTATTCCATCAACAAATTTCATCTCAGTTACATTTAGTCCCAATGTTCCAACATTGGATATTGTGACATTAACACAGTTTCCAGGACAAGTAGTAGAGAACCAAATATTATCAAAAATAAGATCTTCATTTATTTTATTCATTTGTATAGAATACACTTCCTCAATTGCTTGTTTTTGTGTAGCCAAGCTACTATTTGACCATCCAAGCATCATCGCTCCCATAATGCTTACTGCCGACAAAATTATGGCACTAGTCACGACATTTGCAAGTGCACGCCTATTGATCAAATGATATTGTTTATTATTTCTAAGATGCTTGGGCAATTATCAAAATTTACCCATGTTTGTGCTATTATTGATAGTATGTAAGAAATTATAATTACAGGTTAGGCGAGATAATGTCGGGAATTTTTAATTCTAATGTATCGATTAACTCCTCTTTTATAACTTCTGGAGTAGATGGGTTTTCTTGTACTAATGTAACATTTTCAATCTCGTTATTTTCAGATATGCTACCTGCTCCTAATCCGCCAATTTGGATAGGAGGACAAGACACATTGAGGCTTTTTGAAAGTAAGAAAAATGTTGGAAATAATTCCTGATAGATTACAGAGAGAATTTTTGGAACACCATTTTCATCTTTGGTGAGCATATCGTCACGTTCTTTTGAACCACCTATAATTTTGGTTATACCTTCAATGGATAGATGTACATTTTTTGGGTTTGATAAAATAGTAAATCCATACTTAAAAGTAGAATGTGACTCTGCATTTTCAATTTCATCAATTGCCGCCTCTACATCATATTTGTGAAATACAGTATTTTTAGGATCATTTTTACTCATAGATATAGAGTTTAGATTCACTTGTATGTTCAATTTGATTAATATGGTCTCAGAATTCATTAAACAATGTGTATGTAATATTAACACACACATAACAGCATTAAGTATATCATGATATACATGGTGTGCGCATGGAGTACAATAAAGTCATATCAACAGTAAATCATTCAAAAATAAATTCAGAGAAGATAAACCTGTCAGTATCAATATCCAAAATAAAAAAAGATACACACAAACTATCAAAAATGTATGATTTTAAAAAATATATGAACTCATCAGATATGAGATTTCCTCCAGAAATGAATGAAAGAATACCAAAGGATACTCCACCATACATCGATAATGGTGAGCATTATGTAGAGAGAATTGGAAGAGCACTAAAATTTTTTAAGCAATGTGCATTAATTGGTCCAAGTGGAACAGGTAAGACACACATTGTATACCTTGTAGCAGAGTTAGCGGGGCTTCCAATGTGGGAGATCAACTGTGGTTTGTCAACATCTGTTTTTGATCTTTTTGGAAGATACATTGGATTGGGAAAAGAAAACTGGATTGATGGATTAATTACTAGTTGGTGTAGATATGGTGGAATATTATACCTTGATGAGGCAAACATGATGAAGCAAGATGTTGCAACAAAGCTAAATCCATTGTTGGATCAACGAGGACACATGGTACTTACAGAAAAAGATAGTGAGGTTATCCATAGACACAAGCATGCATACATGATAATTAGCATGAATCCTGTATCATCAGAATTTGCAGGTACAAAACCAATCAATGCAGCAATGAGGAGGAGAATGAGTGTTTGGTTGAACTTTGATTATATGAGTATTGGAGACAATATTGATGAAAAAGAATTCAAGATGGTTTCAGAGATAGGAGAAATTTCTCTAAAAGATGCAGAGACAATTGTAAAAATCGGAGCCAAGATAAGACAAGAATACAAAAGTGGGGATCTTCCTTATGGACCATCTATAGGAGATTTAATAAATTGGGCAAAGATTTGTTCGGACGGAGTAGATATTCCTACAGGAGGAGATGAAACACTTGTTCCAATGACTAGTGATGACCCAGATGTGCAAGGTGAAGTAAGGCAAATAATTAAAAAAGTAATTGAAAGTGAAATTGCACAACGAAGTCGTTAAAATGATGATTAAATGAAGGAAACAGTAGAAGAAGTAGCTCATCAGATCTTTTTTGACATATGTGAAAAAAACCCAATGGATGTGGATATATTTTTTTTAGATGGAATTAATTTCCCAAAAATAGAGTATTTACCAAGGATGACAGTGTATTTTCCGTTACCAAGAGAAATAAATGGAAAAAATGTCTATGAAGGAATTGTTTTTTCAGATTACGAATCCGGACAAAATACAATTTGGAATTTATTTTTTGCAAGTATTTGTCATGCTGCAGGACATGCCAAAGTAACAGATTTTAGCAAATATGAGAATTGGATTAAAGGAAAAAATGAAAAGAAAGCATACAAAGTATTAGAGTTTATAGAAGACATCAAAGTCAATAATTTTTTGGAAAAATCTTTTCCAGAATATTTTCAAGAAATTAGCGAAATTGACAAGACATTTAAAATAATTAATGAAAACCAGAAAGAGCGAAATCAAAAATATGCAAGAAAAAAATTTTCTGAAAAATTCAACCTTGAAAATTTAGATATAGGTAAAATTAAACAAGATATTCAAGAGTTAGGTTCTGAATATACTGATAAATTAATTGAGATTGCAGAT
>JAHFUX010000048.1 GCA_023264875.1 Nitrosarchaeum sp.
ATGTGTAATAATTTAGACTAAATTTTGCAGTAGTGCGGCACCAAAAACTCCAGCAGAATCACCTAACTTGTTTTTTAGAATTGGAGTATCAACTAAATCTGAAAATACCTTGCCATACACTGAATCTTTTCCTTCAGTGTATAAAAAATCAATATTAGATAAACCACCACCTAAAACTATCACATCAGGATCCAAAATATCAATTACATTTGCCAATCCAAATCCAAAGTTTTCTAAAAATTCATCCTTCCATTGTTTTGCCTTGGAATTTTCAAGATTTTGTATAATTTCAGGAATGCTTTGTGATTTGCCAGTCAATTCTTTCCATCGTTTTTCTAACGCTGGACCACTAATGTATGTCTCAACACAGCCTTGTTTTCCACAATAGCAATTATTTCCGTTTTGATGTAAGGTATGATGTCCCCATTCTCCAGCAATGTTGGTTCTACCTTGATGAATTTTTTTATCAATGACTATACCTCCACCTACACCAGTGCCCATTATTACTCCAAAAATAACATCAAATTCTTTTGCAGCACCCATTGTAGATTCAGCAATTGCAAAACAATTTGCATCATTTTCCATTAAGATTTTTTTATCTAATTTGTTTTCTAAATCCTCTCTGAGTGATTTTCCTATAAGACACTGAGTATTGCTGTTTTTTATCAAACCAGTCTTTTTTGAAATTGCACCAGGAGTACAGATTCCTATGGAGTAATCATCAATGTTTTCTAAAAGATCCATAGCCAGCAAACTAATTGTGTCTAGTATTTTATGATAATCATTTTGTGGAGTTGGAACTCTTTTTCGTTTAATTGTGTCAAGATTTTCATCTAGCAGAATTGCTTCTACTTTAGTTCCACCAAGATCTATTCCTAGTTTATACAACAGTAATCTAATGAAAATGGGATTGCTTAAGTTTTAGCTAATTATATTAAAAAGATTTATCGTGCGCCAGAAACTGAAATTACATCATCAATTCTAAGAATCATACAGGCAGCCTCGGTTGCAGATTTAATTATCTGTTCTTTTACTGCAAGAGGTTCGACAACATCAATAGCTAACATATCTGCAATCTTTGTATTTCTTGCATCAATTCCTGTCCATTTACGACCTTGATTTTGTTTTGCTCTAAGTATAGCCATTGTATCAATAGGATCCATTCCAGCATTTTCAGCTATTGTGAGAGGAATAATCTCCAATGCCTCTGCATATTTTTTAATAGCAAGTTGTTCTCTACCATCAAAGCTATCTGCCCATTCTTTTAGTTTAGATGCAGCATATGATTCTGGTGCTCCGCCTCCTGCAACAATTTCTGGTTTTTCAATTACGTCTTTTACTACCATTAGAGCATCATGAATTGAACGATCAACTTCATCGATAACTCTTTGTGAACCACCACGAATAAGTAAAGTTACAGATTGTGGATGTTTACATCCTTCAATGAATACCCACTTGTCAGATTCAACTTTCTTTTGATGAGCCAAATCTGCAGTACCAAGATCTTTTTCTGTAAGATCATCAAGATTAGAGATAACACGTCCCCCAGTAGCTTTGCCAAGTTTTGTCATGTCACTTTCTTTAACACGTCTAACTGCCATAATACCATATTTTGCTAAATAGTGTTGTGCAATATCATCAATTCCTTTCTGACAAATTAATACATTAACGCCAACATTGTGAAGTTTATCAACCATTGTTTTGAGCATTCTGTTTTCTTCTTCCAAAAACATTTGCATTTGTGTAGGATCAGTAATTCTTATTTCTGAACTCATCTCAGTTTTTTCAATTTCTAGTGCAGAATTCAAAAGTGCAATCTTTGCGTTCTCAATTTTAGTTGGCATGCCACTATGAACAACTTCTTTATCTAAAACAATGCCCTTGATAATTTGAGTGTCTGTAATAGAACCACCGGCTTTCTTTTCAACTTTGATATTTTCAAGATCGATAGAATATGTCTCCGCTTTCTTTGTTGCAACTCGTAATATTGCATCAACTACAACTTTGGAAAGTACATCACTATCTTCAGAGATTAGTTTTGATTGCATACTGGTTATGGCAATCTTGAGAAGTGTTTCTCTATCATCAGGCTTGATCTTTTTTGCCATTTCAGAGTAAATTTCTAGTGTTTTTTCAGCTGCTGCTTGATAACCTTCAATAATTACTGATGGGTGAACGTCTTTTTTTAGAAGATCTTCTGCTCTAGCTAAGAGAGCGCCTCCAAAAACCACTGATGATGTAGTACCATCTCCTACCTCATTATCAACTGTTTTTGAAATTTCTACCATCATTTTGGCAGCTGGGTGTTGAACATCAATTTCTTTTAGAATGGTTGCACCATCATTTGTAATAGTAACATCACCTAAGGAATCAACTAACATTTTATCTAAACCTCTTGGACCTAGGCTGCTTCTAACTAGTTCAGCGACTAGTTTGGCAGCAGCTATGTTGTTGTGTTGAGCATCTTTACCTTTTTGTTGTAATGCGCTCTCTTTTAGAACTAAAACTGGTCCATTTGGGGTTTGTTGAATTGATGCCATTGAGATAAGCTACAATCCTTTGTATCCCCCTTTTTAACATTACTTAGTTGATTGGATTAATGTAAGATCGTCTCTTAACATCTACAATTCCTCCAGATAGAATACGAATTGATGGAAGAGCAAGAAATGGTAAGAAAAGTGGGATCAGATGTGGTCTTGAAAACTTACAACCAGAATCGACAATAGAATTATTGACTTGTTGAAAATTAGATAAAACTTTTTCAAATGAATCAGTGGAAATTATTCCTGCTAGTTGTAATGGCAGTGATGCAATAATTTTACCAGACTTTATTACAGCTAGACCTCCCTGATTTTTTATAAGAGTATTTGCAGCAATTGACATATCAGAATCATTGGAGCCAATTACAATCATGTCATTTTCATGAAAACTCCAAGTTGATGCAAATGCACCAATGTCTGCTCCAAAATTTTCAAGGAATCCTATAGCATGTTTGTTAGTTCCATGAATTCTATCAAAAGCCGCTACTTTCCACACGTCCTTATCTAAAGAGGTCAAAACATTTCCTTCTTTAGTAAATAGCTCTACTGACCCCAGTTTAGTTATAATTTCAGTTTGCATAAAAATGGTATTTGCAAGAATGCTTTTCTTTTTTGATTTAATACCAAAGTCTTTGGGAGAGAGTTTGTTTAGTTTGACTGTTTTTTTAATCCATGGAGAAATTGTTTTTTTCTTTATTGAGGTAACAATACTTCCATTTGAAACAACTAGTTTTCCACCTACAAAGACTTTATTGGGTTTAATGGATTTCAAGTCATCAAAAATTAAAATATCTGCTAGTTTTCCGGGTGCAATACCACCCAAATCTTTACTCATGTGGTAATAATCAAAGCAGTTTTTTGAAGCCATTGAAATAGCATCTATTGGTTTTAGACCAAGTTTGATGGATTCTCTAACACAGTGATCAATATGACCATACTTTGTAATATCTATAGGATCAAGTCCATCAGAACAAAACATCAATCTATCAAGACTTGTCCCATGAGATAATACACCTGGAATGATTTCTTTCAAGTCACGCCTAATTGATCCTTCTCTTATCATAATCGACATTCCTAGGCGTAATCTTTCTAAGACTTGATCAAAATT
>JAHFUX010000009.1 GCA_023264875.1 Nitrosarchaeum sp.
AGAGTATAAAGAAATTAAATTAAAGATAAAAAAAGTACAAAATAAAAAAATATTAGAAAAATTAAAAGAAATTGAACATAAATATTTTCATGAAACAGGAAGAACTATTCAATCTGATTTCAAAGAGATTACATAAAATACATCATAAATTAACAAAGGCATAGTGAAATTCAGTCATACCGAATATAAGCAAAGGAATATGAAAATATGGAACGAAATAGCACCACGATACCATAAAAGATGGGCAAGTGTAAGTGAAGGTCCATTTCAGAGTACTTCGAAATTAGTTCAGCTAGTTAAGGTAAGTAAAGGCAATAGTGTTTTAGATCTTGCATGTGGTACTGGAGTGGTCACAAAAAAAATTAGAGATAAAGTTGGAAATTCAGGATATGTTGTTGGAGCAGATGCTTCAGTTGCTGCAATTAAAATTGCAAAGAAATGGAATGGATTAAAATCTAATTTAGATTTTGTAAATATTGATGCTGAAAAATTTAGTTTTTCTCATGAATTTGACATAGTAACATGTCAGTACGCATTATTCTTTTTTCCTAATGCACTAAAAGCATTGAAAAACATTAGGAATAGCCTCAAAAAAACAGGAACACTTGGGATATCGGTTCATGGACACAAAGATAAAGTTCCATTTTTTAGTAATATTTTAGATGCTGTAACAGAGTTTATTCCAGATTATGTACCACCTGGTTCACCTAATATGGATAGATTTGGAACAAAAAGTGCATTATCCAATGAAGTTAGAAAGGCTGGATTCTCAAAAATTTCAATAAAGGAGTTTACTTTTAGTTATAGCCCAGGAAAATTTGATGATTATTGGGGAAATTATCTAAAATACATTGCTAAACCACTCAAAGAAAAATTAAATTCTCTAGATACATCTAAAAGAAAAGAATTGAAACAGGCAGTCAAACAAAATGTCATTCTACATACTAAAAAAAATGGAGTAATTGTATTTCCTTGGCAAGTTTTAATTTTAACTGCAAAATACTAATTGATAGCAAGGAAACAAAATGGATAAAGATACCAAAAAGAAAGAAGAAAAACCAAAAAAATCAGAGTTTAAGACATTCCTAAAGAAAAGAGCCCCAATTTATCTAGGCATAATAGGAATATTTGTAATTTTTATAATTCCAGAATTAACAAAAAGTGATTTACAAAGTAGTTTTCCAGATAATTTAACAGATGATCAAAAACACATTGTAGAAATTTTAATGTCATATAATGGTCCAAATGAAAAAGGATTAACTGTAATGAATGCTATAATTGAACAAATTGCAACAGAATATCCTGATGAAAAAATATATGATAATAAAAAGACAAAAGTGGATCTTGTTGTTTCTAATACAGATGAAGCCACAGAAAATATTTACAAAGTAATTTTGACATTTGAGTCATATAAAGGAAAAATAGAATATGTTTGGAATGTAAATCCAGATACAAAAGGAATTGAGGCTAAAAATCCAGCTGCCAAACATATAATTGATATTGTAAACTATTATGATTAAAATTAGATAGTAATTAGATCTTTTGTAAATTTGTGCATAATAACTGGTTTGTCTTTTACAATTAAAGAATCTTCAATCCTAACTCCAAATTTATTTGGTATGTAGATTCCAGGTTCTACGGTAATTGCCATATTTTCTTTTAATTTGGTATCGCTTCTGTATGAAATAGTAGGCAACTCATGTACTTCAAGTCCTATACCATGACCTGTTGAATGAATGAAATATTTTCCATAGTTTTGCTCTTCAATGTATTTTCTACATGCAAAATCTATATCTTTACAATCAACATTTGGTTTAACAGCTTTTAATCCAAGTTTTTGTGATTCTTGTACAATCTCATAAACTTGTTTTTCTTGAGTAGATATTTTTCCAATTGCAAATGTTCTTGTTGCATCTGAGACATATCCTTTGTATCTTAATGTAAGATCAACAACTACAAGATCTCCTTTTTTGAATTTTCTATCAGTGACTTGTGCATGTGGTAAAGATCCATTTGGTCCTCCAGCTATAATCAAAGGATTAAGAGTAGATTTGTATCCAGTATCAAACATTTTTTGCTCCATTGCATATGACATCAATATTGTTTGTAGTTCCGATTCTGTTTGACCTACTTTCATTTTTTTATAACAAATATCATACATTTCATCAATTATTTTTGAAGCTTTTTTTAGAACACTGATCTCTTTTTCATCTTTGATTATACGAGAATTGTAAAATGTTTCAGTAGAGGATTTTATTGTAGGAATAGATTTTTTGAGAGACGTCATTATAGAATAATTCTGACAATCAGTGCAAACTTTCTTTTTTTTGATTTTATTAGTTAATGAAGAAATTAGACCTATGCCTCGTTCGGCTGTAATTATATCACAGTTTTCAGATTCTTCTTTGACACGACCAACTTCAAGTTCAGGAGCAATTATGGTAGTTTTTCCTCCTTTTTCCAACATTCCAATAGCTTCACCCCAAAATCCAGTCATGTAAAATAAGTTTTCAGGCTCAAAGGTAACTAGTGTATCACAGCCGATCTTTTGAGCAAATTTGAGAAGATTTTTTCTTCGTTCCTTCACAAAAAAATATCATACCGTTTCTCAATTTATGTATGATGTAAAGTTTGTATAATGGAATTTTGATTTTTAGGATTATGACAGAAGAAAAAAAGAAAGTAGTTGCTCTATTATCTGGTGGTCTAGACAGTCAGCTTGCAGTAAGAATGATGCAAGAACAAGGCTTTGAAGTTTCAGCTGTTGCAATAAAGACTCCTTTTTGTGATTTTGATTGTGGTAGAGGTTGCGGTTTTGAGATTAGAGAAAGAGCAGACGATCTTAATGTCAATCTAAAAACAGTGTATCTTGGTGATGAATACATAGAGATGTTAAAACATCCAAAATATGGAATTGGTGCTGGATTTAATCCATGTATAGATTGTAGAGCTATGATGTTTAATGCTGCAAAAAAACATATGGATGAGATTGGAGCTGAATTTATAATTTCAGGAGAAGTGTTGGGACAAAGACCAATGAGTCAACATGGTCCTGCATTAAGAACTATTGAAAAAGAATCAGGTCTAGTAGGGAAAATTGTTAGACCATTATCTGCAGCATTACTTCCAGAAACAGATCCTGAAAAAAATGGACTGATTAAAAGAGAAAATCTTGGAATGATTAAAGGAAGAACTAGAAGAGCACAACTAGATATGGCAAAAAAATATGGAATTGAAAATCCACCAAATGCAGGTGGTGGATGTCTTTTAACTGATCCAACATTTGGATTACGTGCAAAAGATTTGTTTGCACACACTGAAACTCCTACAATAAATGATATAGATTTGTTAAAGATTGGAAGACATTTCAGATTCGATGAACAAACTAAATTTGTTGTTGGAAGAAATAAAGATGAAAATGAAATGATAAAGGCAATTGCGTTACCTGGAGATATTTTATTTCAGGCTCGTGATCATATGGGACCAGTTTCAATTTTACGTGGAAAAAATATAGATGTATACGTGAAATTTGCATCTTCTATTACCTTAAGATATTCAGATGCACCAAAAGGAGAACAAGCATCAGTTATTATCAATAAGAATAACACAAAAGAAGAAATTATTGCACAACATGCTGAAGAAGAATCCTACATTAAATTTAGAATTTAGGCATGAAATTTTTTTAAAATTAGTTAAAACTAAGGAAGAGTTTTTGAATGGGTAGATCGCATTTCCCTCAAGGATGCAAAAACAAGAAAATCCCACCTATTTGAAAGCTATTACTATACGAGATATTAGTGATGTACACTCGATAAAAGAAGATATCAAAAAAGAAATGATTTTAATTCTTAGAGTCACACCATTGGCTCAAAAAGATGTGGAACAACTTCGAAAAGTAGTTGAGGAATTGTATTCTATTGCAAAAACTGCAGGTGCCGATATTGCAAGATTAGGCGAAGAAAGAATTATCGTAGCACCATCAAGCATCAAAATCTGGAAACCAGAATACGATCTAAAATAGTTTTATTGCTTCTTGAACTTGAGGATAATGAGCGGGTACTCTAAACATTCTTCTGATATTCATTGCCAAGTTTTCTGATTTTCTTCGTTCTCCGTGATTTACAAGTACTCTACGAAGTTTTGGTCTAAGTCTTTGAACAAAAGACATTAGTTGATTATAATCACTGTGTCCACTGAATCCATCAAGTTTTTCAACGCTACAATTTATTGTAACAACTTCAACTTTTCCTTCTTTACCTAGCATAGTAACTTGTTTTGAACCATCCAAAACTCTTCTTCCCATAGTTCCATTAACCTGATATGAAACAAACAAGACCTTGTTCTTTTTATCAGGCGCAATATTTTTAAAATATTCTAAAACAGGTCCACCTTCTAACATTCCAGATGTTGCCAAAATAATACAAGGTGAGTTATCTCTCATTGGTTCTTCTCTTGCATCAGCATGTTCAATATTTGTAAAGTATTCTGAATCAAATGGATTATCGTCAGTTTCCAAGATTTTTTGTTTTAGTTCTCTAGCTAGGTATTCAGGATATGCTTCATGAATTGCTGAAGCTTCTGAAATCATACCTTCTGTAAAAACAGGTGCTTCAACCATTTCACCAGATTTCATGTAATGATCAATTACCATCATAATTTCTTGAGCACGCCCAACTGCAGGAATAGGAATGAGAACTTTTCCTCCATCAGCAAGAGTATTGTTTACTGCATTAATGAAAGCAGATTCTACCTCTTGCCTAGTTGGTTGAATGTCTTCTTTTGCACCATATGTGCTTTCTATCAACAAAGTTTCTACTCTAGGGAAATTCCAGCTTGCTGCTTCAAACAAAATACTTTTTCCAAACTTAATATCACCAGAATAAACAAAATTATGATCACCATTGCCAATGTGGAAATGACATAATGCAGAACCCAGAATGTGACCTGCGTTTGCAAGAACCAATTTAATGTCAGGAGAAATATCTGTAACAGTACCATATGGCAAAGTTATTGCCTGTTTCATGATTTGTTTCACGTCTCTTTCTGAATACATTGGTGTTCTACCTTGTGCAGCAGCAACTTTGATTGCATCTAATTGAATAAGATTCATCATCGGAAGTGTTGGTTCAGTACAATAAATTGGTCCCTTGTAACCAAATTTGCATAATGCAGGTAAGAATCCAGTGTGATCTAAATGTGCATGGCCAATTACTATTGCATCAAGCTCATCTAATGTAATATCAAGAAAATCTAATCTAGGAAATGAATCCATTGGGTGTTTTGCACCGGGATTAATACCACAGTCTACTAGAATTTTACTTTCAGGAGTAGATAATAACATACAAGATCTTCCTACTTGACTAAAACCACCAAGAGTTATGAGAGATACTTCAGATTTTTGTGCTAGTCTAGGTCTAAATATCTCATCTCCAATTTGCTTAAATTGCTTACTTCGTTCAGCAGATGTAAGTTTAAGATTTGCATTTATTGTTTGAATAGTACGTGATGGTATGGTGGTGGCTTTTCTTATACGTAATTTCCAACCAATTTTTTCAGTTATTTCAGCATGGTTGAATTCTTTTGCATCTCTTTGTAGTAACCAAGGTCTTTTAGCTTCAATTGAAACTTCGCCTGTAGCAGTATCAAAGAACACTCCTTGAAAATTTGCATCTTTTGGAATACATTCTGCTAGAATTTTTCTTGCCTCTTCTTCTGATTTTCTGATAGATTCATCAGTTCTTACAACAATTCTTTTTTTTATTATATTAACAAGATTAGAAATTGTTTCGTTATTTTCCATCAAATAACGTGGTGCACTTGTATACAGAGCAATTCTTGGTCCTTCGTATTCTATTTTTGTTACCTTAGCTTCTTTGGGTATACTTTGCAGTATGGTGGCCATCATGTTTTGGCTAGGAGGTAATTCTTTTTGTTGCTGTTTTCGTTGCATTAAATCACTAAAGTTCGATGATTGATTTCTTTTGTTCATCTGTCAATAGACGGAATCCGTCTTTATCCATTACCGCGATGTTAATTCCATCGCCAGTACCAATGTTTCTAACTATTGCGGCTTTTACTGCTCTTAGAGCTATTTTTTTTGCTTGTTCTACTGTTAGATCAGATCTATATTCTTCTTCTAACAAACCATATGCTACAGGAGAACCGCTACCTGTTGTCACATAAGATTTTTCTTCAACTGAACCAAACATGTCGATATTAAATAATGCAGGTCCATTTGCATCATAACCACCAACAAGAATATCTGCCATAAACGGATAACCACGATTTTGATGAAATATGAGAGAACAAAGTCTAGCTAGTGAATGAATTGAAATTGGTTCTTGTTTTTCAACTCTATGAAGATTTGAATGATAACGAAGGATATCTACTATGTTCTGTGCATCAGCTACTCCACCGGCTAAGGTCAAGCCTGCGTGTTCATCAATTTTTTGAATTTTCATAGTATTATTGTTTGCAATAAAATATCCAGCACTAGCTCTCATATCGGCACACAATACGATACCGTCTTTAGCCTTGATACCTACAGTGGTAGTCCCATGCAGAATTTTTTCTTCAACGTTATTTGACAAAATACACCTATTAGAGATAATAAGAAATGCATAACACCCTTTTAAATAACTTTTTGTTCCATTGAAATGATAAATAATGACAAAAAGTCATGATCGTATGCAGTCGCATACGATGGAATTACCTAGGCTCATTGAGATCGGGGAGAAAAACATAGGTGATTTTGGAAAATTTGTAAATTCACTCAGTAAACCTAAAAGAATTTCGTTGATCAGTGGAACAAATGTAAAGAAGATTATTAAGAAAAAAATTGAAGATTCACTAAAATTCAATAAAATAAAATTTGTTTGGCATACATCTAGCGATAATACAATTACAGCTATTAATCAAATTCAAAAAGATGTAAAAAAAGATCAAAGTGAACTGATTGCGGGTATTGGTGGAGGTCGTTCTGTAGATACAGCCAAAATGATCGCATACAATCTTAGCAAGCCATTTGTGAGCATGCCAACAGCAGCATCGCATGATGGAATGGCAAGTCCATTTGTTTCTGTGATCAGCGATAAACCACATTCAATTGTTGCATCCGCACCATTAGGAGTCTTTGTAGATATTGATATTATACGTAAAGCTCCTGCAAAACTCTTAGCAAGCGGTTGTGGAGATCTTATTGCAAATATCATAGCAGTTAAAGATTGGCAGTTAGGACATGAAAAAACTGGGGAATATTATGGTAGATATTCTGCAGATTTGGCGTTGATGAGTGCAAAAATAGTTATGGAAAATTCAAGTTATTATGCCAAGAATGGACTTGATGCAAGGATAATTGTTGAAGCACTGATTAGTGCAGGAGTTGCATCGTGTATTGCAGGTAGCAGTAGACCATGTTCAGGAGCAGAACATCTTTTTTCTCATGCTTTAGATAAGATTGCGCCAGAAAAAGGACTTCATGGAGAAAAATGTGGTATTGGATCTATTATGATGGCTAAGTTACAAGGGCAAGATTGGAAAAAAATTGCAAAAACTTTGAAAGATGTTGGTGCACCTACTTCAGCTAAACAAATTGGTTTAAAATCAGATGAAGTTGTTACTGCTCTTATGATTGCACAAGAACTGAGACCTGAAAGATACACTATTTTAAAAGAAATTGAGATGACAGAAAGAAAAGCATTGAATCTTGCAAAGACTACAAATGTAATTTGACTTAAGCTGTTTTTGGTTCAGGTATTTTTTCTTCTTTGGTTTCAGTTTTCTTTATCTGAGTTTGTTTATTTAGATGTGTTTCAATAAAGTTGACTTTCTCTAAAGATGGAACAAACTTGAAAACATCTAATTGAATAAAATGCTTCATTATTTGAAGTCCATCTGCTCTCAATATTTCTTCTGGAATTGTAATGTTTACTTCTTTGTCCTTTAATTCAAATGTAATTTTAGAATCCTCTAATGGTAATCTATTTTTCAGAATTCCATCTACTTTATCATTTGGAGAATCAAGTGATTTTACTACATTAACATCATAAAGAATTGTTTTACCTGCATATCTATGGTTGTAATCAATTTGGACTCTGCCTGAACCAATAAATCTTATAATTCCTCTTTTATTATCAACTTCAATTGTATCTCCTACAGAAACTTTTTCTGCATCTTCACCAAGTTTTCTAATAGGAATCATTCTAACTTTACCAGAATCTCTTTCACCAAATCCCTTATCTGGTGTAACCTCAACTGTAAGTTTGTCTCCAACTACTGTTTTAACTAGTGCTTCATCTAATCCTTTAAGAACAGGATAAGATACTTCGCCAATTGAAACAAGTTTTGGTTGATATTTTACATTTGGTTCATGAATAGAATGTTTTTTTGCATCTTCTTCAATAGTGGTATCAAAAATCTCTTCACTGTCTTTAACTTTAGCAGTATAATCTATTAGTATCAATGAACCTTTATTGAAAGTCAATGTGATCGGTCTCGAATTTCCTTATATTAAGTTAACATGGATTAGAGAGCTTTGAGTTTTTCTTCTGCTGTTTTGAGACCTGCTTGGGCATCTGTATCATATCCCATCATAGCTAATGTTGATGAAATTGCAGAGACTGTTCTCATTACATGATACTTGTTAACTTCGCCCATGCACCCAACTCTGAATACTTTACCTTTAAGATTTCCAAATCCTCCAGCTACCAACACTTTGAATTTTTCAGCTAGTGTATCTCTAAAAGTTTTATCTTCTAAACCATCCAAGTAGTTTAATGCAATAATTGAGATTGAACGATCTTCTTTTTTTGCAAATGGTGTAAGACCAATTGCACTTAAGCTAGAATACAGAGCATCAGAACAAACTTTATGGCGTTTGAATACATTTTCAAGTCCTTCTTCTAACATAATGGTTAATGCTTCTCTGTATGCATAAAGCAAAGGCAATGCGGGAGTAAATGGAGTATGCTTTGATTCTTCATAATATTTGAAATATCTTGCTAAATTGAAGTACATTGTTGTAGGTTGATTTGCAATCATGTATTTTTTGGCTTTAGGACTAACAGATATTGGAGAAATTCCAGGAGGTGCAGCAATTGCTTTTTGTGCTCCAGTCATACATACATCAATGTTCCATTTGTCAACTGGAAGGTTAACACCTCCAAGTAGAGAAACAGAATCTACAACATACATTGCATCATTACGTGATGTTAAATCAGATATTCTATCAAGATAATTTACCATTGTTCCAGTAGAGGTTTCATTGTGAACTACGTAGAATGCTTTAACATCTTTATTATTATCAAATGCCTCTTTTATTTGATCAAAAGTTGCATTTTCTCCTGGTGGAGTCTGGAGTTTTACTACATGAGCTCCTTGAGCTTCAATTAGTTCTGCAAGTCTACTACTAAATTCTCCATTAACAGGAATTATGATTTTATCACCTTTTTTTACAATATTTACTACACTTGCTTCAACTGCTCCAGTTCCTGATGCAGATAATGCCACTATGTCGTTTTGTGTTTGAAAAACTTGTTGTGTTTTTTCAACTACATCAGTGTATAATTCAACAAAATCATCACTTCTATGATTAATGATGGGAGCGAGCATTGCTCTCATAACTCTATTAGGTACATTTGTAGGACCAGGAAGCATTGATAAATATTCCAATTTTTATCGTCAACGTGAGTTTCTTATGGGGTTTATTTATAATTAGAGATTTTTCAAACGTTGTTTGGCACTAGTTTTATACAAAAAATTTTTTGTTCCTTCAGGTACAAGATTCTCCCATGTTTGATCACTTATTATCATATCTCGAATATTTGTTCCAGAAAGAATATCTCTTTTAACAAATGGTATTGGTAGAACTTCAACATCACGTTTTGAATAAAGATGTCTAGTTAATTCATCATTAGTAAAAACAGTATCAAATTTTGGAACTAGTGTATCAATAAGTTCAATCCATTTTATGTGATTTTCTAAATCTGGAATAAAATAAATTTGAATCCTTGATTTTATAGATTCATCAATTGAGGACAGAATCATTTCCTTTCGTTCTTCAGCTGAAAAAGGGTTGTTTTTTTGTAAGGGTTTGTTGGAGCTACCCAATCCTATCCATAATCTATCAACTTTAGATAATGCAAAACGTAAAGCATCAAGATGACCTAAGTGAAATGGCTGAAATCTTCCTATTAAGAGTCCATTCATACAAAAATATTAGAGAATTTCTTTTTAAAAAACTATCATAAAGCGTTGAATACGAGTAGAAACAGATGGATTTTCTAAAAATTAATGGGGAATTTGGTGAGGGTGGAGGACAAATAATTCGTACCGCAATAACATTATCATGTATTACAAAACGACCTATAATTATAGAAAATATTAGAAAAAATAGAAAGACTCCTGGATTAAGATCACAGCATCTTACAGCAATAAAAATTCTTCAAAAAATTTGTGACGCAGATGTAGAAGGGGCAAAAATAGGATCAACAAGTTTAAAATTTGTTCCAGGGAATGTAAAAAGTTGTAATCTGATAGAAGATGTTGGTACAGCTGGAAGTATATCTCTAATACTACAAGTATTGATTCCAGTAGCAGCAATTTGTCAAAAAAAATTAAATTTAACAATCAAGGGAGGTACAGATGCTCTATGGAGTCCAACAATTGATTATACTCAATATGTCTTAAGAGAAGCATATTCAAGAATGGGAATTAACTTCTCAATTAAATTAATCAAACGTGGTTATTATCCCAAGGGTGGTGGAGAAGTAAATCTGGAGGTTTTACCATCTACTGTAAAATCAATTTTATTATATCAAAGAAAAACAAAAAATATAAAATTATTTTGTTCATTTTCTAATTTACCAAATGAATTAATAAAAAAACATGTTGAAGGTATTGAAAGAAAATTAACTGAAAGGAAATTTGTTGTTCAAACACAGATAAATGAAGAAAATGCAATTGATTCGGGAGCATCTTTATTGATTTTTAGTATTGATGAGGAATCAATAATTGGAATTGATTCAATATTTGATAAAAAAACTGAGAAATTTAATTTAGATTTAGAAAGTTTTACTGAAAATAATCTTGGTGTTGATGAACGTCTTGCAGATATGCTTGTAGTACCAGCGAGTCTTACTAATGAAATGACAATTTTTAGAGTTAATAATATCTCAAAACATTTAGAGACAAATTTGTTTGTAACTTCAAAAATTACTGGTTGTAAATATGGTGTAGGCAAATTAAGTGATGGTTTTGAGGTTAGGATAGAAGGTGTCTCAAACACCAACATCAAGTAAAGATGCAAAAAATAGAATTGCTACAGATAAGATCACTGTGATTTCTCCAAGAATAATAATTTTTTTTCTTAACCTTTGAATTTGATGAGGTGACATTTGTTTTGACATTATCTTGTCTTCTACATCTTTTCTGATAATTCTTACATGTATTACATATGTAATAATTAATGCAATGACCAAAATTATCTTAATGATAAGAAAATTGCCATAGCTTGTAGCCATTAACAAATCAGGTTTACTCAAAAGTACATGTGAATTGTATAAACCAGTACCTATGAGAATTATTAATGATGGAATAGCAATTTTGTTGAATCTTTTGCCTACTTTAATCATAAGCTGTAATCTTTCTTCAACAGAATCAAACATTGTTTTGAGAAGAGGTGAAAAAACAATTCCAATGAAAATGGAACCTCCTACCCAAATAGCAGCTGAAATAAGATGAATCCATAAAATTATTGCCTGCTCTAATGGACTCATAATATTTCATGTTTCAAATCAAATATTATGTATTTGGATCTTGACAACCTTTTTTAGTTGTGCATAATGTGATATCATTGAATTGGGATTACAAAATAAAATAATAGTCTATGCAGCAATTGCGGGATTATTTGGAATGATGGGTATAATTGTATGGTATGCTAGTCTTGATAATACAGAATTAGAACAAGTTGAAATTAAATTACTAAATGTTGAGGTTAAAGATGTCAATAAAATTGAAAATTCTGCTAAATTGGAAATTACTTTTCTTGTAAAGAATCCAAGTGAAAAAACATTTACAGTTCCAATTATCGGTTACCAACTTTATGCAGATGGGCAATTATTGGGTTCTGGTCAATACTCTACTGAAGATATTGCAATGCCTGGCAGAGCAGTATTTTATTCAGGAGTGGAAATTCCTTTGAAAAATACATTTATTCTAAACAAGTCAGATGTTAATTCTGAAATATATCAAGCAGTTTTGAATGGAAATATCAGTAGTTTTAGTGCTGAGGGAAGTATAACCACAGAAACTTCTTGGAGTTTAGTTGAAAAAGCGTTCAAGAGTTCAACTTAAGTTAAAAAAAGTGGGCCGAGTGAGATTCGAACTCACGATCACTGCCATGTCGGGGCAGTATCCTAACCGGCTAGACTACCGGCCCATTGAAGTAAAAGATTAGGTGCAGGCATTATTAACGTTTAACAAAAGAAAGGATTGAATAAAAAGAAGAAAGACGTCTAAGAGTTGTCAGAAGAATTTACAGATGAGGAAAAAAAAGGCCTCTACAAGGCAATTTACTCAAGGAGAGACGTCAGATCTCATTTTACTTCAAGATCTATAAAAGATGATATTTTATCTAGAATTCTAAATGCTGCACATCATGCACCATCTGTTGGTTTTTCTCAGCCATGGAATTTTATTTTGATAAAAAATATCACTACAAAAAAGAAGATCAAAGATTCTTTTGAAGAAGAAAAAAATCGCTCATCAAAATTAGTTGAAGAACCAAAGAGAACAAAATATCTTTCATTTAAACTCGAAGGAATTTTAGAATCGCCTATTAATCTATGTGTAACATATGATCCTTCAAAGTTTGGTCCATTTGTAATTGGTAGATCAAGTATTCCTGAAGCAGGATTGTACAGTGTATGTTGTGCTATTCAGAATTTGTGGCTTGCAGCAAGAACAGAGGGAGTTGGACTTGGTTGGGTGAGTATTCTTTCAAATGATACTCTCAAAGAAGTTTTAGAATTACCAGAACATGTTGTTCCAATAGCGTATCTTTGTTTAGGATATGTAGATGAATTTGCACAAAAGCCAGATCTTGAAACAGCAGGATGGCTTCCAAGACTAGATCTTAAGGATGTGGTATATTTTGAGAAATGGCAAGATACAGAAAATGCAGGCTGGAATCAAATACAAGAAATGATCAAAACTAATCTTGATTATGCTTAAATAATTACAAGTATTTTTTTTGCTGGGCTTGTGGCGCAGAGTCATTTTAGACGCGAAACTTGGATAGCGCAGTAGCCTCCTAAGTTACAGGTCGAGGGATCGAAGCCCTCCAAGCCCGTTTTTAAATTTTGAACAAGTATTGTTGTAATTTAAATACAAAGATAGACGGTCAAAATTATGAAAGTCGTAATAATTTCAGGAAGTCCTAGAAAAAATGGAAAGACTCAAGTAATAATGAAATATATTTTTGAATATACAAAATCAAAAAATTCCGATACTAAATTTATTAATCTTTCAGATGGACAAATTGAATGCTATAGAGGCCCAGAAGAAGAATACAATGAGCATACAAAAAATGCAGCTAATGATATCACAGATGCAGATGTTTGGTTAATTGGATCTCCAATTTACAACTCATTTTTTAGTTCAGCGGTAAAAAATCTATTTGAATATATCAACTATAAAAAAACGGAAGGTAAAGTAGCTGGTATGGCCATTTTAGCTGCAGGAAATATTGGATTTATCGATGTTCAAACATTGATCACTCAATTATTATCATATTTCAGAGTAATTACTAATCCTAAAGCAGTATTTCTCACTACAGAATCAATCTCAGAAAACACTATCTCAAATGATGATGACAAGAAAAGATTAAGAGAGTTAGTAGATGAGACTTTGAAAATGGCTTCTAAACTACATCAAGATTAGGATATAGATATACTACCTTAAAGATTTTAACAGTATAACTACCATCAAAAATTTTAGTTATCTGTCCTTGTTCTGAGTCAAGTACTCGAAATTTGTATTCATATGAACCATCTTCATTTACAGGAGTTTGTGCAAAGTGTACAGCGCCAACACTGTTTCCTGTAATGATTTCGTTATTATCAAAAATCTGAATAATTACAGGATAATCAGCCACATAATGTGAGATCTTTCCTTCAACAAATCCCCACGGTAGTTTATTATCTTTAGGGATATACATTTGAAGAGTTGTTTTTTCAATTCCCATGGAATTATTAATTGGAGTAATTTCTGTTTGTGATTCAATTGGTTCAGCAAAAGAATTTGTGTTAGATATAATAGTAGTAAATAATATTGATGCGATAATACTTGCAAACATAATATTTTTAGACATATTAGTAATTTCTTTATTTAGTTTAAAAGATTTGTTACAATTCATTGAAGTTAAAACGATAAGAGTCAAATATTAACATGACGTAGAAGTCATACTAATGAATATGAAGAAAGATCCAACGGAATTATGTTCATGTAAATGTCATTACGGTGGTGCCGTAAGCTGCCCAAGTTGTAAAAATAATCATGGCATAGTATGTTGTCACTGCAAGGATTAACTCTATTTGTTTTTTGTTTTACTTCCCAAAGCCAACATCTTAAGATTAGCAAGTTCTGTTTTTAATGATTCAATTTGAACTAGAGTTTGTAGATTTGAAATCTCTTGATTTAATCTTTCAATTTCACTGTCCTTTAGTTTTACAGTTTCTTTGAGTTTGTTTAGTTCTCCAGATAATTCATTTTGTACTGCTTTGATTTCGGTGGGACTAACTTGTTTCCCATCTGATGTGTAAATTTGAGTTGTTTGTAAATTACTCAAGCTTTTTTTTTCGCTATGACTCACATGAGTTTCAGATTTATGCATATAATCAGTGCTCTTTTGAGAAATCCAACAGGTAAAAGTAAGGAACCAGGTTATTGGTACACATATAACAAATATGAAATTAGTTATGGGTGCAAAATTTACAAAATAAGGCCACAATCCTGTAAGTGTTGCCGCAAAGACTCCAGTAACCATTGTTGCTAAATGGTTTCCAAGATATCCCATAAATTATTTGAAAAATTCATTGTTTATAACAGTAATGCTGATATTAGAAATTGATATTAAAAAGAAAAAGAGAGCCTAGTTTACTCGTCTTCAGAAGTAGATGATTTAGGCATATCTGATTGTAAGATCTGGATTTTTTGTAGTAATTCAGTTCTCAAATCTCTTGCGACCCTTCTAACGGTAGGTCTTGGAACACCAAGTTCATCTACGACTTTGGTATAGATATCCTGTTTGTCTGTTACCCCCTTGTCAAGATAAGAATTAATTGCTTCTTTAATGATCGTGCTCTGGTTTGTACGATTCAACAGATTCTAAATTTTAGTTGTTCTATATAAGACTATAACTTTTTGAAATGGTTTAATTTTTGATTTAACTATTAATAGTTAGAAAATATTTTAGAATAAAATAATTATTCAATAATTAAATAATTATTTTATTAACGAAAAACGTCCTGATTATTGCAAATTTTTTAAAATACAATAACCAACTATAAGAATTTTAAATTATTCATTACAAAAAGACTCTTATGATAAGACCGTTGATAACCCCTGTTGAGTACAGCAATTATTGAAACTAACTTAGGAACAATTGCATTCAAATTACTTCCTGATTTGGCACCAGAAACGGTTAGAAATTTTGAGAAATTAGCAAGAGATGGATTCTATAATAGTACACTTTTTCATAGAGTTATTCCTGGATTTATGATTCAGGGTGGGGATCCAAATACAAAGAGTGGAAATAAGAATACTTGGGGAACTGGAGGACCGGGTCATACAATTAAGGCTGAATTTAGTTCAAGATCACATCATCGTGGTATTGTTTCTATGGCTAGATCACAGGATCCAAACAGTGCCGGTTCTCAATTTTTCATTGTTACAACAGATAGTACATTTCTTGATAGGCAATATACAGTATTTGGGGAAGTAATAGAAGGAATGGATGTTGCAGATAAAATTGTAAATTTACAAAGAGATCGTAATGATTGCCCCCTTGAAGAGGCAAAAATGCTTCATGTTAAAGTGGAATAAATGAGTCCAAAACAAGTTGTTTTTTTCATAATAATATTGTTTATAATAGCTATTCCTACAGCTTATGCCCAAGAAATTTCTATTGGAGAAAAAGCAGTACAAAAATCAGTTGAAGTTGTAATTAGTTCATCAAATGAAATTCATGTAAAGCACGTAATTACTTCGTCAAATTCACTCAGACAAGTAGAATTGATTAATGGAACTATAACCAATCTTACAGTTTCAGGTGAAGAAGGAAAAGAAAAACAATTTGGAATTATTGGTGATAATGATGGTGTTATGATTTATCCATCACAAGAAAATATAATTGTAGAATATGATCTTGGGGATGTTCTTTTTCTAAAAGATAATGTATGGACTTGGGACTTTAGATATCTTGAAACAACTTCATTTATAATTCCAAAAGAAATAGATTTAATTTTTGCAAATGGTAAACCTGTATATTTAGGTGAAAAAAATGGAATTTCGTGTCATGGTTGTCAAATGATTTTAGAGTATCCCATTGATGAACCAAAAATATTAAAAAATATAAAATTAGAAAATAAAGAATTTCTAATTGAGATAAGAACATTTGCAGAAATAAATCAGTTTAATTTTGATCCAACAACAAAAAGTATTAGTTTTGATGTTAATGGAGAAAATCAGTTTGTAACAACAATAATTCCTCTAGAATTATTATCAGGACCATATAATGTATACATGGGAGATGAGAAAATATTATTTCATGAATATATCAATAATGGAACACATGTTTGGCTTAACATAAGACCCGATAATTCAGGTAATGTATCAATTATAGGTACAACAGTTATTAGTGATGAAAAATCCACCATACAAAACAATTCTTCAACATCAGTATCAAATGTAAATCAAGACATTATTGTCTATATTCTACTTGGAGTTATTGTATTAATTGGACTTGTAGTTATGACGATTATAATAAGAAAAAAGAAATTATCAGTAACTTCTAGAGAAATTCAAGATAATAATACATAACTCTAGATAAAATTAGTATCTAAAAAATATAAGTGCCAAAATTAATTTTTAAACTCTTTTTGTGCCAATAATTAGAAAAATTAGTCTCCACTTGATCCACAAGAACAAAAACCATATTCATCAATTCTAACATTACAGATTATACATTTTTCTCCATAATCTACTTCCCAAGGCTCTTTTCCATACAGTTTAAAATGATCATCAATCTCAAGTGGGATTTCACGTTTCTTTCCCAATAATTTGTATATGTAAAACAACTATACATAGATTATTGGAGATTAAATTATGAAAATCGAATGTGGCTGTCACTGCGTCA
This sequence comes from Nitrosarchaeum sp., assembly GCA_023264875.1. GTDB lineage: Archaea > Thermoproteota > Nitrososphaeria > Nitrososphaerales > Nitrosopumilaceae > Nitrosarchaeum. The sequence continues at coordinate 17,414 of JAHFUX010000009.1, forward strand.
AATGTAAAAGTACAGATCTTGAATCAAATGGGGTTGGACAAATTGAGAAAGATGGATATTTTGATATGCATCATACATGCAATGAGTGTAACACACATTTTGATCATTTGGAAGGAGAAATTTTTGATAATTGTGAAAAATGTCAGTACAAAACTAGTTAGATACTAAAGCGTTTTGTACAAAATAATGTGCTCTGTTTTCTTTTGAATTTTTTAAAATTTCTCTGTTAGATGCCATTTTTGCTAAAGCTTTTGATACATCTAAAGGACTAGCACTCCAACCGTATTCTCTTAGTTGTTGAACAGTTTCTGTTACTGTTCTTGGGGAATCAAAGAATTTACTGGTTTCCAATATTCTCAATTTTGTTTTAATTTCATGAGAACCAATTGGTTTTGGCTCATTAAATTCTGGTTCATATGCTTCTGCATCATCCAAATATTCTAGACCGTATTGGTTAGATTGTATTGATTCTTTTGATTTTGTAATTTCTTGATTTGCATATATGTAATTTGAAATATTTGCGATAATTTCACCTAAAGTTTGATTATCAACGTAGAAATCTCTAGAGTCCACCTCAATTTCATTCTCGCCAAGCTTGAGTTTTATTCTAGCCATACTCATAAATTGAAAGGTTTTGATTTATTCTGCTAGCTCTAATGAGCTTTAAGATTAGATCAAAACTTTTACACACATAAATTGGATTTTTTTCCTATTGAGTTAAAAAGCAATTTTGAGATATCATAGCATGAGATCCTCAGCTAAGGGAATAATCATAATATTTGTTATAGGAATGAGTCTTTTTGGATATTCTCAATATGCATCAGCCTCACAAATAGGCGTAACAATTACACAGAGTCATCTCCTTGAGAAGAACGAAAAGGGCTCAACGTATAATGTTGAACTAGAATTTAACAATCCCTCATTGTTGGTTTTGACAGCAGGTAAAACAGAGTTTTTTGTAATAGCAAATGATGAAATAATTGGAAAAGGAGATCTAGAATCATTTGTACTTCCAGCATTAGGAAGCACTTCAGTGAGTGGTACTTTTCTAAGAGATTCCAATGTAGATTCGCAAGTTTCAACAGTAAAGATAAGTGGAGTTACAAAGTATAACGTGATTTTTACATCTATTGATGTACCTTTTGTATTTTATCCAACAGAAGAACAGGCAAGAGAATTTATACATCCAAATTAGTTTTTTAAAGAATGTTAACTGTTTTTGGTTCAACTGCATTAGATACTATTAGAACTCCAAAAAAAACATTAAAAGATGTTCTAGGTGGGGCTGCAACGTTTGCAGCTATATCAGCAAGTAACTTTGTAAATACTGGATTAATAGCAGTGGTAGGAAAAGATTTTCCTAATAAGTATTATAAAATTTTATCAAAATATCTTGATTTACAAGGATTGACAGTAAAGGAGGGGAAAACTTTTCGTTATGATGGAAGTTATGATAAAACACTTAGTTCCAGAGAAACTTTGAAAACTGAGCTTAATGTACTTGCAGATTTCAAGCCAACAGTTCCTGAAGAATATAGAAAATCACAATTTGTATATTTAGCAAATAATGATCCTGATCAAAATTCTACTCTTATCAAAGAATTCGATAAAGTAAAATTTTCAATGTGTGATACTATTGAATTTTGGATATCTACAAAACGAGAATCGGTAATTAAGATGATTAAAGCTGTAGATGCTGTTGTAATAAACGATGAAGAAGCTAAATTATTAACAAAAGAATTCAATTTGAACAAATGTGCAAAAAAGATGATGGAGTGGGGTGCAAAATATGTAATTATTAAAAAAGGAGAGCATGGATCAATGATGTTTTTTGATGATGTGATATTTCCATCTGTAGGATTTTCATTGGAAGATGTAGTGGATCCCACTGGTGCAGGAGATTCTTTTGCAGGTGCCATGATAGGATATTTAGCTAGTAAAAATTCAGTCAATCTATCAGATATTAAAAAAGCTGTGGTCTATGGAAATGTTTTAGGTTCTTTTGCTGTGGAGAAATATGGATTAGATGGATTACTTCAAATTAAAAAAACAGACATTACAAAACGAGTTAAACTATATGAGAAAATGATCCGTTTCTAAAAAGATTTAAGTTTGATTATTTCTGCAGATGAATTGAATACTCATAAGATATGTCTGAAAAAATAGAAGATCGTTTAGAAACTATATTCAAACTACAGAAAGGTCTATCAGAAATGATGAAACTAGATAGATATCCAAAAGATTCTGAAGGTCGAATTGCTGCGTTATGTACTGCAATTATACATGAAGCAGTAGAACTACAAAGAACTACAAATTGGAAGTGGTGGAAAACTCCAATTCCATTTAATGTATTGGAAGCAAGAGAAGAATTAATTGACATATGGCATTTTGTGATTCAGGCATCATTAGAGCTAAAGCTGACTCCAGATGATATTCTTGAAGAATATAAGAAAAAAAATGAGATCAATAGAGAAAGACAAAGAACGGGATACTAGATTACAAATTTTTTGATTGTATTAAAATTTGTTTCATTTATTATATTTATAAGATTGATTTCATTTTGAAAATAGTTTATTTCTGAGTTAGTTACAGTGAGAAAGGGATCAGGACTAGTTGAATTAATTATTCTTCCATAATTATCAATTCCATTTTTATGTAATTCAAATAAAGAATGACCAGCTTTATGACCCAAAACTTCTTTGCCACATATTATAATGGTTTTAATTTTTTTATTTTGATTAACATATTTAATTATGGAATCAATCCCTTTATTTTCAGAAAGTAACCTGCCAACAATTGAAATATGATTCAAAAGTTCAGAATTTGAAATTTTTTTAAGTAGATCCATACTTGAAAGTGTACAAATTGCTATAGAAGAATTAGTATTTCCTAGGTATGATTCTTCATAAATTGGTAATATGACCTTGCATAATTCTCCAATTATATTTCCAATACTATTCATTTAGTATATCACGAAGAGTTTTTGCGATAAATTCAATATTTTTAGCAGTAACTTTAGGATGTATTGGAAGAGATAAAACATGAGATGATGCCCATTCGGTTACCGGAAGTTTGATTTTTTGTTGGTAAAATGGTGTTTTATGAACTGGGATTGGATAGTAAGAAGCTGCACCAATTCCTTTAGCATTAAGTTTTTTCAAAATTTTATCTCTTTTTGATGTAGCTATTGTGTAAAGATACCAATTTACATTTTCATAATTGCGTTGATGTGGAAGTATAATATCCAAATCAGAAATTAGTTTGGATAAAAGATTTGCATTCTTTTGTCTTGTCTTAAGAAAACCAGGAAGTTTTTTCATTTGTATTGTTGCAATTGCAGCGCTAATTTCTGGTAATCTTAGATTTAATCCAAATATTTTAGTATCGTATCCATGAACCATTCCATGATTTCTAATCATTAACAATTTATCTCGTAGTTTTTTATTATTTGTTGCAATAAATCCTCCTTCTCCAGCAGTCATTACTTTTGCAGGATACATACTCCAACAACCTAAATCAAAAAAAGTTCCAGCATGTTTTCCTTTGTAGGTAGAACCTAATGATTGTGCAGAATCTTCTATTATTGGTAAATTATGTTTTTTAGCAATTTCTGAGATTCTATCAATAAAAGATACATTTCCATAAAGATGAACAGGCATAATTGCTTTAGTCTTTTTTGTAATCTTTTTTTGTAGATCATCAGGATCCATAGTATAATTTTCTTTCAGTATATCAACAAAGATAGGTTTAGCCCCAGTAGATACTACAGAATTAGCTGTTGCAACAAATGTAAATGATGGAACAAGTACTTCGTCTCCTTTTTTGATATCCAAAGCATAAAGTGCAGCTTGTAAAGCTGCTGTACCAGAATTTACAGCAACGACATATTTTGATTTTATAAATAGTGATGCTGATTTTTCAAATGCTTGTACATATTCTCCTCCGTGATTAGCTGCTGATGTAAGTGCACCATTTTTGAGTATATTAGTCACTGCAGATATTTCGTCTTTACCTACAAATGGAACATTGATTGCAATTTTCAACAGATATTCTCTTTAAAACTAGTCTATAAATCTCATGAAATAGGCATGAATTTTTATATTTCAAAATTATGAAATTTGCATAATGAATCAACGTCATCTTGAAAAGTCAGATGCTGGTTACAAAGTTTACCTATACATTTTCTATGTTTGTGGATTCATTATGGTTTCAAGTCTTGTTTTTGGAGTTTACATTACTATGATAGAATGGATGGAACACGGAACATATGTAATGGGAGAAGCAATACAAAATACTTTCATACCATTTGAAAATTTTTCACGAGTTTCAACATGGATATTTTTTTCTACAATTATTGGATGGTACTGTGTTTCAAGAATAGGATGGAAAAGAACTGCAGGAAATAAAATTGTTGGTTGGAGAATGGCATTGCTTCAGCTAATGTTGTTAGGATTTACAATTATTACACTGTATGAAGTATTATACAATTTTACGGTCTTAAATGCAAAGATCACAGCAGGTATGATTGAAGGTAATGTTCCTAATATTGATATGTTATCAATTGCATATCCTGATCCAGATAGACCATGGAATTTAGTTTTTGCAACAAAAGTTTGGCTTGGAGCATTAATTATCAGTGCTCATGCGTTTTATCTTAGCACTAAACCAAGAAAAAATTTAGAAGTAGAATTATAGATTAAAAAATATTCATCTAGATGCAAATATTTTTCCAAGTTTTTCTTGATCAGATTTTACTTTACCAAATGCCTTTCTATGAGTGGAATTACAAAATTTTACTGTTTCTGAACGTGGATCATGCTTTCTTGTTTCTTCTATAATTCTACCACACCAAAAGCAATATTCTTTCTTAATAGCACCAAGTTCCCATCCTAAAAATTTAGAGTCATAGTATCCTTTTTCTTTTGGGCGTATAGAATTTAGAAAATCTCCATTATCAGATTGAATCCAAATATTTTTTATTTTAGGATGAAATGATTTACTCCATCGTCTTTTTTTGTCATCCCATTCAATATTATTATCAGTACAAAATTTATAAAATTGCTCCTCAAATTGTTTAGAAACCATGATTTTGTTCATATTTTCGCCTATGAAAGTATTCGTAAAAGATAATCTGTTAAAGTAATGATTTTTTGTTGATTTCAAGAATTTTTTTAGAATCAAGTGAGTTTTAGTGAAAAAACTGTTTTTCTACTAGATAATACTATACTAAACATGGGATTATTTGGTAATTCTAATGAAACAAAATGTAAAAAGTGTGGAACTGTACTTTCTGATCCAGAAAGACTAAAAAAACATCAAGAAATTGCACACAATAAAAAAAAGGAAAAGTGTAGAGCCTGTGGTACAGAATTTGATTCTTCAGAGGATCTAAGAAAGCATAAAAAAAATTGTAAATAATTGTATTTTAATTATTTTATTTGCCAAAAAATACTTTAATTAATATTTTTTTGGTAAATTTATTTTTTAGAAATTTAGTTTGTTTACTAATCAACACTTGTGATAAAGATTATCTGTTCCTAATTTGTATATTTTAGAGAGTTCTTCATCTGCATCTTCTTTACTCATTGAATCTTTTTGCGTAAAAGTTCTAAATTTTTCATTGTATTCAATATCATCATGATGTCCAGATATGCAAAATAATCTTGATTTATTTTTTCCTCTATATTCTGTAATAATACCTCTTTTAATTAATAGATCAATATAGTTAGTTAGTGTTTGATGTTCAATTTTTGCTTCTATTGATAATTGCATGAAAGAAATCCAGTTTTTATAAGTTGTAAATTTTTCTATTATTGTAATAATTCTTCGTTCCCCTCGCTGCCATTTATCTTCAATCATAATTTTCAGCCAATTCCTATGTTTGATTTACCAATGAATAATAAAAATAAATTCTAATCACTCAGATAACCTGTTCATGTCTAGGTGAACGTTTTAATGCTTTTTCTATTGCTTCCAAATTTGCAATCTCATTTTTTGAGCTAATTGTTAGGATTTTAACCATTTCAGAGCCTATCTGTACTGCTTGTTCAGGTAATGTATTTAGAAATTTTTGTAAACCTTTTTTGTAGTTTTCAATGAGTTCTAATCCTTCTTCAAGTGTCATAATAATGATTAGTCGCTTGACTATTTCAAATCTTGCAAATTCCAACTAAACTATTATTTCAAATAACTTTATAGACCTACATCTCAAAAGTTGTTTTGATTTGGATATCACTGAAAAAGTTGAATTAATTGAAAGACCTCCTACAGAAGAGATAGTTACACATGATGAATTAATTGAATTATTCAAAACAAATTCTTCCCCAAAGCATTACATTGGTTTAGAGATTTCAGGGTTTTTACATTTAGGTAGTTTAATCAGTACAGGTTTCAAGATTAATGATTTTGTTAAGGCTGGTGTAAAGTGTACTGTATTTCTTGCAGATTGGCATACTCTGATCAATGATAAACTAGGAGGAGATTGGGAGATGATCTCCAAAGTTTCAAAATATTATCAAGATGCTTTCAAGTTGATATGTCCTGAGGCAAATATTGTTTTAGGTTCAGATCTTTATCAAGAAAAAACAGAGTATTGGTCTGAACTTGTGAAATTTACTAAACACGTGTCACTAGCAAGAACAATGAGAACACTTACTATTATGGGACGCTCAGAAAACGAAGAAAAAATAGATCTTGCAAAATTATTGTATCCACCAATGCAAGCAGTTGATATTCATTTTTTAGATGTTGACATAGCTCACGCTGGTATGGATCAAAGAAAGATCCATATGCTAGTTAGAGAGATTTTTCCAAAAATGAAATGGAAAGTTCCAGTTGCAGTTCATCACAAATTATTACCAGGTCTTTCAAAACCAGCAGATACAAACGACTCACAAATTTTAGGAAAAATGAGTAAATCAGATCCAAATTCTGGAATTTTTATTCATAATTCAGATGATGAAATAAGAACAAAGATCAAAAAAGCATGGTGTGAAGAAGCAAATATTCAGAATAATCCATTATTAGAAATTTCAAAACATGTTATCTTTCATGAATTTAATGAAATCAAAGTAGAAAGACCAGAGAAATTTGGTGGAAATATGACATATGCAAATTATAAACAATTAGAATCTGATTTCGCTGAGAAAAAATTACATCCAACTGATCTTAAGCAAACTGTTGGAGAGTATCTAGTTAAAGTGATTTCACCAATTCGTGAAAAGTTAAACCTAAGCGAAGAATTGTTTGAAGCAATTAAAAAAAGTTATTAGACTTTAAGATTTGGATTTGTTTGTTCTTCTAAATTATATTTTGATTTGTAACCTCTAGGATTGATCATTAAATCTTTGTAAGTATAAGTAGATGAATTTCCAATAATTACTGTACTAATCATTCCTAATTGATCAGAATGATTTGGAAGATTTTCTAAATCTGTCATAACAATTGTTTGTGAATCTCTGAATGCACCTTTAATTATTGCCACAGGGGTTGTAGGTTTTCTGTATTTTAAAAGAATTTTTCTTGTATCTACCAGTTGATGTATTCTTTTTTTGCTTGCTGGATTATAGATCACAATTACAAAATCTCCTTGTGCAGCAGCTTCAACTCTTTTTGTTATTATTTCCCATGGAACTAATAAATCGCTCATACTTACAACTGCAAAATCTGTCATTAATGGTGAACCAATTATTGATGCACATGAGTTTAAAGCAGAAACACCTGGAACTATTTCAACTTGTAAACCATCTTTAGGATTCCAATTTGATGCTGCAAGTGTTTCATAGATTAATCCTGCCATTCCATAAATTCCAGGATCACCACTTGAAACAAGTGATACTATTTTTCCAGATTTTGCTAGATCAATACATTGATGAGCACGTTCAACTTCTTGCGTCATTGCATAGCGATGAACTGTTTTACCTTCAATAAGATCTTGCACTAAATTGACATATGTTTCGTATCCTACGATTGTATCACTTTCTTCAATTACTTCTTTAGCTCTGAATGTCATATGATCATGATGTCCAGGACCAACACCAACAATGTAGAGTTTACCAGTCAATTTTACAATAAATTTTCTTTCAAGTAATTTATCCGTTTAGTGATTTATTTTTTATTGGAATGGATCTATGAATGGACTATTCACTATGTGATGACTATTCATAGGACGGGCTAAACTGACTGAAATTAGGTCATTTGCTTTGAATGAATTAATATCAGATATTGTTTCAAGAATTTTTGCATTTTCTGGATTATTCCATTCGATAATATAGATACGCCATATAGGACTATAATTTTCAGAACCAGGGGTTACTGTAGCTATTCCTGCTTGAAATCCCAGAGATCCTGAACCTTTAATTCCATTTTGGAATTGAAATAGATCAACTGCTGAGGAATTTGCAATTAGATTTTCCGATCTGGGTGAAAATGGAACACCCATCATTTCAGCTGGGCCAGAAGGTGTTGCATCAGTTACTATGTAGTAGATTGTTTTTCCATCTGGTCCCCATCCACGATGAGCAACAAATGTTACTGTCATCTCATCTTTGTTAATTTCAGTGATTTGACCTCCACCAAATGTCAAATCATCTGTGATTTCTTTATTATCTCTAACTAACATTTGTCCATCAGGCCAGATTATTTGAGGAGTATTGATCACTATGCCAGTTTTATTAAATTCAACTCTTCCATCTTCTTCTGCATTAATGATTTCTTCTGATGATTCAAGAATTTTTGCATTTTGACCTTTTTTCCATGTAACTTCAATGACAGAATTTAGTGCGCTGTATTCTAATTCTTGAGATGGTGTACTAGCAAAAATTTCTTTTTGATGTCCATATATTCCATCTCCCTTAACTCCATTCTTAAAAATAAATATTTTTTGCAAAGTATTCTCTGGTGTTTTTTCAATTGGAGGAGCAGTTTCAACTTTCCAACCTTGTTTTTTAGTAATCATTTCAGCATATTCTTGCTGACTAGAATCTGTTATAATGTAAAAAATTGAATTGCCATTATAGAATCCTTCATGCATTGGAATGGTTGCAGCAACATTTGTTCGTGATAATAGTAGTGATGGTTCTTTTTGTACTTCGATTTTTTGCGTAATTATTTCGGTTGGTTGTCCTCTAATCCAACCATCAACACTGACAGTGGATGTAAACTCTTTTGAATTAAGAGAGTGTAGTGCTAGAGCAGCTCCTGTAAATTCAAAGGAACCAGATTTGGTTTTAAGATCAATTAGAGATATTGCATAAATGGTATTTCCATCAATAGTCCATGTTGGTTGTCCTTTTGCATCATTACTATTTATTTCGTGTAAAACAACAATCTCTACAGGTTCGCTTGAAGTAAATGTCATTGAACCATCGTAAAGAGTGCCTTCATTTGGTGATAGAATTAGTGCTAATTGGTGATTTTCATGACCCTGCCCTGGATCTTGAGAAGAAATTATTGTTTTCGTAAAATTAATTTTTTTTGTAGAATTTGCATCAACAAAATTATCAGAAATAAATGAAACCGTAAGAATTCCTGTGGTAAAAATACCTAGAATTAAGATAATAACTAATCGATTCAATGAAAATCTTTGAAGTTGTTCCCCTTAAATTATTTTATTTTTAGTTAATTTTATCAAGTTCAAATGCATCATGTAAAGCCTGAACTGCTACATTAGAATCAGAATCTTTGACAACAAATGCAAGATTGAGTTCAGATGAACCTTGAGTAATCATTGCAACATTGATCTTATTTTTTTCTATTGCTCCAAATACTTTAGATGCAACACCAACTGTACCACGCATACCTAAGCCAATAAGAGCGATAATTGCAACATCAGTAGTTACTTCAAGTTTTTTAATTATTTTTCCTAAAAGCTCCATTTCTAATGCATTAACGGCTTTGTCTAGATCGGTGTTTTTGACTACAATGGTGATACTAGACTCAGATGGATTTTGAGATATCATCATTACATTTATGCCAGATTTAGCAAGAGTTGCAAAGATTTTTGCAGCAGTTCCAGGTGTACCAACCATACTGCCTCCACGTATATCGATTAGTCCGTTGTGACGAATACTGCTCACACATTTTACAGTGTTTTTAGTAGATACTGAGGGGGAATCAGTTACTAATGTACCTTCATTTTTTACATTAAAGGAATTTCTTATCTTCATTGGAATTTTTTTTGTTAATAATGGCTCAAATGTTCGTGGATGAATTTGTTTAGCTCCAAATAACGCCATTTCAATTGCTTCGATATAAGAAACTTCTTTGAGTAATTTGGCATTTTTAACAATTTTTGGATCTGCAGTCATTAATCCATCTACATCACTCATTAACCAAATTTCATCAGCCTTTATGCAAGAACTAATAATTGTTGCTGTATAATCTGAACCTCCTCGACCAAATGTAGTTACATGCCCATGTTGATCTGCTCCTGTAAATCCACCTATTACTGGAATTGTTTTCTTAGAAAATTGTAAATCAATAGTTTTAGAAACTCTTAGTCTTGTAGTATCCATTAATGGTTTAGATTCTCCAAAATTTGAATCAGTAACAATTCCAACTTCTTTACCAGTTAGTGATATTGATTTTTTACCTACATCATTAATTGCAAAAGAAAGTAATTTTATTGAAAGACGTTCACCAAATGAAATCAAATAGTCCATTGATCTAGGTGTCACTTCTCCCAATAGAACCATACCTTCAATTAATGCAAAAAGTTCTCGAAAATCTGTATCTAAGTTTTCTAATAATTTTTTTCTAATTGTTGATTTTTTGATTGTTTGTTTTGCAAGTTGTTTATGTCTATTGATAATTTTTGATGCCAGTTGTTCAGCCTTGTTTTTGTTTTCTTTTTTTATGGATTGTGATATTTCTATTAGATCATCAGTGGTACCACTAATTGCAGAACAAACTATTACTATTTCGTTATGTTTGGATAATAAATTAACGTAGTTTGCAACGGCTTGAATATCTGTAGCGGATGAAATTGATGTTCCGCCATATTTTAGAACTAGTATCAATTCAAAGTACCTGAATCAGTTAATCTTTAAATGCTTTAACTTTCTACTCGTGGAGCCAAATAAAAGTGGATTCTACCTATGTTTGCCACTTTGAATTCAATTCTTAGAGGTTTTGCACTGGAGAATTCGCATGTAATTTGACCTGCGGTTGTACCTACTGCTTTAACTACAGGATTAAGATATTCGAGACTATACGTGCCAATACTGTCCTCTTTTGAAGAGATTTCACCTATTTCATCCGTATCTTTTTCAAGATCAATTACAACTTCACCAGAATCGCCTTTTCCAGAAAAATCTGCTTTAGAATCAGATGTATGGATAGTCAGATAATCAGATACAACTTGTACATCTCCCAAAATTTTGTCAAATCTGGAAGATGATAAAGTAATTTTAGAATCGTATGGGATTTTTGGTAACGGTGTATCAGTAGCAGAGCTTTCGATTAAACGCATTTTATATTTTTTATTTTTACCAATTGTTACAAGTAACATGTTTTGTTCAGAAATACTAATTTCTATACTATCTTTTTTATCAGCTCTTTTGATAAGTTTAGAAAATTCATCTATTCTAACTCCAAATTTTATATCACTATCACATTCATATTTTTCAAATGCAGAGTTAGGCCAAGATATATCAATTAAAGCTACATGAGAAGGATCCATTCCTCTAAAAGTAATTCCTTCTGCTGTTGCAACAAAAGTAGCTTCCTCTACAAGTGTGGATATAGCTGAGATGATAGCTTTTAGATCATCTGAACCACTTGTTTTTGCTTCGAAATTCAAACTAATTCTTTTGGGTTTTATGTTCCAGTTAAACGTTATGCGTAATTACGCCAAGTGTATCTACATTTTGAACATCTATAGAATTGAGTTGTAGGTTCATCTGCACTTCTAGTTTGTAACATCCACCAAACTGCTTCATCATTACCACATTTTGCACATTCAATTTTGATTGTAGGTAATGTCTCCACTGTTTCGTTTTCAGCTAATACATTGAATTGTGTTTCATGTTCTTGAACTGTCTTCTTTGTTTGATTTGTTTCTTTTCTCTCAACATAATTACATTTTGGGCATTGAAGACCAGAATCACCTTGTTTTAATTTAACCTCACAACTGGGGCAAAATTTCATCTAATTTACCTTAATTTTAGAATTAAATAATTGTTTAAAATCATTAGCCATTTTTATTGCTGAATCTGTTGCTTTTTTGATTTCTTGCATTGGTTTAGTAGTTGAATTTATTCTCATCCAGCACTCATTAGTAAGAGGATGTTTTACTATAACACCTGCAAAGTCAATATTTGATTCCTTTAGAAGCTCATGTTGAATTATGTATAAAATTCCTATATCAGTTTCCGTGATAGAAAGGCTAATTTCCTTAGGTTCTGAACTGATAACTTGAGCATTCATGTATTCGGAAAAAGCACTTATTGTGGATATAAATCATTATGAACAATTAGAATGGTAGAAAGTAAGATTTCAGATATTGGAATAGTAAAAAACAAGGACGAATATGCATTAAATGACACTATAGAAGTTAATGTCAGTTTTAAAGTGGAAGGAGGACTACGAGATGCGTTCAATGAGGCAAATTGGACTAAGGCATATAACAATAATGATGTATCATTCAAAATGAAATATGGTATAAAATTGATTTCTGGTGGAATTAGGAAAAAAGAGATTGGTAAAACTATTGATACCTACAGAAAGGCAGCAATTTTCTGGACAAGAAATCCCAAATTAGTTAATCCTCATAAAGATAGAAGGATTTGGGTTCAAGTAGCCAAAAACTTTGAGCCATTTATTAGATTAACTGAAGATGAAGTAAGACAGGAATTATTTGATTTTAATGAAAAAATTGTCTTCAAGGCATCAGATTTAGGAAAAGGTAAACATAAGATTGGCGCTGATATCTTTGCTTCTTGGCAAAAACATGACTATACAGAACCAGGAAATATTAAAAACAACTCTAAGGAAATTGAGATCATGATCAATTAGGGATATAAGGAACTTTTTGAATTAATCAATATGGCAAAATATGATGGTCTATTAGGACAACCAATACTTGAAGTTGAAGAACCAGATAAGGAAGGGGGAATTACATTTATCTTTAAAGATAACAGGTTTTTGTTTATTAAAGCAGTTGATGGAAAAATAGATGCTATATCAATTCCAGAATAAGTGAAAATATATGGACAAATTCGAACAAATTAAAATGATAGAACTGGTAAAGGTTGATGATCCTGATTCTGATGGTGGAATAACTCTAGTATTTCAAGAAAATAAAATACTAAAGATTAAGATTGTAGATGGAAAACTAGTATCACAGTTTGTGTAAGTTATTGACTTACATGTTTTTCATAGAAAGTAATAGCTAATTCTTGTACCTCAGATTGAATTGAACCTGGTCTTTCTTTTCTAATTTTTTTAATTGCATCTTTTGCAGAATATTTTTGATATTTTACTAAGTAGCAAGCTAGTATAGTTCCTGCTCTTCCCATTCCAGCTGCACAATGAACCATTACCGCTTGATCATTAGAAATTTTTTTATGAATAAAATTAACTGCAGTATCTATTTTATCCATATCTGGAGCAGTAAGATCTGGTGTTGGTACATGTAAGTAACCAATATCACTTACCCATTCTTCAGGTAATGCATTTTCAGTCATGGTTACAATGGATGTAACACCTTGTTTTAGAATCCAATCGAATTCATCGAAACTTGTGGGTATTCCTGAACCTGCAAGTTTATTCTCAATTAACCACGAGAAATTAGTTGGTTTTTTAGTAATTTTACCATGAACTTTTCTCCAAATGTTTCCAGGCTTGCTCATGGTGAGTGTTGTATTTTCCATACTTTTAGGATTACGATAGATGCACCTTATATGGTAAAAACACGTATGTTATGTGAAATGAATGAGGCAATTCTTTATGAAAAATTACCTAACAAAAAAGTTCGTTGTACTGCATGTGCAAGATATTGTGAGATGGCTGATGGGCAAATTGGATTATGTGGAATACGTGGTAATGAAAATGGAAAGTTAGACCTATTTGTATATGGTAAAGTAATAGCAGGTCACGTTGATCCAATAGAAAAAAAACCAGTCATTCATTACAATCCTGGATCTAAGGTATTTTCTATTGCCACAACTGGATGTAATTGGCTTTGTAAATATTGTCAGAATTATGATATCAGCCAAAGAAGAAAGGTTGAGGGTATAGATATGACTCCTGAACAAGTAGTACAAACTGCATTAGATAATGGTGCGGATGGAATTGCATACACATACAATGAACCATCTATATTCATTGAATTTGCAAGAGATTGTGGAGTAATAGCACATCAAAAAAATCTTTACAACATATTTGTATCAAATGGGTATGATACTCCAGAATCAGTAAAAATGATGGGAGAATTTTTAGATTCTATAACAGTTGATTTCAAAGGCAATGCGGAACCTAATTTCATAAGAAAATTTATTGGAGTTCCTGATCCCCAACCTATTTTTGATACATTGTTAGAAATCCGTGATAAAACAAAAATTCATGTAGAGATAACAGATCTTATTATTCCACAAGTTGGGGATAGCTTAGAATATGCAGAAAAATTATGTAAATTTATTTATGATCAATTTGGTCCAGAGATGCCTATTCATTTTTTGCGTTTTCATCCAGATTATAAAATGATGGAATTTGATTCTACACCTGTTAAAACTCTGGAAAAACATCATGAAATTGCAAAAAAAATTGGATTAAAGTATGTATATATTGGAAATGTACCAGGTCACCCTCTAGAGCATACTTACTGTCCTGAATGTAATAATATTGTAGTCAAGAGATATAGTTTTGATATTCAAGGCTGGAATCTTGATGAGGAAAACAAATGCAAGTTTTGTGGAAATCAGATTCCTATTATTGGCAAGTTATCAAAAAATTATAAAAAAAATAGATTTCATTTTGTTCGTTGAATAGCTATTGCTCTCACTGGAGAACCGGTTGCATCTTTAAGTTTTAATGGTAAAATTACAAAATCAAATTGTTTTGAAGATAATTTATTAAGATTTGACAGATTTTCAACAATTAAGATATTATTTTTTGCAAGTATTTTATGAACACTAAAAGTTTTATCTTTTCCTAAATCTATGCTAGGAGAATCAATTCCAACTAAATTGATCTCTTTTGATACAAGATATGTAGCAGCTGATTCAGATAGGCCAGGATTATTAATAAAATAAAAATCGGTATTCAGATTTTTTTGCCATTCAGTATGAAAGATTATTGATGAATGTTTGGGGATATTACCATTTTTTCTTTCAAATGAAAGCAAGTCATTCTTGGTAATTGCTTGATTTTTCCCTTTTTTTATTTTTATCAATATACCATTTCCTAGTAATCTATCAAGTGATATTTGGTGTATTTTTGCTCCATTTTTTACAAAATGATATGGTGCATCAAGATGAGTTCCAGTATGAGAACTGAGAAATAATAATTCAAGATTGTATCCGTTCTCTTTTAGGGTTGACCAAAGAATGAATTGTGTTTTTGGGGAACCTGGAAAAGTAGGAATTGATTGTGATATTGTCAATGTAAGATCTACTAGTTTCACATCAATGAATTCTGATGGTGATTAATCAGTTTTTGAGATCTATGAAAGGTTAAATAGTGTTTTATGAAAATCTGCAATGTGCCTACAGCATATGTTTTATTGAATTCTGATCTAGGATCTGATGAATCAATAATAGCAGATACCAAACGTATTCTTTCAAACGAGGGAGTAGATTATGAGGTTCAGGGAGTTTATGGAGTATATGATATAGTTTTAAAATTATCATCTAAAGATGCTGAAAAATTGCGGACAATTATCACAAACAAAGTTAGAAAAATTGGTAAAATACAATCAACACTAACGATGATGGTAATAGAAGAGCAGGAAAATTTATAGACTTTTTATTGCATAAATAACTCGAAGTATTTCAGATTCAGTAACAAATGGATCGTAACCTATTGAATTAAGTCCTATTGAATTATATCAAATGGGAAATCTTCTGACATATATTTTGAAACCAAATTCATTATTATATCTGTTAGATACTAAAATGGTGTTGGATAAAAATCCTGAACAGATTTTAGATGAGGATTTAATATATGTAAGAAAA
The DNA here is from genome assembly GCA_023264875.1 of Nitrosarchaeum sp. Taxonomy (GTDB): domain Archaea; phylum Thermoproteota; class Nitrososphaeria; order Nitrososphaerales; family Nitrosopumilaceae; genus Nitrosarchaeum. The sequence continues at coordinate 33,586 of JAHFUX010000009.1, forward strand.
GAATTTTTGCACAAAAATCCAAACATAATTTTATGTTCTGAGCCTTTTCTTAAAGCTGAATTTCTAAATGAGTTAATTGATTCTATTAACTGTCCAGTAATTTTTTTAGATTTTGATTTACTTTATAGTGGTTATATCGTTTCTGAAATGATTAAAAAAAATGACAAAGTGGAAATTCATCGTCCAAGTAAGGTAGATTTGAAAAAAATCATATCTGAAATAGCAAAAAGGATATCAAATGAAAAATTCTTGGTTGTAATTGATTCGTTAAATGGTTTTTACAACATATTTGATGAGAAAGAATCTGGGAGATTCATTAATGCATCATTAATGCTACTTTCATCTATTGGAATAGAGAGTGGTTCTTCAGTGATAATTACTGCTATGACACGAAAAAACGATAACGATGAATGGATTCTTTCTCCTGGAGGTAGGCATATTATTGATTCAAAAAAATCTGGAATATATCATCTTAAAAGAATTGGTAGTAGTTTGATGCTTAATTCATTAAATCAAGTTGGATCTATTGAAAAAATGTTTAAAATTGTTCATTCAAATTTTTAAGATATTTTGAAAAAGCGATCAAAATTTTAAACGGTGTTATAAAATCTGAAACGCCGTTATAATTCCCATTTTTTGGGCAAATTATATTAAGATCAAAAGATAAAAAAATTTTGTTATGCCAGTAGGAATTATTCCAGACATCAGCGAACAAATGTGTATTGGATGCGCACTATGTGTAGAAATCTGTACAACATTAGGACCAGATGTACTTAGAGTAAAACCAGTCGAAGGCTGGAAGAGAGGTAAAGCATTTGTATTTTATCCAGAAAGATGTATTTCTGATGGTGCATGCATCGGTGTATGCCCAACAAAAGCAATTTTTTGGATGAGACCAATGGACTTTACTGTTGGACAACCAGTTCCACTCTACAAGAACTCAGTCTTCGTCAAAGGTTGGACCGAATTAATCGATTAGATTAGGTCATCATTTTTAATTTCTTTTTATTATTTTAGATTTTAATGCCGGCTATATTTTGTCTCAGAAATATTTAGTTTCTGGAAAAACCAAATTTGGAAGCCCATCTAACATTTTGATTTTTTGTGGGCTTTGATAAATTATCTAACATTTTGTATGTAATTGTAAATCCATTACCTACCATTGTAGCACCTTTATCATATTCATTCTTGTTAGGTACTAATTCATCTGCTAAATCCCTAATTTTTTTAGTTTTTATATCAAATAATCTAATTTCTTTACCATTCTCAAGTTTGATAATTGCGTCATTACTAAGACTTTGAATTGAGAAATTTTCAAAAAATCTTATCATACCATCTTTTTTTAATTTAATTATAGTATTATAGGTAATTTTATTCCCATACAATAAAATTTCTCGTGCATTAATTTGAATATCATCTTCCAGATTAAGAATCATAATAGAATCAGCATCGAGAGAAACTGTATTGATAATATTTTCAGCAATAATTTTTCCTTTTGGTGCTGATATATGAGTTCGTTGTTCTTGAACTTCATAAATTCCAACTCTTCCTTCCGGATCTTCAATTTTGTATTTTCTACCAAAAATATTTCCAACTACAATATTACCATTATCCACAATTATTCTAGCTCCATTCTCAATTTTGTATTTATTTTCCAGTGGATTAATAAATTTGAAATCACCTTTTGTAAGATGAATATTTGTTCTAAATTCTTCAGTCCAAGAGGGACTTGTGATATTTCCCTGCATGATAATAGAACCATCATAAGTTAAACTACCTGCCATAAAATTTCCTTTGATTGAAAGTGTACCATTAGCTTTTCTTTCAAGTTCAATTTCTCCAAGAGTTTTTGAACCAAACAATCTAGTGTCAGTTAAATTTGTTCTAATCAAATTCGCTGCCCATTCTTCAGCTATTTGCATTTCTTTGGATAATTCTTGGCCTAAAATTCGATTTTTTCTTCTGATAGTCTCTTCTGAATCACTTGAATAAACTCTAGATTTTCTAATTTTTTCTAAATCTGTTTCAGGATATTTTTTGCCGATTTTGAGATCCTCGTATGCTTGTTTGATTTTAATGAATTGATCATTTTCGCCTCCTCTATCAGAATGGTATCTAAGCGCCAATCGTCTAAACGCATTACGAATTTCTTTCTCAGTTGAGCCTTCAATAATTCCTAATATATCATAGTTATTTTCTACCATATTTCTCTCAAGTTTTGGTTATTCTTTTCATATTTCCTATACTTTTAGTTTATCACAATACGAAATATCAAGGATGCTCATTGGTGAGTCTCAGATCTTTTAAAAATTCAGTGAAACCATCAGTGATACAGATTACAAAAATCATGTTCTACAATACCCTCAAAATTTAAGAACCCCTTCTTTGTCGTTGAATTATTGACAAAATTTACTATTATATCTGGAAGTTCATCTAAAGATCTTGCAAAAAAATTGGCAAAAAGATTAGGAGCAAATTTATTAAAATCTCAGTTAAGAGTTTTTCCAGATGGTGAAAGTAAAATTACACTTGAAGGAAAACCTCAAAAAAACAAAATTATTGTCATTCAATCAACATATCCACCTGTAGATGAAAATCTTATTCAGATATTATCAATAATTTCAAAAGCAAAAGAATACGGAACTGAAATAATTGCAGTAATACCATATATGGGATATGCTCGTCAAGACAGAGAATTCTTACCAGGAGAGATAATAACAATGAAAGTCATTGCCAATTTATTCAAAAGTGTTGGAACGTCTAGAATTATTGTTGTAGATATTCACAGTATGATCGGTTTAAAGTATTTTAATATAAAATCAAAGAATGTAACTGCAATTCCAGATCTAGTAAAATATTTTTCAAAACTAAAATTGAAAAATCCTCTAGTTGTTTCTCCAGATCAAGGAGGAAAAGAAAGAGCAAAAGAATTTGCCAAGTTTTTGAAGACAGAATACATATCTCTTGAAAAACAACGTGATCGTAAAACTGGAAAAGTAGAAATTAAAACTACAAATTTTAATGAAGTAGTAGGCAGAGATTTGATTTTAGTTGATGATATGATCAGTACGGGTGGAAGTATTATCAAAGCTACAGAATTTCTTAAAAAACAGAAATGTGCACGAGTATTTGTTGCTTGTACACACGCTCTACTCAGAAATGATGCTGAAAAGAAAATTAAAAAAGCAGGAGTTACAAAAATAATTAGTACAAATACAATTCCTGGAAAAACATCCTTGGTTGATGTTTCAGGCACAATTGCAAAGGCAATAATATAATGCCAGAAAGTTTTTTTGTTTTATCTAAAGTTAATCTAGAAATTGCAATTGATGAGATAATTTCAATCGCAAAAACATATGATAGATTTGCAAAGGTGAAAATATTGTCAAATTTAGTAATAATACAATCAAAAACTAGCTGGGAACAAATTACAAAACGTGCAACTTTTGTAAAAATTTCTGGACAAATTCTACGTAAAATGTCAGGATTGTTTTTAGATGATGAAAATTTTGAAGTTTTAAAAAATGCTAAAACTTTTGTTTGTAGAATAATTAATTTATCATCAAACCAATTCAACATATCTGAATTAGAAAGAGCAATGGGTGACATGATAACAAAGTTTTCTAAAGCTCAAGTATCTCTTGAAAATCCAGATATTACTATATATTTGATTTTTACTGAGCAGGAAAATTTTTTTGGATTTTCAAAAAAAGTTAAAAGTGAAAATAGACCAAAGAAAATTAAAAAATATCCCCATGAATTAGATTGGAAGCTTACAAGAGCAATGATAAATTTAATTGGATTAAAAGAGGGTGAAACCGTTTGTGATCCATTTTGTGGTACTGGAACTACGTTGTTAGAAGCTGAATCGATGGGGATTCATGCAATTGGATTAGATTTTGATGAAAAAATGTATAATATTTCGAAAGAAAATTTAGAGGTAAATGGATACAAATCAAAAATAATCAAGGCAGATTTTAATCAATTAACAGAAATGACTGATGAATTTGATGGGATTGTTACAGATTTACCTTATGGAACTGCATCTAAATCATCAGAAAATCCTGAAGAATTGATGAAAAAATTTGTGGCAATCTTACCTAAACGTAAGAAAATCGCCATCATGTGTAAAAAAGGATTTGAAAAAAAATTAAAGATTAATCCAATAAAAAAATATGAAATCTATAGGCATAAAAGCTTGACAAGGACAATTTTGATAAAATGAAACTAGTATTTTTAGGAACTTCAGCTGCTCAACCTACTGAAAATAGAGGATTATCATGTATCTGTCTAGAAAGAGATGGTGAAATTATCATGTTTGATGCAGGAGAAGCAGCACAGATTTCTTATATGAAATCAGGTTTAGGTTGGAATAAAAAAATGAAAATTTTTGTTACGCATCTTCATGGTGATCACTGTATCGGATTACTAGGACTACTACAGACAATGACAATGCAACATAGAACTGAACCTTTAGAAATTTACGGACCTAATGGAATTGAAGAATTCATAGCTGCAAATATCAAGGTACTAAACTTTGGATTATCATTTCCAGTTATGATTACAATAGTCAGAGAAGGAAGAATATTTAATTCAAAAATTTATTCAATATATGCCTGCAAAGCTAATCATTCAGTTATAACATATTCATATCTTTTTGAAGAAAAAGACAAGTCCGGTAGATTCAATCTAGAAAAAGCTAAGGCTTTAGAAATTCCTGAAGGTAAACTATGGAATCAATTACAACATGGAATGGAAGTCAAAATTGGAGAAAGAACCATTATTCCAGAGCAAGTATTAGGAGAAAAAAGATCTGGTAAAAAAATTGGAATTTCAGGGGATACAATGCCAACCAAAGAATTAGAAAAATTCTTTGAAGGTTGTGATTATCTTGTGTTTGATTCAACATTTTTAGATGAGACCAAGGAGAAAGCAGAAGAAACATACCATTCAACAGCAAAGCAAGCAGCCATATTGAGTAAAAATGCAAAAGTAAAAAATTTAATTCTAACACATTTTTCAGCTAGATATAAAGATGAAACTAGACATTTAGAAGAAGCAAAACAAATTCATGATTCAGTTATCACAGCAAAAGATTTTCTAGAAATTGAGATAAAATAGACAAAAAATGTCTCAGACGGTTGATTTTGTTATTTAATTTCCAAGAATTAACCAATCTATGATTCTATCAATACTAGAAGAAGTTAAGACCACTTTTATTGGCCCTAACGGTGATTCTTCTGCTTCCTCACAAAGAGCAATAGTTCCAACAAATGCTGCTTGTTTGTTAAGGTAAAACCAAGTAGAATCATTTTCTAAATTTTTTTCTAGTTGTCGTTGATAGATTTTTTGTGATTGATTAGAATGAATAACATCGTAGATTTTTTCTAACAAATGTAAATCTTTAGAATTTGATATAATAGAAAAATTATCAGTTTTAATTTTGGCATCTGGAAATATATTTAAAATTGCTGTTTCAATTTTTTTTGAATCTTCAGACGAATTAATTGAAGAAAGTATCTCTATCTTACAACTGATGTTAGGAGATCTCATTCATCCATCCTTCAATTATTTTGAATGTATATTCAATCAATTCATCTTTTGTTAAGTTATTGTTAGAAATTGTTTCATCAGATAAAGCAATTGAGTTACTAATACCAACACCTATTTCTCGGTTGTCTCTTTCTTCAAAATTTTCTTTTGTTTGTGGATCATCTAATCTTCCTCGTTGTTTTAAAAACCCAAATCTTGTACTAGTGGATGCATGTATAGCAAGAAGTTTAACTGTTCCATAGTTACGTAAAACTTCTATTTCAGTATTGGATCTTATTCCATCAATTACTATTACATTTGATTTTGAATTTTTAATTTGAGGCACTACCAATTCTGCTATTGCACCTTGACCATTTTTCTCTCGCAATTCAAGCATCAACTTACCAAGATTTGGTCCAGTAGGTTCAAGATTTCTATTCTTAGCTTCTGCTCTTACTGCATTTCCCATGTTAATGATTTCATAACCTTTGAATTTTAAACCGTCAGCTATTGTTGATTTACCTGCTCCAGGCATACCGGTTAAACATACAATTAGTTTTGTCAATATTAGAACAAAAATGGGCAGGTCTATGAAGCTACCGGAAATTATTATAAAACATAATTAAAAGAAAATTATAATGCGAGCTTTTGTAGCAATTGAAATTTATTCTAATGAAATAATTAACTTAATTTCTAAATTTCAATCCGAAATTAACATAAATGCTAAACCCATAGAACCACATAATCTCCATTTTACATTACAATTTTTAGGTGACATATCACAAGATATGGTAGAGAAAGTAATGGTATCATTAAGTTCTATTAAATTTTCAAGTTTTATGGTAAATTTCAAAGGTATTGGTGTATTTCCCAAATTAAAATTTCCAAGAGTTGTCTGGATTGGTACTGATGAAAATGGCGGAAATTTACTGATAGAATTATCAAAAAAAGTAGAAAATGTATTAATGCCATTAGGCTTTTCTGTCGATAAACCATTTAAACCTCATATCACAGTGTTTAGAATTAAAAATAAGATTGGAGATATTAGTAAAGAATTGGATAAATTCAAATCAGTTGATTTTGGAACACAAGAAATTACAGGGTTCAAACTTAAACAAAGCATTCTTCGTTCAAAAGGACCTGTATATTCTGATTTAATGGAGATAAAGACTGAATTATGAAACAAATAATTTCTAAAATTGGAAAATCTGTAATACCATCTAAAAATATAGAAAAGTCAAAAAAACAAATTGCTGATGAAGCTTTTATTTTAGTTGAAAATCAAATTAGGAATTATCCTGAAATAGTTGGATTGGAATTTGGTGGATCCTATGCTAAAGATACTTGGTTATCAAAAGAAGCAGATATAGATATTTTTATTAAATTCAAAAAATCAATTACAGATGAAAAATTTATAGAGATTTCAAAAAAAGTTGGTTTTGAATCAATGAAAAAATATAATCCCTATGTTAGATATTCTGAGCATCCTTATGTTGAGGCTAGAATTAAGAAAACCAAAATTAATGTAGTTCCATGTTATGATGTAAATTTAGGAGAATGGAAAAGTTCTGCAGATAGATCTCCATTTCATACTAAGTACATGCAAAATGCACTTACTCCTAAAATGAGAAATGAAGTAAGAATACTCAAAACGTTTCTAAAGTTAACTAAAATTTATGGAGCAGAAATTGCAAAACAAGGTTTTAGTGGATATGTATCAGAAGTTTTAATGTTAAATTTTGGTAGTTTTGAGAACGTAATAAAATCAATTGCACAAATTCAACAAAATCAAATAATTGGAAAGACATCAAAAGTATTTGAAACATCGATCATAATTATAGATCCTATTGATAGTAATAGGAATTTAGCAGCTGCGATTTCTGATGAGAACATAGGAAAATTTATTCTTGCTTGCAGATCTTTTCAGAATAAATCTACACTGCAATTCTTTAAACCTAAAAAATTAAAATCATCAAAAAATAATTGGGAAAATGTTCTTGTGATAAAATTTAATTTCAAGATAAGAAGCCCAGATATTATTTGGGGACAAGTTAAGAGAGCGACTACATCACTTACAACTCAATTAGAATTAGGAGGTTTCAATGTTTTACGTAGTAAAGCGTATTCAGATGAACAAGGTGAAGCTTGTCTTTTTTTCCTTTTAGAATCAACTAAAATTCCAAAAAATTATTCTAAAAGTGGTCCTGAATTTTTTAGAGAGAGTGATTGTAATAGTTTTATTTCGAAAAATATTTCAAAAACTGAATTAATGTGGATTGGTAATGATAAAAAAATTATCTCACTTGAAAAGAGAAAGTATAATGATGTAGTAAAATTCATGATAGAATTACTAAAAAATAATCTTCAAACAGGCATCCCAAAAGGATTACAAAGTGATTTTAAGAAAGGATTTAGAGTTTCTGTAGGAAACAAAAATTTAAGCAAATCAATTAAAGAGGCAATTTCGGATCTGATTTCAACTGATGGTACAATCTTTCATTCCAATTAAAAAATTCATAAAAGAACCATATTCAAAAATTCTTGGTTATCCAAAAGCTAGCTCACGTCAACTTCAATCAAGAATTTTTGAATTAGAAAAATTAAAAATAAAATCAATATCATTTGCTGGACAAACTACAATTGGTAGTCTACAAATTTTAGGAAAGGGGTATGTTGGAGTAGTAGTCTTAGCAAAAAAAGGAAATAATGTAATTGCCCTAAAGATTAGAAGAATAGATTCTCAAAGAAGTGAAATGCGAAGTGAGGCAAAATTACTCAGATTAGTAAATACAGTAAATGTTGGACCCAAACTATATGATGTAAGTAAGAATTTCTTAGTAATGGAATATCTTGAGGGAGATAAAATTGGAGACTGGATACAGTATTTACAAGGTACAGGAAGTTCTAAGAAATTAAAATCTGTAGTTAGAACTATTTTAGAAGATTGTTACAGATTAGATCAAATGGGATTTGATCATGGTGAATTAAGCAGTATTTCAAAACATGTCATTGTTGGAAAATCAAGATCAACTTTAATTGATTTTGAAAGTTCAAGTGTTAATAGAAGAGTATCAAATGTGACATCAGTCACTCAGGCTATTTTTATTGGTTCAGGTATTGCTAAAAAAGTTCAAAGAATTTATAAGATTCCGCCAAAACAAAAAATTATTGATGTTTTAAGAATATACAAGCAAGAACAAACACGAAGAAGTTTTGATGATATTCTAAAGATACTAAAATTGTAATGGGGCCGGCAGGAATTGAACCTGCGACCACTAGTCCCCCAGACTAGTATCATACCAAGCTAGACTACGACCCCTCATGTGAGAGGCACTAAATGAAATTATTAAATCGTCGGGTTAATAGAAAGAATTAATGAAAATTTGTAGTATTTGTCATAGGATTTCTGCAACTGAACAGGACCATCTTGATTGTATTCAAAAAATAAGAATAGAATTTGAAGATGAAAATTTTAAGCAAAGTATTCCTGAAAAATTAGAATTAGCAAAAGATTCTCAAAATTTGGGTGTTGAGGTAAGAGCTATGTTAGAACATATTACAAAAGAAAATAAAAAAGATGATTCATCATAACCATTTTGAGAGTCGTTCTTTCTCAAATTGTATCTTTTCATCAAGATGTTTAGCTGTAGATTCAGTTAGTTTTGTTGACGGTTTAGGTTCTGAAAACATATCTACTTCAATTATGGATGCAGTATCTCTTCCTGATTCAATAAAACATCCTCCAATTCCATCAAATAGTGAAGATTCTTTTTTAGATTGTATTTTTGATATGATATTTTGTGCCACTGTTATTGCCTCTCCTTCTGCAAATACTCCTGCTTTTGGAACAGCCATTGTATCAGTAACTGTTAAAGTAGTCACATCACCTACCGCGTATACATTTTCAAATGGTGTTTTACAATCTCTGTTAATTGGAATGAATCCACCTTCTTTTGCTAATCCAGAATCATAAACTATCTTGGGTGCAACATGTGGAGGTATAGCAAGAAGTAAATCAAAATTAGCTTCTTCACCATTTTGAAAAATTAGTTTATTTTTTTCTACTAATTTTATTTTACATGAATCATGAAAAACAATGTTTTCAGAATTTATTAAAGTAAGAATTTGTTGACTGATTTCTGGACCAGCTGCAGGTAATGTTATTGGCGCTGGACTGTAGAAATGAATTTGTACAGAGTCTCTAACTCCTTCTTCTCTTAGCATAGAATCAATCAACAAACTAGCCTCAAATGGTGCAGGAGGACATTTGTAAGGCATTCCCATAATTGATATAGCAATATTACCAGATTTCATATTTTTTAATTTATTATGAATTTCAGTAAGTTGATTATGATCATAAAGATTCATTCCATTTTCTAATAATCCTGGAATTTTTTCAGGTACTAACACTGCACCCATTGCAATAATTAGAAAATCATATGGTAAAATCTTAGTTGTAGTTTTGATACTTTTATTTTGAAGATCAATTTGTAGAATTTCCTCCTCTAGAAAATTAATGTCTTTTTTTGTAAGTTCATTTAGTGAACCTATTGAATTTTCAAATGTCCGTGTTCCTTTGATAATCCAAAGTTTGGCAAAGCCTACCATGAACCAATTTTTTTTGTCAACAACTGTAATCTTAATTTGTGATGATAAAAGATTATTTCTAATTTCATTTGCTGCAGCTAATCCACCAAAACCTCCGCCAAGAATCAACACATGAGGGATATTAGACAATTTAACGATCTTGTGTGGTAGGTCTAATTAGAATTTCATTTACATTTACATGATTTGGTGACTCTACAGCATAAACAATGGCATTTGCAATATCTTCAGCTTGTAAAGCTTCCATTTTTTTAGCATTTTCAACAAATCCTTGTAATGATTCATCGGTAATCGTGTTTGTTAGTTCTGTTGCAACTACTCCTGGTTCAATACATGTAACACGAATGTTTTTTCTTACACTGAGTTCTTGTCTTAGCCCTTCACTAAAGGCAGTAATTGCGTGTTTTGTTGCACAATAAACACTGCCTGCAGGAAAAACAATTCTTCCAGCAACTGATGAGATATTAATTATATGACCTGATTTGTTTTCAAGCATATGTGTAACTACTGCGCCAGTACAATATAGTACTCCTTTAATGTTAACATCTATCATTTGATCCCATTCATCAATCTTCAAGTTTTTAAAAAAACTTAGAGGCATCAATCCAGCATTATTTACTAGAATGTCCACTGTTCCCCATTTTTTCAAAACATTACCAACAAAAGAATTACATTCATTTTTCTTGGTAACATCTAATTTTTGAGAATAAACTTCTCCACCATTTTCTTTAATCTTTTTTTCTAATTCAGAAAGCATATCAGTTCGTCGTGCACCTATTGCAACTTTTGCTCCTGCTTTTGAAAGTGCTAATGCTGTAGCAAAACCTATTCCACTACTTGCTCCAGTTATGATTGCTACTTTGCCTTTAATCATTAAAATTCACTTAATTATTTTTAATTTCGACATTGTAAAAACGTTTACTTGAATTTTTGAAAAAAAAATTAAATTTTAAATGAGATGATAGCAAGTTTATTAGAAGAAAAACTATAGAATTGTTGTGAAACCTGAAAAGTGTGCTTATTGTGGGGATATGGCAGATATGCCTTTCCAATGTAATTATTGCAAGGATCCATTTTGTGCTGAACATAGACTTCCAGAAGAACATAGATGTGTGAAGTTAACTCAGATCAGAGCTCATAGATTTGGGGAGAAAAAAGTAATCAGAGATGGAGGACCAAATAAACAAAATGTGTTTAAACGAATGCTTCGAAGATTCAAAAATTAGATAAGAATCTAATATGGACTTTTATCAGGAGAGATTTTTGCACGTCTTCCTTGATAGATTAATGCTAAAGCAAGTGCAAACATCACCATTGCCGTTAATGGAAAATTTTGAGGGGCAGGTAATACAAACCAATAATAAATTCCAAATCCTATGGACACAGCAGCTTGCAACCAGAGTTTAATCCATTTCGGGGTTTTAGTAACTCTACTAATTACTTCTACTGCAAATATACCAATTACTGGATAAATTGTATAAAAGAGAAAATCAACAACATCAACACCTGTATGTGTCATAAATCAAAATAATTCGAGGCGTAATTTCTATCTAATCTTCCCAACGAATTTTAGTTGCTATATTTTTAGCAATTAATGCCTGAGCATTTTCATATGGTATTGTTGCAACATCTTCTGTTTTAAAAGGTCCATATTTTTCCAAATCGACGCCTATAATTTCATCTACTTCTTTAAGAAATCTAATAACAACAGTCTTAGTTTTATGATTTTGAGAGATAGATTCAAGGAATTTTGATTTTCCATTAATTGTTGCAGAGAGAATCATTTCAGTTCGTTCTCTTTGTTCCTCTTCTGCATCAAGGATAAATTTTTCTTCGTCTAAAAGATTTTTAAAATCTATATTATCTGATTTGGAAATTTTGTCAAGTCTAATATTGATTAAAAGTGATGTTAGTTCTGTAGCTGTATCAATTATGGTCTCTTTGATTTTACTTTCTACTCCATCAAATTCCTGTTTTTTTAAGTCACCAATAAAGTCTGAAAGATTTCTATAGAAATCAGGATTAATTTCTTGAATTGAATCACTTTCAGTTTCTCGTAGGACTATATGATGTAATTTGTTGAGATCGATTTCATTTGTTTCTGACATTTCTTACCTAATCCTTAAATCTCGGATGTATTTGTGTTTGATTGAAGCATAAAATTGCCCTATAAAGTTAGTCATGGAAAAGCAATACAAGTAACATATTCACCAGATGAAGTTTTTGCCAGAATTCAACATGAAGGAATTCAGTTTATAGATTTACAATTTACTGGTCTTACTGGTCGTTTTCATCATACTACAATCTCAGCAATCACATTTACACCTGAACAAATGAGAGATGGACTGCCGAAATTAGATGGTTCATCAATAATTGGTTTTGCTAGTGTTGATGATTCAGATCTTATTTTAAAACCAGACCCTAATACTTTTGCCATTATTCCATGGATGACTGAAAATAAGACTGCAAGATTACTATGTGATGTCTATTGGGGTGGAGATAGAGGGAGATTATCTAGAGATCCTAGAGGAATATCACAAAAAGCAGAAGAATATGTAAAATCTCAGGGATTTGATTACAGTGCTTGGGGTCCGGAAGTAGAATTTTTTGTTTTTGATAAAGTGCATTGGGATGTTTTAACTCCATACAAAGGTCAATCCTATTCAATTGAATCAAAAGAAGCTCCATGGAATAATGAAGGAACAGGATATCCTATGGGTCTTCAAGAGGGATACTATCCAAGTACTCCTTCAGATACTCTGACTCCATTTAGAAATGAATGTGTAAACATATTGAATAATGATTTTGGCATATTATGCGATAACCATCATCATGAAGTTGCGACTGCAGGACAATGTGAGATTGATATCAAATATGACTATATGACAAATGCTGCAGATGCTGCTCAATCTTACAAATATGTAATAAAAAATGTAGCACAAAAATATGGAAAAGTTGCAACTATGATGCCAAAACCTGTTGCAATGGATGCAGGGTCCGGAATGCATGTTAATGTAAGTTTATGGAAAGGAAAGGAAAATGTATTCTATGATCCTGATGATGCAGATGAGTTAAGTCAAACTGCAAAATATTTTTGTGGTGGAATTATCAATCATGCAAAAGCATTATCTGCAATTTGTAATCCTACTACTAATTCATATCATAGACTTGTTCCTGGCTATGAAGCACCAGCTTATATCGCATGGAGTGCAGGTAACAGATCTGCAATAGTAAGAGTACCACAACATCTCAAAGGAAAAAATTATGCTAGTCTTAAGAGACTTGAATTTAGAGCTCCTGATCCTTCATCAAATCCATATCTTGTATTTGCTGCAGTGACTGCAGCTGGTATGGATGGAGTTAAGAAAAAAATAGATCCTGGGGATCAAGTTCGTGATGATATTTTTAAAATGACAAAATCAGATAGAGCCAAAAGAGGAATAGGAGTATTGCCAAAGAGTCTTGGTGAAGCACTAGATGAATTAGAAAGTGATAGAAAATTTCTTAGCCCAATTTATACAAGTGATGTAATTGATAAAATGATAGAATTAGGTAAAAGGGATCAGCGTGAAATTGCAATTAGACCTCATCCACATGAATTTTATCTATATTTTGATATCTAAACTCGTCCAGTAATCTGAAAGATGTAAAATAATGAGATAGATATTAGAGAAAAACCTCCACCAAGAAATATTACACGTCTTTTCTCAGAAACAGCAGACTTGTAAAGCAAAAGACCGCCTGCAAGACCAACAAATAATACTATAACTCCAATTATTACACTGTCAAAACTTGTGTTAGTGATCAGTGGATGAAAAAAGCCTGAAAGTAATGCAAAAAATGCTATCAGATAGACATACTTGAATCCTGTAAGCATTTTGGATGTGGTTTTACTCAATATGGTTCGTAAATGAGATTATCAAATAAACTTTTGAAAAATAATTTGCTATCAAAATGATTTACATCATTCCGCCCATATCAGGCATACCACCCATTCCAGGCATACCACCCATTCCAGGCATACCACCCATTCCAGGCATTCCGCCTTCTGCTCCAGGTGGCGGTCCTGCAGATTTTTGTGTGGCAATAACATCATCAATTCTAAGAATCATACAAGCGGCCTCTGCAGCTGCAGAAACAATTTGAAGTTTAACTGCCAATGGTTCAATGATATCACTTGATTTCATATTTCCAATTTTACCTTTCATAACATCAATTCCTGTCCATTTTTCTCCCTTCATTTGTCTAGAACGAAGAACAGTAAGTGTATCAATTGGATCCATTCCAGCATTTTCTGAAAGTGTTAAAGGAATTGATTCTAAAGAATCTGCAAATTTTTCAGCAGCCAATTGCTCTCTGCCTTCTAGTGATTTTGCCCAACTTCTTATTTTAGTTGCAGCATAAGTTTCAGGTGCACCACCACCTGCAACAATTTCTGGTTTTTCAATTACATCTTTTACTACCATAAGTGAATCATGAACAGAACGTTCAACTTCATCAACTACTCTTTGAGAGCCACCACGAAGAAGTAAAGTAACAGATTTTGGATGTTTGCAACCTTCAATGAATACCCATTTATCTTCTTCAATTTTTCTTTCTTCCACTAATTGGGCATCACCTAGATCTTTTTCAAATATGTCATCTAGATTATTTACGATTCTAGCACCAGTTGCTTTTGCAAGTTTTGTAAGATCACTTTCTTTAATTCTTCTAACTGCAATGATTCCTGCCTTTGCAAGGTAGTGTTGAGCCATATCATCAATTCCTTTTTGACACAAGACCACATTGGCTCCAGAACCAATTACTTTGTCCACCATATTCTTTAGCATTCTATTTTCCTCATCAAGGAATGATTTCAATTGTTGTGGGTTTGAGATGTTTATTTTAGCATCAGTTTCAGTTTTACTAATTTCAAGAGCTTTGTTAATTAATGCTATTTTTGCATCAGAAATTTTTCTTGGCATTCCTCCATGAACAATTTCTTTGTCAAGCACAATACCTTGAATAATAACAGAATCTTTAATCGAGCCGCCGGCTTTCTTTTCTACTTTAATATCATCAATATCAACTGTATATTTGTCACCTTCTTTTTCAGCAACTTCAAGAACTGCTTTCACAACAATATCTGCTAATTGATCAGAATCTTTTCTTACTAGTTTTGTTTGCATAGATGTTTTTGCAATTTTGTTAAGAATTGTTTTATCATTTGCAGTTACAGTCTCAGCAATATCTTGAAGGAATTGTTTTGCTTTTTTAGCTGCCTTTCTATATCCATCAACTATAATTGTTGGGTGAACATTTTGATCTAAAAGTGATTCAGCATTCTCTAGAAGAGCACCAGCTAGAATGACTGCCGATGTGGTACCATCTCCTACTTCATTATCAGTAGTCTTTGATATTTCAACGAGCATTTTTGCTGCTGGATGTTGTACATCAATTTCTTTTAGAATGGTTGCACCATCATTAGTAATAGTAACATCTCCCAAGGAGTCAACTAGCATTTTATCCATACCTCTTGGACCAAGGCTAGTATGAACAATTTCAGCAATTATTTTAGCTGCTGCAATGTTATTTTTTTGTGCGTCTCGTCCTTTGGTTTCAGAGCCGCCTTCCTTTAACAATACAACTGGCATAGTGCCTTTAGAAGTTGCTTGCATACCCATAGTTGGAAAAATCTCTAACTCCCCTTTTATACGTTGCAGATCAAAAACTTGTCAATAAAATAGTCTAAAATCGGTGTTTTTAAATTGGGAAAATCAATTCGCAAAACATGGTCAAATCAGCAAATAAAGAGTCTTACAATAAAATTTTCTCAAAGTTAAAAGAACATCATAAATGGTTTGAAAATTCTATTCCGCTAATTGCAAGTGAAAACATACCAAGTCCAGCTGTAAGAGAGGCAATAATATCAGATTTTGGTAATAGATATGCTGAGGGTTGGCCTGGTGAGAGAGTCTATGCAGGATGTGTATACATTGATGATGTTGAGTTTGAATGTATGAAACTTGCAAAGAAGTTGTACAAGGCTAAATTTGCAGATGTAAGACCTATTTCTGGTGTAGTTGCAAATCTTGCAGTATATTCTGCTTTTACAAATCCAGGTGATGTAATGTTAGCACCTTCAATTCCTGCAGGAGGTCATATTTCTCATGGTAAAAAAGAACATTCAGGAACTGCAGGATTAGTTCATGGATTAGAAATTGAATTTTATCCATTTGATGCTGAAGAAATGACAATTGATGTTGATAAGACCAAACAAAAAGTTGAAGAGTTAAAA